>DATJYZ010000414.1:0-15839 GCA_035499355.1 Burkholderiaceae bacterium | reverse complement strand
CACGCGCGATCGCCTCGCGCGGCGCGTCTCCCGCGGCCGGGTGTTCGTGGTACCGCAGCTCGCGAAAGCCTGGGTTGCGCGTCAGCACCATGCGCGAGCTGCGCCGCCATTCGCTCAGCTTGAACGGGCCGGTGCCCACCGGATGCTCGTTGATGTGGTCGCCGTAGTGCTCCACCACCTCGCGCGCGACCGCGCCGGTGGACGAGGCATCGGCGAACAACTGGTAGAAGCGTGGACTCGGCTGCGCCAGCTTCACCTCGAAGCGGTAGCGGTCGAGCGCGCGCAGGCCGGTGACCTCGCGGTCGTAGTCGAACGGGGTCTTCCTGTCGAGCGCTTCGCGCCTCAGCTCGCTCAGGCCGACGATCTGCTCGGTGTCGAACAGGTAGAGCTTGCCGCTCTTCCAGCGCGGGTCGTAGTGGCGCTTGATCGTGTACACGTAGTCCTGCGCGGTCAATTCGCGGCGCCGGCCCTTGAACGCCGGGTCATCGGTGAAATAGATGCCCGGACGGATCGTGAAGACGAAATCACGGTAGTCGCTCGACACCTCGGGCAATGCGGTGGCGGTGTTGGGTCGCACGCGCACCGGCTGTGCGAGGTACTCGTACTCGAGCGGCGCCTCGAAGATGTGCGTGATCACGGTGTTGGAGTACAGGTCCGTCACCTGCGCCGGGTCGAAGCCGGTTTCCGCGGCGGGGACCGCATAGCGCAGCACCTTGGTCGCGCTCGTGCGTTGCGCGTCGGCAGCGGCCACGCTCGAGGCGATCAGCAGCGCCACCCACACACCCACCAGCGATCGACCCATCGTGAACCCCACGGCGCTGGGTGGCCATGCCCCGGCGCCGGGCGCAGTCTAGCCGGCACCGCATGCCGCGGCGGCCGGGGTTTGCACCGCTGAGGCGGTGCGGCGCCGGTCCCATGGCGAGAGGGCAAACGCTGAGGCGGCCGGCCCGCCGTGGGCCTCTACACTCGCGCATCCTCAATCGACGCGCCGCGCTTTGCGCGCGCGGGGAGTCTCGACACGACGATGTGGGCCTACCTCATCCGGCGCCTGTGGCAGATGGTGCCCACGCTGATCGGCGTGGTGGTGTTGGTGTTCCTGCTGTTCAAGTTCTTCGGCGCCGACCCCGCAGTGATTCTCGGCGGCCTCAACGCCACCCAGGAGCAGGTGGCGGCCATCCGCACACAGCTCGGGCTCGATCGGCCGTGGTGGGTGCAGTTGGCCATCTACCTGAAGGAGATCGTCACCTTCGACTGGGGCCGCAGCTGGGCCACCAACGAGGCCGTGAGCAACCTGTTCGCCACCCGGCTGCCGGCCACGCTGACGGTGATGATCCCGTTCCTGATCCTCGACACGCTGGTCGCGCTGCCGATCGCGATGTGGGTCGCCTACCGCCGCGGCTCGCTGTCGGACCGTACGATCATGGTCATCTCCACGGTGGCGCTGTCGATCTCGTTCCTCGTCTACATCATCGTCGGCCAGTACGTGTTCGGCTTCCAGCTCGGCTGGTTCCCAGTGCAAGGCTGGAGCGATTCGACGCTGACCAACCTGATCACGTTCGTGCCGCTGCCGGTGCTGCTGGCGGTGCTGGTGGGCGTGTCGCCGCAGACGCGGCTGTACCGCACGTTCTTCCTCGACGAGCTCGGCCACGATTACGTGCGCACCGCGCGCGCCAAGGGCATGACCGAGGGCACGGTGCTGTTCAAGCACGTGCTGCGCAACGCGCTGATCCCGATCATCACCAACATCGGCTATGCGCTGCCCGGCATCTTCGTCGGCTCGTTCCTGATTGAGGTGTTCTTCTCGATCCCCGGCCTCGGCCGCGAGGTGCTGCTGGCGGTCAACCGCAGCGACTATCCGGTCATCCAGGCGACCACCGTGTACCTGGCGATGCTGACGATGCTGATCAACCTGGCCACCGACGTGCTCTACAAGGTGGTCGACCCGCGCGTGGTGCTGAAGTGAGCGCCGCACGGCCGTTCCGGAGGTGCTCGCCCGCCCTCGGGGGGATGGCTCGCTGGCCCAAGGGGGTCGAATGAGCGCGGTCCTTCCGTTGCCGGCGACGCCGGCTCATTCCGAGGGCGTTTGGCGCACCGCGTGGCGGCGCTTTCGCGGCGACCGCGTCGGCGTGGTGTCGCTGGCGATCGTCGCCGCGTTCCTCGCGCTCATCGCACTGTCGGCCACCGGCGTCGTTGCGCGCCACTGGCAGCAGGAGGTCGGTGTGCCCAACGCGCCTCCGACGTTCCTCGGCCCGCGGCCACCCGAGGACCTGGGCACGATCGAGGTACCGAAGGGCCCCAACGTCGACCTCTCCGACGTCGATCCACTGGCGCCGCGCTACAAGGAGTGGGCCGAGCGCGCGGCGAAGATGAAGACCACCGAGACGCCGCGCAGCGAGACGCTGCCGTTCGGCGGTGATCGGCTCGGGCGCGACGTGCTGTCCAAGGCGATCAAGGGCACCGAGGTGTCGGTCTTCGTCGGCGTGCTGGCGTCGGTGCTGGCCACCACCATCGGCACCTTGCTGGGCGCGGCCGCGGGCTTCTTCGGCCGCCGCATCAACGATCTCCTCGAGTGGGTCTACAACGTCTTCACCGCGGTGCCCGACATCCTGTTGATCTTCGCCTTCGCCGCGGTGTTCGGCCGCGGCATCGGCACGGTGGTGCTGATCCTCGGGCTCACAGGCTGGTCGGGCGTGTATCGGCAGGTGCGTGCCGAGTTCATCAAGCACCGCGGGCGCGAGTACGTGCGCGCCGCCGAGGCCATCGGCGCCAGCGCCGGATCGCGCATGTTTCGCCACATCCTGCCCAACGTCAGCCATGTGATCCTGGTGCGCATGTCGCTGCTGGTGGTGGGCTTCATCAAGTTCGAGGTCATCCTGTCGTACCTCGGCCTCGGTGTGCCTGTCGACCAGGTGAGCTGGGGCACGATGCTGGCCGAGGCGCAAAGCGAGTTGATCCTCGGCTACTGGTGGCAGCTGGCCGCGGCCACGCTGTTCATGGCGGTCTTTGTCACCGCGTTCTCGCTGATGGCCGACGCCTGGCGCGACGCACTCGACCCCAAGCTGCGCGGCGCGGAATGATGGACGAAAGACGAGCCCCATGTTGCTGAGCATCCGCGACCTCAAGGTGGCCTTCCGGCTGGGCGAGCGCGGCGCGGTGACGCTGGTGCCGGCGGTCAACGGCGTCAGCTTCGACATCCCCGAGCACACCACGGTGGCGCTGGTCGGTGAATCGGGCTCCGGCAAGAGCGTCACCGCCATGTCGATCCTCAACCTGCTGCCCGAGAACGCGCAGCGCAGCGGGGCCATCGAATACCACGGGCGCGATCTGCTGCGCACGCCGCTGGCCGACCTGCAGACCTTGCGCGGCAAGGAGATCGCCTGCGTGTTCCAGGACCCGATGACGTCGCTGAACCCGGTGTTCAGCGTCGGCGCGCAGATGGCCGAGCCGCTGCGGCGTCACCTCGGTCTGGGCCGCCGCGCGGCGCTCGAGCGTGCCGAAGCGCTGCTCAACGAAGTGGGCATCCCCGAGCCGAAGCGCCGCCTCGCGAGCTACCCGCACGAGCTGTCGGGCGGCCAGCAGCAACGCGTGATGATCGCGATGGCGCTCGCCTGCGAACCGAAGCTGCTGATCGCCGACGAGCCGACCACGGCGCTCGACGTGACGATCCAGCGCCAGATCCTCGAGTTGATCGCCAGGCTGCAGCAGCAGCACCGCATGAGCGTGCTGTTCATCAGCCACGACCTCGGCGTCGTCGGCGAGATCGCCGATCACGTCGTGGTGATGCGTGCCGGCGTCGTGCGCGAGCAGGGCCCGGTGGCGCGCATCTTCCAGTCGCCGCAAGACGCATACACCAAGGCACTGCTCGCCTGCCGGCCGAGCGTGACGAACACCAGCGCCCGGCTGCCGGTGATCGACGACCACATCGAAGGCAAGGCGCCGACTCGGGCCGCCAAGCCGAAGGATCCGAACGCGCCGGTGGTGCTGCAAGTGCGCTCGCTCGCCAAGAGTTTCTTTCTGCGCGAGGGACTGTTCGGTCAGCGCGAGTTCAAGGCCGTGCGCGATGTCAATTTCGAGCTGCGGCGCGGCCACACGCTGGGCGTGGTCGGCGAATCGGGCTCGGGCAAGACCACGATGGGGTTGACGCTGCTGCGGCTGCACGAGCCCACCGCCGGCGAGGTGCTGTTCGACGGCCAGGACCTGCTGACGATGAGCGACGCCGAGCGCCAGGCGATGCGCCGGCGCATCCAGATCGTGTTCCAGAACCCGTACGCGTCGCTCAACCCGCGTTTCACGATCGGCCAGACCCTGACCGAGCCGATGGCGATCCACGGCATCGGCGCCGGCCAGGGCGAGCGCGAGCGCCGCGCACGCGCGCTGCTGGCGCAGGTGGGCCTCGACGATTCGGCGTTCGGCAAGTACCCGCACGAATTCTCCGGCGGTCAGCGCCAGCGCATCGCGATCGCGCGCTGCCTGACGCTGGAGCCCGAGGTGCTGGTGCTCGACGAAGCCGTGAGCGCGCTCGACGTCTCGGTGCAGGCCCAGGTGCTCAACCTGCTGAAGGACCTGCAGGACGATCTGGGCCTGGCCTACGTCTTCATCAGCCACGATCTCTCGGTGGTGCGCTTCCTCAGCGACGAGGTGCTGGTGATGAAGGACGGCGAGGTGGTCGAGCAGGCGAGTGCGCAGCAGATCCTGGCCGCGCCGGTGCAGGAATACACGCGCCGGTTGCTGGGTGCGATTCCGCGCGGCTACCAGGGCGCTGCCTGACGACCCGCTGGTTTCAACTGCAATGCGCTGCCGGGTCGCTGGCCCGGCAGTTTGCGCACGGTCGTGCTAAATTGCGGCCATGCCCAGCCAAGCCCGCAGCGAACTGACGCTGGCCGCGATCGTCGACACCGCGCTCGACATGGCAGCCGCCGAGGGCCTCGAAAGCCTCACCATCGGCGAGGTCGCCAAACGGCTCGGTTTGTCCAAGAGCGGCGTGTTCTCCCGGGTCGGTTCGCGCGAGGCGCTGCAGACCGCGGTGCTGGCGGAGTACGACCGCCGCTTCGTCGCCGACGTGTTCACCCCGGCGATGCGCGAGGCGCGCGGCCTGCCGAGGCTGAACACGCTGATGCAGCGCTGGCTCGAGCGGGCCCGCCGCGTCGAGGTGCGGCACGGGTGCATCTACTGCGCAGGCGCCTTCGAGTACGACGACCGCCAGGGTCCGCTGCGCGATGCCCTGCTCGACGGCGTTCGCCGCTGGCGCACGGTGCTCAGGCGCACCGTGCTGCAGGCGATCGGCGAACGCCATCTGGCTGCCGGCACCGACGCCGATCAACTCGTGTTCGAGATGGACGCGCTGTTCACCGGCGCGATGCGCGACGCGGGCTTTCTCGGTGACGCGCGCGCGCTCGATCGGGCCTGGGCCACCTGGCAACGGCTGATCGCCGATCGCGCGGTGCCATCGCGCACGCGCCAGCGCGCGCACTGATCCGTCATGGGTCCGCTCCCCGCCGTCGGATGTGCTCGCACCCATTTCGCACGGTCGTGCGGCAAAGCCAGATCCCGCACTGCCAGTCACCCGCCCGGAGGCGCCCGCATGAACACCGCCACACCCTCCAACCCCGCCGCGGCCTTCTACGCGTCGCCCGCCGCCCGCGCGCTCGCAGCCGCGGTGCGCGCGGCGCATGGCGTGTCGGCCGACATCGGCACCCGCCTGGCGATGCGCCTGTTCTTCACGCCGCAGGTGCGCGATCGCCGTGCACGCACTGCGGCTGTGCCGGCATCGTGGCGGCCCCATCGGCACCGCTTCGAGCATGGCGCGCTGGTCAGCTGGCAGCGCCCGGACACCGTCGGCCGCCGCCGCGTCCTGTTGACCCACGGCTGGGCCGGCGACGCGCAGCAGATGCGCGTGCTCGGCGATGCCGTGGCCGCGGCCGGCCTCGACCCGGTGCTGCTGGATCTGCCGGCGCACGGCGCCAGCGACGGCACACGAGCCACGTTGCCGCAATGGGTGCGCGCGCTGTTCGCGGCATCGGCCACGCTCGGCCCCTGGTTCGGCGCGGTGGCGCACTCGTTGGGCGCGCTTGCGGTCAGCCACGCGTCGGCGCGCGGGCTGGCGGCGCAGCGGTTGGTGTTGCTGGCGCCATCGCCGCCGCCGGCGCTGTTCCTGCGCTGGTATGCCAGCGGGCTCGGCCTCGGTGAGACCCTGGCCGAACGCATGGAGCGCGCGATTGCCGATCGCGAGGGCGTTGGCGTCGAACAGTTCGCGCCGGACTGGCTCGGCTCCCGCGTGACGCTGCCGACGCTGGTGGTCCATGACGACGCGGACCGCACCGCGCCGCTGGCGGGCGGACGCGCCTTGGCGCAGGCGCTCGGCAATGCGCGGCTTCAGGTGACGCACGGCCTCGGACACCGGCGCATCCTCGAGGACAGTGCCGTCGTCGACGCGGTCGTGCGTCACCTGCTGGCATGACCGCTGACCATCCCGGTCAGACCTGTAACAAAAGTCTGGTCACCCGCGCCGCTCCTGGGCGCGCGGATTCGGGCACCGTGTGACCGCGTTCACGCCGCGGATCGCCGACCACCCATTCGGTGGCTTGGCACGGTTGATGCGCTGGCTAAGGCATGCGCGACGGCCCTGGCCGTACGCCGAAGAATCAGGAGATTGCGATGCCCAGCGGATTTGCCCCACTCGCTCGCCCCCGACGCATGCGCGCCGCGGCGCACAGCGTGTACGGTGGCGCCTCCTCGTTGCTGCGCCTGGCACAACCAGGCGGCGTGCGCTGGCCTACCGGTAACGCGCTGGCCGAGTGGGCACAGCGCGCGTCGGCCGCGTTGGCGCCCGAGATGGTCGCGGTGGCCGAGGACGCGAGCGAGGCGTTCATCACGCCGCTGCACCCGAGCCCCACGCTGCGGATTGCCCCAGCGTTTCGCTGAGGGGTCGCGACCGGAGCTGCCGCCATGAATCGACATGCCCCCAGCGTGCTGAAGCCGGCCCCGAAGCAGGCGGCACCAGCGCGCACACCGGTGCACGCGGCAGCGCCTGCGGCGCAAGTGCTGCGCACGCCACGCGAGCGCGGCTTGCAGCTGTCTTTCCAGTTTCACCGCCTGCCCTGAGCTCCACAGGGAAGGCGTCGTTCGGGTTTGGGACAGGGTTGACGTCCAGACGGGGAGCGGGCCGGCGCGGGTGATTGAGAGCGAAACCCGCACCAAACGTCCCGCTCCCCTTTTTTTTCGACTGATTCGCCGACTGATCGCGCGGCCGGCCTCCACGCTGGCCTACGGCCACCCTGGCGTCGGCACCCATTGCCAAGCGCACGGGTAGTGCCCAAGTGCGGCGCGCTGCCGGATCAACCACACTGCGCCGGCACGCGACGATAGGTCGCGCCTGCAAGCAGGGAGTGGTTCAGATGCAGCATCCCGTGTCGCGCCGCCAGTTCGTGGGGTCGTTGGCGGCGCTCGGCATCGCACCTTGCGCGCGGGCGCAAGCGTGGCCGACCAAGCCGGTGCGCATCGTTGTGCCCTTCGCCGCCGCCGGCACCACCGACATCATCGCGCGTGCTCTGGCGCCGGAGTTGCAGCGCGCGTTCGGCCATCCCTTCGTCGTCGACAACAAGCCCGGCGCCGGCGGCAACACCGGCGCGGCCGAGGTCGCCAAGTCGGCGCCCGATGGCTACACGTTGCTGATGGGGACCGTCGGCACGCATGCGATCAACCCGGCGCTGTACCCCAAGATGCCCTACGACCACGTCAAGGACTTCGCGCCGATCACATTGTGCGCCGGGGTGCCCAACGTGTTGGTGCTGAACCCCGGCACGGCGCAGCGCTACCAGATCGGTTCGGTGGCCGACCTGGTGCGCGCGGCCAAGGCCAACCCGGGCAAGCTCAACGTCGCGAGCTCTGGCAACGGCACCTCGATCCATTTGTCGGCCGAGCTGTTCAAGTCGATGACCGGCACCTACATGGTCCACCTGCCGTATCGGGGCTCGGGGCCGGCGCTGATCGACCTGCTCGGCGGCAGTGTCGACCTGATGTTCGACAACCTGCCGAGTTCGTTGCCGCACATCAAGGCGGGCAAGCTCAAGGCGCTGGCGGTGACCAGCGCGGTGCGCTCATCGGTGCTGCCCGACCTGCCCACCATCGCCGAGGCCGGCGGCCCTGCGTTGAAGGGCTTCGAGGCGTCGTCGTGGTTCGGTCTCCTGGCCCCGGCCGGCACGCCGGCCGACGTGGTGAACCGCGTGCAGCAGGAGGTCGCCAAGTCGCTCGCCAGCGCCGCCGTCAAGGAACGCCTGGTGTCGCAAGGCGCGATCCCCAGCGGCAACACGCCGGCCGAGTTCGCGCGTCACATCGAGGCCGAAACGAGGAAGTGGGCGCAGGTGGTGAAGGTCTCGGGCGCCAAGGTGGACTGAGCGCGCCGGGCACAAGGGCGAGACTCAGGTCGACCAGACGACCGGGCGACGCGCGCCGAGCCAGCTCTCATAGCGCGCCGCGTACACCTCTTCGATGCGGTTGCGCTTGACCTTGAAGGTCGGCGTGATGAAGCCGTTGTCGACCGTCCACGGCTCGGTCACCACGACCAGGCAGTCGAGTTGCTCGTGCGGGTCGAGCGCGGCGTTGATGTGCGTCAGGTGCTCGCTCAACGACTCTTCGAGGGCGCCGCGCGCACCGTTGTCGACGGCCTGCGCCACCGCCTGCGCGTTGAGCATCACGATGCCGAGCGGCTGGCCAAGGTTGGCGCCGGTCACGCAGCAGGCCTCGATCGCGTCGTGCATGACCAGACGGTCTTCGATCGGCGCCGGCGCGACGTACTTGCCTTTGCTGGTCTTGAACAGATCCTTGACGCGACCGGTGATGCGCAGGTTGCCCTCGGCGTCGAGCATGCCTTTGTCGCCGGTGTGCAGCCAGCCGTCGGCGGTGTAGGTGTCGCGCGTCAGCTCGGGCTCCTTGTAGTAGCCCAGCATCAGGCCGGGGCTCTTGACTTGGATCTCGCCGTTGCCGGGGTCGAGGCGCGATTGCACGCCGGTGTACGGCAGGCCCACGGTGCCGGGGCGCGGCACGCCGGGCAGCGTGGCGTGCGAGACACCGCAGTTCTCGGTCATGCCATAGACCTCGACGATCGACAGGCCGAGCCGCTCGTACCAGCGCAGCAACTCCGGCGGCATCGGTGCGGCACCGCCGGCGGCGAACTCGCAGTCCTGCAGGCCGATCGCGGTCAACACCTTCTTGCGCACGATGCGGCCGACGATCGGCAGCCTCAACAGGCGTTGCAGCTTTTGCGGCGGCATCTTGGCGTGCACGCCCTGCTGGAATTTCACCCACAACCGCGGCACCGAGAAGAATGCCGTCGGCCGCGCGCGCTGCAGGTCGGCGGTGAAGGTATCGAGGCTCTCAGCGAAGTAGACGTGCATGCTGGTGGCCAGGATGCCGTGCTCGACCAGCGTCCGCTCGGCCACGTGCGACAGCGGCAGGTAGCTCAGCATGCGCGCGCTCTCGTTGATCGCCGCCACGCGCGACAGCCCCGCGCGCACCGACCAGGCGAAGGTGGCAAAGCTGTGCATCACCCCCTTGGGCGTGCCGGTAGTCCCCGAGGTGTACATGATGGTCGACAGCTCGTCGCCGGCGCGCACCGGCTCGCCGGCCATCGGCTGCGTGCGCGCAACGATGTCCTCCCACGTCGGATAGCCGTGGTTGGCCGGCGCCAGCGGCAGCGCGATGCACGGCAGCGCCGTCGGCACGCCGGCCTTCATCGCGTCCCAGCCGTCGAGCTTGCCGACGAACAGCAGCTTCGCTTCGCTGTGCTGCAGGATCTGCCGGATCGTCGGCGCCGCCAGTGTCGGATACAGCGGCACCGACACGCCGCCGGCCATCCAGATCGCGAAGTCGGCCATCAGCCACCAGGCGGTGTTCTTCGACAGGATCGCCACCCGATCGCCAGGTGCGATGCCCAGACTCTGCAGGTGCGCAGCCATGCGCCGGGTCTGGTCCATCAGCTGGCGCCAGGTGAAGTCGCGCACCACGCCACCGCCCATCGGTTGCGTCAGCACCGCGCGCTCGGGCGCAGAGCGCTCCCAGTGGTACAGGCGCTGCAGTGCCAGCAGCTCGGCCGGTATGTCAGTGGCGCTCATCGTCGGACCCTTCGTGCGCCGCGGTTGCGTCGCGGCGCGTGTCAGCGTAGCGGGTCGCCCCGCCACGACGGGTCGGGGCTTCCCTGACTCGGCGCCCGCAGGCTCGTGCCTCGTCAGCGGCCGTGTGCGACCGCCTCCTCGACCTGGCCGTGCACGCGGCGCGCGGCGCGCAGCAGCCCTTGCGTGTCGACGTTGCACAGCGGCGCGACGTGCGCCACGCGATCGTCCAGCGCGCCGGGCTCGACCATCATCGCGCGCGCCAGCAGCGACAGGGCAAGGATCTCGCGCCGCTTCAGCGTCGTCGGCAGCACGCGCTCGGCCTGGGCGTGCACATGGTGGCGCACGCAGACGACAACCGCGGGGCTGAGGCCCCACGACTCGCACAAAGCGGCGCCCAGGGCGTCGTGACTGACGCCGAAACCGGCGGCCTCGAGTTCGCACAGCATCGTGTCGTCGCTGGCCGCACGCAGCATCGATCGGTAGTGATCCGGCGCGTGGCGCAGCAGCACGGCTTTTCCGCACTCCTCGAACAGCCCTGCGGAATGTGCGGCCCAGGCGTCCAGCCGCATTGCCTGTGCCAGGCGGCCCATGATCAGGCCGCGCCGCGCGGCGCGGACCCAGAGCGCATCGAGTTCCGGAGCCGGCGGAAACACAGCGCGCAGGCCGAATTCCAGCGCGATCCCGGCGACTTCGCGCATGCCGAGGTACGTGATCGACTGCTGCACCGATTGCACGCGACCCGAAAGTCCGTACAGCGACGAATTCACCGCCTTGAGCACCGCTGCGGCAAGCGCCATGTCGGACTCGATCAGCTGCGACAACGCGGCCAGATTGAGCTCGCGCTCGGCCATCAGCAGCGACAGCCGCGTCAGCGCATCGGGCTGGCTTGGAATCTGGATATCGAGGGTTCGCAGTTGTGGATCGACGGGCATGGTGGTGCTGGCGGGAACGGGATCGCGCCTGGCAGGCTAGGTGCAGATGGCGACGCGCGATCGCCCGAAACGCCACGCTGCGCGCCATCTATTCGAACCTTGCGCGGGCCAGGCGTGCCCAAAAAACGAAAGCGCCAGACTTGTGGTCTGGCGCCTCGACTTTGTCGTCTCCTCGGCCTCACCCCTGCGGAGCCTGACGGCCGATCACCGGCCTGGGCCCGCGAGTGCGCGAACTGTAGAAGGGCACCCAGGCGCCAACATCGGGACTAACCCGCCGCAATCGCACCGCATTGGCTCAATCTGCGTCCGCACGTATCCACTGCGCCGCCCGCTCGGCGATCATGAGCGCCGGGGCGTTGGTGTTGCCGCTGGTGATCGTCGGCATCACGCTGGCGTCGGCGATGCGCAGCCGCGCCACCCCGTGCGCGTGCAGCCGCGCGTCGACCACGGCCAGCGGGTCGTCGGCCCGACCCATCTTGCAGGTGCCCACCGGGTGGAAGATCGTGGTGCCGATGTCGCCCGCCAGCCGCGCCAGCTCGTCGTCGCTCTGGTACTGCACGCCGGGCTTCACCTCGCGCGGCGCGTATGGCGCCAGCGCCGGCATGCCGACGATGCGCCGCGTCAGCCGTAGCGAGTCGGCAGCCACCAGACGGTCGGCGTCGGCCGACAGGTAGTTGGCGAGGATTGCCGGTGCATCGTCGGGGCGTGGCGAGCGGATGCGCACGTGCCCGCGTGACTGGGGATTGAGGTTGCACACGCTGGCTGTGAAGGCGTCGCTGGTGTGCAACGGTTCGCCGAAGGCGTCGAGCGACAACGGTTGCACGTGGTACTCGACGTTGGGCCACTCGTGCGCGGGCGACGAGCGCGTGAAGCAGCCGAGCTGCGACGGCGCCATGCTCATCGGCCCGCTGCGGGTCAGCAGGTACTGCAGGCCGATGCGCGCCTTGCCCCACCACGCGTTGGCCAGCGTGTTGAGCGTGCGCACCCCCTGCACAGCGAACACCGCGCGAATCTGCAGGTGGTCCTGCAGGTTCTCGCCGACGCCGGGGCGCTCGATCCGCGGCGCCACGCCGTGTTCGTGGAGCCAATCGCCGCGGCCGATGCCCGACAGCTGCAGCAACTGCGGTGTGCCGACCGCGCCGGCGGTCAGCACCACCTCGCGCGCCGCCAGCACGGGCCGCGGCGCGCTGCCGGCGCGCTGCACTTCGACACCGGTGGCGCGCCACCCCATGGCGTCGCGGTCGAGCAGGACACGTGTCGCCGCGGCATGGGTCCAGACCTGCAGGTTGCCTCGCTGCAGCGCCGGTCGCAGGAACGCCTTGCTGGCGTTCCAACGCACCCCGTGCCGCTGGTTGACCTCGAAGTAGCCGACGCCCTCGTTGTTGCCGCGATTGAAGTCGTGCTGGGGCGGTATGCCCGCCTGCTGGGCCGCGGCGGCGAAGGCATCGAGGATGCGCCACGATAGCCGTTGCTGCTCGACCCGCCACTCGCCGCCGGCACGCACGCCGCTGCGGTCGAACCCGGCGGCACCGTGCCATTCGTCGCCACCGCGCCAGTGGTCCTCGTGCTGCTTGAAGTGGGGCAGGCAGGCGTTCCAGCTCCAAGCGTCGTCGCCCAGCGCGGCTGCCCAGCCGTCGTAGTCGCGGCGCTGGCCGCGCATGTAGATCATGCCGTTGATGCTCGAGCAGCCGCCCAGCACCTTGCCGCGCGGGTAGCGCAGGCTGCGGCCGTTCAGGCCCGGGTCGGGCTCGGTGCGGAACAGCCAGTCGGTGCGGGGGTTGCCGATGCAGTAGAGGTAACCGACCGGGATGTGGATCCAGAGGTAATCGTCCTGGCCTCCGGCCTCGATGAGCAGCACGCGTCGGCGCGGGTCGGCACTCAGCCGGTTGGCGAGCAGGCAGCCGCAGGTGCCCGCGCCGACGACGATGTAGTCGAAGTGCGGTGCGTCGGCGACGGGGTCGGACATCGGGAAGCGGCAGCAGTGCAGCGTCGGCGCCACACCGACAGCGCGCTATTGCACGCAAAACCGCCCGCGCGGCGCTTTCGGGTTTGCCCGAACGCGCAAGGGATTGGCGGGTTTCAGGCGTTATGTTGATAATCCGGCCGGGTGCTGGGGTACCCACGGCCCTTGTCTGGAGGCGCGCCTTTGCTTGATCGGTTCACGCTGGGTTGAAGCTCCACTTGGATTGTTTGTACTGAGAAGGAGCTTCCCCGCATGGGAAACAAGCTGTACGTCGGCAACCTCGCGTATTCGGTGCGCGACGAGTCGTTGCAGGCTGCGTTCGCGCAATTTGGCACCGTCACTTCCGCCAAGGTGATGATGGATCGCGAGACGGGGCGTTCCAAGGGCTTCGGTTTCGTCGAGATGTCCAGCGCCGCCGAGGCGCAGGCGGCGATTCATGCCATGAACGGGCAACCGCTCGAAGGCCGTGCGGTCGTCGTCAACGAGGCACGGCCGCGTGAGGAGCGCCCGGGTGGCTTCGGCGGCGGTGGCGGTCGTGGTCCCTACGGCGGCAGCGGCGGTGGTGGTGGTGGTCGCGGCTCGTACGGCGGCGGCGGTGGCGGCAGCGGTGGCGGCGGCTACGGCGGTGGTGGCGGTGGCGGTGGGCGCAGCCCCTACGGCACCGGACGCGGCCCGCGCGGCGGCGGTGGCGGCCAAGGCTACTGAGCGCTGAGACACCGATGCCACGGGCGCCTGCGGGCGCCCGTTCGCTTTTCGCGGCCGCGCGATGTTCAGCGCGCCGCGCCGCCGCGTCGCGGCTTGCGCGGCCGGCCGGCGAACGCGCGGTCGAACACGCCGTTGGGCAGCACGCGCAGCAACTTGGCCACCAGCGCCATCTGCCACGGGATCACCCGGTAGCTGGTGCCTGCGCGCAGCGCCGAGAACGCGGCGTCGGCAAAGGCCTCGGCCGACATCAGAAACGGCATCGGATACGGATTGCCGCGCGTCAGCGGTGTGTCGATGTAGCCCGGTACCAGTGTCACCACCCGCACGCCGCTGCCGCGGCATTCGCCACGCAGGCTCTCGCAGTACGCGATCGCTGCCGCCTTGCTCGCGCAGTAGGCCGCGTGACCGGGCAACCCGCGGATGCCGGCCACGCTGGCCACGCCCACCAGCGTGCCGTGCCGCCGTTGCCGCATCGGCTCGATGAAGGGCTGGAACGTGGCCGCGATGCCCAGCACGTTGGTCTGCAGCGTGTCGTGCAGCACCTGCAGGTCCTCGAATTGCGCGCTGTCGATGCCGACGCTGATGCCGGCATTGGCGACCACCGCATCGGGCAGCCCCTGCCGCTCGATGCACAGGCGCCCGGCGGCGGTGATCGACGCGGCGTCGGCCACGTCGGCGGCGTAGACCTGCGCGTCGTACGGGTCATACGACTGCGCGGCGACGAAGCGCTGCAGCTCGTGCTCGCGCCGCGCCACCAGCGCCAGTCGCCAGCCAGCGTCATGGAATCGCTTGGCGAGCGCCTGTCCGATGCCGCTGGACGCACCGGTGATGAGCAGCAGCGGCGCGCTCGGGCCGTTCACGGCGTGCTGCGCGAACCGCTCAGGCGCTGCATCGCGCGCGGCGAGAAGACGGCGCGCACCGGCGGCGCGAGCTGCAGCTGCTGCGCCAGGTTGTCGGCGTCGATGCCTCCGGCACGAATCTCGTCGCTGCCCTGCCGCACGGTCACCGGCAGGTGGGACCGGATCCGCTCGGTGGGCACGAAGATGTGCAGGAATTCGCCGTCGACCTCGAGCGGCTTCCCCGACGGCATTTCGGCGACCACGTGCGCGCCGCCGCTCAACTGCCACTCGCTGCCGTCGCCGTTGGCGAGTGCACGCGCGGCGCGCGCACGGGTGACGCGTCCGTCGGGCGCGTTGGCCTGCATGCGCGCCAACTCGATCTCGATGCGGTCGGTGTCCGGGAAATGGCGCAGCCACGCGCCCTCGATGCGCACGGTCGGCCGGCCGTCGGGTGAGAAACGCGTGATCGCGAAATCGCGCATCTCATAGTCAGGGTCGTGTCGCACCGGCGCGCTGTCGCTGCCCACGGATGGGCGTGGCGTGTTCTTCACCAGCCACCAGGTTCCCGACGCGAGCAGCGCCATCAGCAGCAGCGGCAGGTAGGCGCCCATCAGCTCGCGCATTCGCATCCGCATCCCGCGAGCGCGCGGCGGCGCCGGCGGCGGCGCGCCGAGCGACACCGCGACCTCGGGCAGGTCGGGCAGGTGCAACTCCGGCGGCGCGGCGGCGTGGCTCATGGCTTCAGCGGTCGAGGCTGTTGCGCTGGGTGTGCAGGAGATCGGCGTAGCGACCCGCCGCGCACAGCAACAGGTCGCAGAACTCGCGCGCGGCGCCGCCGCCGCCGGGCGCGCTGGTCACGTGGTGCGCGGCCGCACGCACCTCAGCATGCGCCCCGGGCACCGTGCAGGTGAAGCGCGCGCGGTCCATCAGCGGCAGGTCGGGCCAGTCGTCGCCGATCACCGCTACGTCGGACCATGCCAGCTGCAGCCGCTGCAGCAGCGGCTCGGCCGCCTGCAGCTTGTCGGCGGCGCCGAAGGCACAGTGTGCGATGCCGAGGTCGCTCAGCCGGCGGCGCAACGCCGGCGAGTCGCGCCCGCTGATCACCAGCGGCGTGATGCCGCCTGCGGCGAGCAACTTCAGGCCGTGACCGTCGAGCACGTGGAACGCCTTGAACGCCTCGCCGTGCTCGCCGATGTACAGCCGCCCGTCGGTCAGCACGCCGTCGACGTCGAAGATCGCCGCATGCACGCCTTGCGCCTGCAGCAACAGCTCGGGCGCGAAGCTGAGCGCC
>DATJYZ010000413.1:0-2075 GCA_035499355.1 Burkholderiaceae bacterium | reverse complement strand
GCCGCTGTCGCCGCTGCCCGCCGCAGAGCCCGCCGCCGCGGGCGGCAGCGCGCGCTGCGGCGTGGCCGACGCCGCGTCGCCCGCGGCGTTGATCGCCACCGGCTCCTTGTCGAGGCGGTCGAGCAGCGCGAAGTAGCGCGTGCCGAGGCCGGGATAGGCGTCGTTGCAGGCCTTGGACTGCGCGCAGCTGTCCGCGTAGCGCTGCATCACCTGCTGCTTGTTCACCAGCGCGTCGGTGACCAGGCTGAAGCCGATCGGCACCACCGCGTCGAGCACCACGCTGCGCAGGCCGCGCGGCCGCTCGCGCATCAGGAACTGCGCCAGCTCGGTGCCGTACGACACGCCGTAGAGATTGAACGCCTCGTAGCCGAGCGCCGCGCGCACGGAGTCGACGTCGCGCGCGTTCTCCAGCGAGTTGAAGGCCGAGAGGTCGAACGCGTCGCGGGCGAGGCGGTCGCCGCAGCGGCGCATCGCGTCGGCCTTGTCGTCGTCGTTGGCGTCGTCGGGCAGCGCCGCGGCCTCGCGGCACTGCAGCCGCGGCTGCGAGAAGTAGGTGCCGCGCTGATCCCACAGCACGATGTCGCGGTTCAGCGTCGGGCGCTTGCCGGGGTCGCTGACCAGCAGCTGCGCGAA
This sequence comes from Burkholderiaceae bacterium, assembly GCA_035499355.1. Taxonomy (GTDB): domain Bacteria; phylum Pseudomonadota; class Gammaproteobacteria; order Burkholderiales; family Burkholderiaceae_C; genus JAEUPI01. The sequence continues at coordinate 1,442 of DATJYZ010000413.1, read as the reverse complement.
GGTGCCGATCGTGGTGCCGCCGGGCCCGCCCTGCGCTAGGAACAGCGGGTCCTTCTGCTGCTGCGCCTTCTCGGCCAGCGCCGGCAGCACCACCACCGCCAGGCGGATGCGCGGCGAGGCGGCATCGCGGTGGCGCAGTGGCACCGAGACGAAGCCGCACAGCGCCTCGGGCTCCTTGGCATCGAGCTTGAAGAGGCCGCAGTCCTCGGGCGACCAGGCGTCGCTGAAGCGCGACTTGCGCTCGACCGCCGCCAGCGCACCCAGCGCATGCAGCGACACGGCGGCCACCAGACCCCAGCGAAGGAGCGCAGCGCATCGGCGTGCACCCCGGCCGGTGGGCCCTTGCATGCTCACTCGCAGCGCGCGCGGCCGGCGCGCACGCAGTCGAAGAAGCCGAGCACGCGCTGCAGCGACGGTACGCGATAGGCGTCGGCCTCGATGAAGATCGAGTGCAGCGCCTGCGGCACCGTGCGGCCGATGCAGTAGCCGGTGCCGCCGCCGTCGTTGAGGTTGCGGCAGAACTCCTGCTGCGCGCCGGGCTTGACCACGGTGTCCTTCTCGCCCTGCAGCAGCAGCGCCGGCACCGTGATGCGCGCGGCCGCCTTGCCGCGCGCCTTTTCGGTGGCCACGCACGACTGGTTGAACCAGCGCACCGAGACGCCGCCGACCTTGGCGTGCGGCGAGCCGCAGTCGTCGCCGTCGCAGCGCGCGTCGTTGCGCGCCTGCCAGTGGCGCGCGAAGCGCACGGCGCTGTGCGTCAAGTCGTTCGGCATGCCGGGGGTCGCGGCCTGCACGGCGGCGTACTGTGCGTCGAACGGTCCACCGTCGACGTACTTGTCGGCCAGCGGGCTGGTGCGCGCACTGTCGATGCTGTAGCGGTCGCAGTACGCGTCGGCCAGCTTCTGCGCCATGCCCGGATTGCCAGCGCCCGCAGCCCAGGGCTCCATCATCGGCGTCACCAGCGCGGCGGCGGCGATGCCGCTGTCGCTCACGGCCTCGAGGTAGAGCGCCGCCACCGCGCCGCCCATCGAGTGGGCCAGCAGGAAGAGCGGCTTCGCGTTGCCGGCGCGTGCCTCACGCACCGGGCCGGCCACGAACGCGGCGAGGTCGTCGGCGTAGTACGCGAAGTCGTCGACGTAACCCAGCGTGGTGTCGCTCGTCACCAGGCGCTGCGAGAAGCCCTGGCCGCGGTGGTCGGCGATGTACACCGAGTAGCCGTTGGCAACCAGGTCGTGGATCAGTTCCTGGTAGGTCACCAGGCCCTCGGTGCGGCCGGCCACGATGACGATGCCGCCGCGCGTCTCGGTGCGATGGCGGTACAGGCGGTAGTGGATCCTGGCGCCGGCCGCGCCGGTGAACGAGCCGCGCGTCATCGGCGCGCGCTTGGCGGTGGCGGCCTCGAGGTCCATCCAGCCGGGGAACTTCGCCAGATCGGCCTCGCG
>DATJYZ010000412.1:0-7696 GCA_035499355.1 Burkholderiaceae bacterium | reverse complement strand
GATGCGCTGGCCGCGGCAGGAGTTGGCGAGCAGCCGGCCGCTGCGCACGTCACCGCTGTACGACTTGCTCGACGCCAAAGGCGCCGAGTGGGGCAGCAAGAACGGCTGGGAGCGTGCCAACTACTTCAAGCCGGCGGGCGTCTCGAGGCCTGCGCACACGCTGGGCGTGCCGGGTTGGTTTCCGTGGGTGCAGGCCGAGCAGCTTGCCACACGCGAAGGCGTGGCGATCTACGACCAGACGTCGTTCGGCAAGCTGCTGGTGCAGGGGCGCGACGCACTCGCACTTTTACAGCGCCTGTGCGCCAACGAGGTCGACGTGCCGGTCGGCAAGATGGTCTACACCGCGATGCTCAATGCGCGCGGCGGTTTCGAGAGCGACCTCACCGTGGTGCGGCTGGCCGACGACCGCTTCCAGCTCGTCACCGGCTCGGCGCAGCCGCAGCGCGACCTGGATTGGATCGCGCGCCACGTCGAGCCGCACGAGCACGCGGTGGTCACCGACGTCAGTGCGATGACAGCGGTGCTGTCGGTGATGGGGCCGCGCGCGGCCGAACTGATGCGCCGTGTCAGCCCCGACGACCTGTCGCCACAGGCATTGAAGTTCTCGTGGACGCGCGAGATCGACGTCGGCCTGGCGCGCGTGCGCGCCGCGCGCATGAGCTACGTCGGCGGGCCTGGCTTCGAGCTGTATGTGCCGATCGAGATGTGCCGTCACGTCTACATGGCGCTGCGCGACGCCGGCCGCGACCTCAGCGGCATCGACGAGGCAGGCCGCTCGCGCGGCCTGGTGGATGCCGGCTACTACGCGATCGACGCGCTGCGCATCGAGGCCGGCCGCCGCGCCTGGGGCGCCGAGCTCGGCCCTGATGAAACGCCTTGGGAGGCAGGGCTCGCGTTCGCGGTGAAGCTCGACAAGCCGAGCGCGTTCATCGGGCGTGACGCGCTGCTCGCGGCGCGCAGTCGTCCGTTGCGCAAGAAGCTGCTCAGCTTCGTGCTCGACGACCCGACGCACTACGCCTGGGGCGGCGAGGCGATCCACCTCGACGGCGAGCCAGTCGGCGAACTGGTGTCGGTGGGCTGGAGCCCGCTGGCTGGCGCCTGCGTGGGCCTGGGCTACGTGCGCGGTGCCGCCGCGCAGCGCGAGCACGCCGGCACCTGTGTCGCGGTCGATCTCTGGGGCGAGGCGGTCGGCGCCACCGCGTGGGACCGCTCGGTGCGCGAGCGGCTGGTGCCGCGTCCTTAGGGCTCAGCCGGCGCGGCAATTGAGCGGCAGGTACCTGGCGGGGACATCGGTGCGATCGACGCCCTTGGCGCTCATCTTGTCGGGCGTGGGCGCCGCCCCGCACACCCACGCGATCGGCACCATCGGGGCGCCGTCAACCACGGCGGGCCGGAAGCTCAGCGTGTGCCCCTTGATCGCGCCGTTGGCCTGGTTGCCGAACTGCACGTGCAGTGCGCCGCCTTCGACTCGGATCGAGGACACGTAGTTGCCGACCAGCTTGTCGGCGGCGGGCAGGCCGGCGTCGCCGTTGTCGACCGCGAGCGCCTGCGTGGCCGTCCACTTGCTCGCCACCGCGTTCTTCGCGGCGTTGATCAGCGCGGTCGAGTCGACCACCTGCTGACGCACCAGCGGCGCCTGAAAGCTGGGCAGGGCCAGCGTCGCCAGGATCGCCAGCACGGCGACCGCGACCATCAGTTCGACCAGCGTGAAGCCTGCGCGGCGCATGGAGTCAGAAAGGGAGCGCCTGATTATTGGCAGGCATGTCGCCTTCGCCGGTGCACAGCCGACGGTGCCTGCGTCGGCGGTGCGCAGTCCTGCACACCCTCGGGGCCGCGCCGGCTCAGGCAGGTGCGCCCTGCACGTGGCCGCGATCGCCGTAGTGCGCGACGAGGGTGTCGCGGTGGCGCGGGTCGAGATTGACGCGGCTCAGGTCACCGGCCACGTGCGGCAGTGCCAGCAGCCGCGGATCCATCACCTTGAACCACAGCCACGGCACGTACGACAGCGGAAACATGCCGAAGTAGCCGCTCGGCAGCCGCGGCAGATCGGGAAAGTCGCGCAGCGACTGAAAGCGCCGCGATGGATACGCGTGGTGGTCGGAGTGCCGCTGCAGGTGAAACGTGGCGAGGTTGGTCACCAGGTGGTTGGTGTTCCACGAGTGGTGCGGCTGCGGGGCCTCGTACTGACCGTTGGGCAGCTTGGCGCGCAGCAGGCCGTAGTGCTCGACGTAGTTGGCAGACGTGAGCTGCCACCACGCCACCATGTTGTGCACCAGCAGGAACGGCATCATCACCCAGCCGAACGCGACGATCAGGCCGATCTGCAGCGCAGCGGTCACCGCATACGACTGCAGCATCGTGTTGTGCCAGCTCCAGGGCGAACGCCCCTCGCGCTGCAGGCGCTCGCGCTCGAGTCGCCAGGCGCGGCGGACGCCGCCGGGCAGCTCGCGCAGCGCGAAGCGGTAGATGCTCTCGCCCATGCGGGCACTGGCGTGATCTTCCGGCGTCGACACCCAGCGGTGGTGGCCGCGCCCGTGCTCGACGGTGAAGTGCCCATACGCCGGCACCGCCAGCACCAGGCGCCCGAGCCACTGCTCGATGCGGTTGTGCTTGTGGCCGAGCTCGTGGCCGGTGTTAATGCCGAGGCCCGAGTCGGTGCCGGCCACGTAGGCCAGGATCAGCAGTGCCCACCACGAGAGGTTCTGCGTGCCGGCCCACCAGGCGCAGCCGATCAGCGCCACGAAGTGCAGCGGCACCGTGGCCCAGGTGAGCCAACGGTAGTAGCGGTCGTCCTCGAGCTGCGGCACCACCGCCTCGGGCGGGTTGTTGTCGTCCTCGCCGATCAGTGCGTCGAGCAGCGGCATCAGTCCGTAGCTGATGGCGAGCGGCAATGCGAGCCCGACCTGCAGACCGGTGAGCGCGTGAGCGGCGATGCCGGTGAACGGGATCAGCGGGTAGACCACCGACAGCAGCCACCCCGCGCGCTTGCGGTCGCGGTAGGTGACGCGCCCGAGTTGCGGATCGTCGGCGGCGTAGACCCTGGGCATGCGTGCTCCGGGTGGATGAGCGCGCATTCTTGAACTGCGCGGATGCGCGGTCAATCCCGAGATGGGCCGCAGGGCTGATGTGAAGCTGAAGATCGGCGGCGCCAGCATCACCGAGGCGATGGCCGCGGGTGGGCGGCTACGATGGCACATGGACGCCAACGACGGTGCGGTGGCCCCGCTGCTGCAGCGAGCGATCGCCCAGGTCCACGCCGGGCGGCCGGACGCGGCACGCGCGCTGTGCGAGCAGGCGTTGGCCGCTGCGCCGGCCGGTGCCGGCCATCCGGCGATCCACCAGATGCTGGCGGTGCTGTGCATGCAGGCTGCCGATGCGCCGGCAGCCCGACGCCACATCCAGGCAAGCTTGGCCACGCGCCCCGATCACCTGCCGTCGCTGAAGATCGCCGGCGATGCGGCCCGTGCGACCGGCGATTGGCGGGATGCACGCCGCTGCTACGAGCAGGTGTTGGCGCAGGAACCAGGGCGGCCCGACGTCGCGTTGGGGCTGGCCGACGCGCTGCTCGCGCTGCACGACGCCGCGGCCTGCGAACGGGTGCTGGCCGACCTGGTCGGCCGCGCACCGTCGCTGCACGACGCGTGGTTCCGCTTGTCGCTGGTACGCCAGGACCTCGGCGACTTCGACGGTGCGATCGATGCGCTGCACCGTGTGCTCGCGCTGACGCCCCACCACGCGGAGGCCGAGGTCAACCTCGGCATCGTGCTGCAGGAGACGGGGCGCATCGACGACGCGATGCAGGCCTACGGGCGCGCCTATCGCCTGCGTGAAGACACCTTCGGCCGCATCGCGCATGCGTTGTCCACGCCGCGCGTGGGCCGGCTGTGGCTCGATCTCGACACGCTGCGCGCTGCACTGCGCGCAGCAGCTGCCTGAATCACGGTACGCGCCGCTTGCCGCGATAGCCTTTGCGGTAGACGCCGGCCCCGGCCATGATCTGTGCCGCCACGGCCTCGTAGCGCAGCTGGTGCTCCACAGCCATCGGCTCGCACACCAGCTCGTCGGCTTCACGCCGCACCGGGTGGCATTGCGCGATCGGCAAGCCGCGGGGCAGTGTTCCTTCGAACACCGCGTCGGTCCAGACGGCAGGGAAGTTGATGCCGACGTCGTGGAAGCGATCGGCGTCGACGACGCCGGTGACCACGCGGAAGGGCAGGTCGTCGCGATTGACCGGGTGCGTGACCATCAGCGACCACCCCGCTTCGAGCTCGATGGTCCAGAAGCTGTTGAACTTGATCGCCAGCTGCCCGTCGCGGGCCAGCGGCGAGCCTTGCAGTTGCTCGCCGACGTGAAAGCTCAGCGGCGCCCGCGGGTGGTTGGGCAGCGTCAACGCCGGCAGCGGCCAGTCCCAGCTGAACTGGCCGTCGCGCACGACGACGTCGCACGGCAGGCCGATCACGAAGCCGTGTGACATCGCGTCGACGAACGGCGGGCATTGCTTCACCGTGCGGATGGCACGCTGATGCACCGCCGACGGCACGCGCGGCCTCATCGCGCGCAGCCAATCGGGCAGCGCCTCGCGCGCGGGCTGCGGCCGCGGCAGCAGATCGAACAGCGCCGGGTCGCAGCGAAAGAGGATCCTCATGGCCGCCCGATGATGCCAGCGCGACGGACACGCGGCTGAAAAAAGCCTCCGGCGCTTGCGCGCCGGAGGCTCAACGAGCCGACGGCACCGACGATGCGTGCCGCGCTCACCCCTGTTGCGCCGGAGACTCTTCAGCGCACCTTGCCTGCCTTCCACGCATTGAGCAACGTCTCATACGCGATGGTTTCGCCCTTGGGCTTCTCGTTGGCCAGCTTCTTCCAGGGTGCGCCCTTGTCGGTGAGCCACTTGTTGGGGTCGCTCTTCGGGTTGAGCTTCGGCGCGCAGTTGGCCATCCCCGCGCGCTCCAGGCGCGCCATCACCTGGTCCATCTCCTCGGCCAGGTTGTCCATCGCCTGCTGCGGTGTCTTCTCGCCGGTGACGGCCACCGCCACGTTCTTCCACCACAGCTGCGCCAGCTTCGGATAGTCGGGCACGTTGGTGCCGGTGGGCGTCCACGCCACCCGTGCCGGGCTGCGATAGAACTCGATCAGACCACCGTACTTCGCCGCGTTCTGCGTGAAGTAGTCGGAGCGGATGTCGCTGTCGCGGATGAACGTCAGGCCGACGATCGACTTCTTCAGCGAGGTGGTCTTGGCGGTCACGAACTGCGCGTACAGCCAGGCGGCCGCGGCACGGTTGGGATCGTTGGACTTCAGGAAGGTCCAGGAACCCACGTCCTGGTAGCCGTTCTGCATGCCTTGCTTCCAGTACGGGCCGTTGGGGCCGGGCGCCATGCGCCACTTCGGCGTGCCGTCGGCATTGACCACCGGCAGCCCGGCCTTGGTCATGTCGGCGGTGAACGCCGTGTACCAGAAGATCTGCTGCGCGATCTGGCCTTGCGCGGGCACGGGCCCGGCCTCGCCGAACGTCATGCCGGTGGCCTCCTTGGGCGCGTACTTCTTCATCCAGTCGACGTACTTGGTGAGCGCATAGACGGCGGCGGGCGAGTTGGTGGCGCCGCCGCGCGACACCGACGCGCCGACCGGCGCGCACTTCTTGTCGTCGACACGGATGCCCCACTCATCGACCGGCACGCCGTTGGGAATGCCGATGTCGGCGGTGCCGGCCATCGACAGCCAGGCGTCGGTGAAGCGCCAGCCGAGCGACGGGTCCTTCTTGCCGTAGTCCATGTGGCCGTAGATCGGCTTGCCGTCGATGGTCTTCACGTCTTCGCTGAAGAAGGCCGCGATGTCCTCGTAGGCGCTCCAGTTCAGCGGCACGCCCAGCTCGTAGCCGTACTTGGCCTTGAACTTGTCCTGCAGGTCCTTGCGCGCGAAGATGTCGGCGCGGAACCAGTACAGGTTGGCGAACTGCTGGTCGGGCAGCTGGTAGACCTTGCCGTCGGGTCCGGTGGTGAAGCTCAGGCCGATGAAGTCCTTGAGGTCGAGGCCCGGGTTGGTGTATTCCTTCCACGCGCCGGCCATCATGTCGGTCAGCACCAGCGTCGTGCCGTAGCGGAAGTGCGTGCCGATGTGGTCGGAGTCGTTGATCCAGCCGTCGTAGATCGACTTGCCGGACTGCATCGACGTCTGCAGCTTCTCGACGACGTCACCCTCCTGGATGATGTCGTGCTTGACCGTGATGCCGGTGATCTCGGTGAACGCCTTGGCCAGCGTCTTGCTCTCGTACTCGTGCGTAGTGATCGTTTCCGATACCACCGAGATCTCCTTGACGCCCTTGGCCTGCAGCTTCTTGGCCGCCTCGATGAACCACTTCATCTCGGCCATCTGCTGATCCTTGTTCAGCGTCGATGGCTGGAATTCGCTGTCGATCCACTTCTTCGCCTCGGCCTCTCCGGCCCACGCGTGGCCGGCCACCGTGCATGCGGCGGCGATGGCCAGTGCGGTGTAACGCAACTTCATCGCGAGTCTCCTCGTGTTCAACCACTTCCCCGTGTTGCAGTGAGGGTCACCACGGCCCCGGGGAAGTTCCGGGCCGCATCCCTGAAGAAGATTCAGCCCTTGCTCATCACCAGCCCGAGCACCGCCATCGAGATCACGAAGCCGAACCACACGCTGGGCTCGGACTCCAGGTGGAACCACTGCGCGAGCTTGCCCGACAGGCCGACGAACGCCAGATTGACGTAGGCCGCGGCGAGCAGGCCGATGAACAGGCGGTCGCCGCGCGTGGTGGCGATCGGCAGCAAGCCCTTGCGCAGCACCGTCGGCGACTTGAGCTCCCAGATGGTCATGCCGATCAGCATCAGCACCACGCAGCTGAAGAACACCGCCACCGGCAAGGTCCAGACCATCCACTCGAGCATGGCGCTATGTCCCTTTCAGACGCGGCCCATCGCGAAGCCCTTCGCGATGTAGTGGCGCACGAACCAGATCACGATCGCGCCCGGCACGATCGTCAGCGTGCCGGCAGCCGCGAGCACGGCCCAGTCCATGCCGGCGGCGGACACCGTGCGCGTCATCACCGCGACGATCGGCTTGGCGTTGACGCTGGTGAGCGTGCGCGCCAGCAGCAGCTCGACCCAGCTGAACATGAAGCAGAAGAACGCCGCCACGCCGACACCGGCCTTGATCAGCGGCACGAAGATGGTGAGAAAGAAGCGCGGGAAGGTGTAGCCGTCGATGTAGGCGGTCTCGTCGATCTCGCGCGGCACGCCGCTCATGAATCCCTCGAGGATCCACACCGCCAGCGGCACGTTGAACACCAGGTGCGCCAGTGCCACCGCGATGTGCGTGTCCATCAGGCCGAGCGTGGTGTAGAGCTGGAAGAACGGCAGCAGGAACACCGCCGGCGGCGTCATGCGGTTGGTGAGCAGCCAGAAGAACACGTGCTTGTCGCCGAGGAAGCTGTAGCGGCTGAAGGCGTAGGCGGCGGGCAACGCGACGATCAGCGAGATCACCGTGTTGATCGAGACGTAGAGCAGGCTGTTGATGTAGCCCGAATACCACGACACGTCGGTGAAGATGACCTTGTAGTTGTCCCAGGTGCCGTGCCGGGGCAGCAGCGCGAAGCTGGCCAGGATCTCCTCGTTGGTCTTGAAGCTCATGTTGACCATCCAGTACACCGGCAGGATGGCGAACACCAGGTACAGGA
>DATJYZ010000411.1:0-5112 GCA_035499355.1 Burkholderiaceae bacterium | reverse complement strand
CGAGATTGAACGCGATCTGGCGCGTGCGGCGACGATCGGTTTCGTCCAGCGCGCGGCGCATCGAGCCGGTGATCTCGTCCGCGTAGAGGATGGCCTTGCCGTGCAGGTTGCGCGCGGCGCGGCCGATGGTCTGGATCAGCGAGCGCTCGGCGCGCAGGAAGCCCTCCTTGTCGGCGTCCAGGATCGCGACCAGCGACACCTCGGGCAGGTCGAGGCCTTCGCGCAGCAGGTTGATGCCCACCAGCACGTCGAACACGCCCAACCGCAGGTCGCGGATGATCTCGACGCGCTCCAGATTGTCGACGTCGCTGTGCAGGTAGCGCACCTTGACGCCGTTGTCGGCCAGGTAGTCGGTGAGCTGCTCGGCCATGCGTTTGGTCAGCGTGGTGATCAGCACGCGTTCGTTCACCTGCACCCGATCGCGGATCTCCTGTAGCACGTCATCGACCTGCGTGGCCGCCGACCTCACCTCGACCGCCGGGTCGATCAGGCCGGTGGGTCGCACCAGTTGCTCGACCACCTGGCCGGCGTGCTGGCGCTCGTAGTCGGCCGGCGTCGCCGACACGAAGACCGCCTGATGCATCTTGCGCTCGAACTCGGCGAACTTCAGAGGCCGGTTGTCGAGCGCGCTCGGCAGTCGGAAGCCGTACTCGACCAGCACTTCCTTGCGCGAGCGGTCGCCGAGGTACATGCCGCCGAGCTGGCCGATCAGCACGTGGCTCTCGTCGAGGAACATGATGGCGTCGGACGGCAGGTAGTCCACCAGCGTCGGCGGTGGATCGCCGGGGGCGGAGCCCGACAGATGGCGGGTGTAATTCTCGATGCCTTTGCAGTGGCCGACCTCCTGCAGCATCTCGAGATCGAAGCGCGTACGCTGCTCCAGGCGCTGTGCCTCGACCAGCTTGCCGGCCTTGACCAGCTCGTCGAGCCGGTCGCGCAGCTCGACCTTGATGGTCTCGATCGCCGCTACCACGCGGTCGCGCGGCGTCACGTAGTGACTCGACGGATACACGGTGAAGCGCGGGATCTTCTGCCGCACACGGCCGTTCAGCGGGTCGAGCAGCGACAACGACTCGACCTCGTCGTCGAATAGCTCGATGCGCAATGCGAGCTCGCTGTGCTCCGCCGGGAAGACGTCGATCGTGTCGCCGCGCACGCGAAACGACCCGCGCGAGAAGTCGATCTCGTTGCGCGTGTATTGCATGCGGATCAGCTGCGCGATCACGTCGCGCTGGCCCATCTTGTCGCCGGCGCGGATGGTCATCACCATCTTGTGGTAGTCGCTCGGGTTGCCGATGCCGTAGATCGCACTGACGGTAGCCACGATCACCACGTCGCGCCGCTCGAGCAGGCTCTTGGTGGCCGACAGGCGCATCTGCTCGATGTGGTCGTTGATCGAGCTGTCCTTCTCGATGTAGAGGTCGCGCTGCGGTACGTAGGCCTCGGGCTGGTAGTAGTCGTAGTAGCTGACGAAGTATTCGACGGCGTTCTTCGGGAAGAACTCCCGGAACTCGCTGTACAGCTGCGCGGCCAGCGTCTTGTTCGGCGCAAACACGATCGCCGGCCTTCCGAGGCGGGCGATCACGTTGGCCATCGTGAAGGTCTTGCCCGAGCCGGTGACGCCCAGCAGCGTCTGATAGCTCAGTCCGTCGGCCACGCCGTCCACCAACTGGGCGATCGCCGGCGCCTGATCCCCTGCGGGCGCATAAGGCTGGAACAGCTGAAACGGCGAATCGGGAAACTCGACGAAGCTGCCGCTCGGCGCTGCAGCCTGAGCGGGCACCTCAGCGACGGTCGTTTGGGCGGAGCTGGTCATGGTCAACGAATAAAATCATTCACCGGCCGCGTCTGGCGCGCCGGACCCGACAGACTAACGCAGCCGGCAACGCGCGTGACCGTGTACCCGGCGATGGCTTCTTGCCCTGGAAGGCTTCATGACCCTGTTTTCGACCGTTGAGTTGGCGCCGCGCGACCCGATCCTCGGTATCACCGAGCAATTTGTGGCCGATCCCAACCCGCACAAGGTCAACCTCGGGGTCGGCATGTACTACGACGAGAACGGCAAGCTGCCGCTGCTCAAGTGCGTGGCGGCCGTCGAACAGGCGATGGCCGAGGCGCATGCAGCGCGCGGCTACTTGCCGATCGACGGCATCGCCGAGTACGACAAGGCGGCGCAGCGGCTGGCTTTCGGCGAGTCGTCGCCTGCGGTGGCCGAGCAGCGCATCGCCACTGTGCAGGGTCTCGGTGGCACCGGCGCACTCAAGGTGGCGGCCGACTTCCTGAAGCGGCTGCGCCCACAGGCACCGGTGCTGATCAGCGACCCGAGCTGGGAGAACCACCGCGCGCTGTTCACCCAGGCCGGGTTCGAGGTCGGCACCTATCCCTACTACGACCCGACATCGCACGGCGTGCGCTTCGACGACATGCTGGCTGCCCTGAACACAGCCCCGGCGGGCACGGTGGTGGTCCTGCACGCCTGTTGCCACAACCCTACCGGTTGTGACCTCGCGCCGGAGCAATGGCGCGAGGTGACCGCTTCGGCCCGCGCGCACGGCTGGGTTCCGCTGCTCGACATGGCTTACCAGGGATTCGGTCGCGGCCTGGACGAAGACGCGGCGGCGGCGCGGCTGTTCGTCGACGCGGGCCTCGAGTGCCTGGTGGCGACCTCGTTCTCGAAGAATTTCTCGCTCTACGGCGAGCGGGTGGGTGCGCTGTCGGTGGTGTGCCGGCAGCGCGAAGAAGCCCAGCGGGTGCTGTCGCAGTTGAAGGTGTTGATCCGCGCCAACTACTCCAACCCCCCAACCCACGGCGCGAAGGCGGTCGCCGCGGTGCTGGCCGACCCGGTGCTGCGCAAGCTCTGGCATGACGAGCTGGCCCAGATGCGGGAGCGCATCCGCGGAATGCGCGAGCACCTGATTGCCAAGCTGCGGGACGCGGGCGTGCGCCAGGACATGTCGTTCATCGCCAGACAGCAAGGCATGTTCAGCTACAGCGGTCTGTCGGTCGAGCAGATGCGGCGGTTGCGAAGCGAGTTCAGCGTGTACGGTGTCGATTCCGGTCGTATCTGCGTGGCGGCATTGAACGATCACAATCTCGCTCACGTCGCTCAGGCAATCGCCCGCGTCATGCAGTAGCGTGCGCCCAGCGGGCGAATTGCACGGCGTTGGCACGGCTTTGGCGGCGATCCACCGCGTCGCGGACGTGACAGGCTGCGCTCGGGTAGCATCCATGCTGCTGCGCCGCATCAACTGCAGCGGATCACCGTCGACGCCGGCTCTCGCTTTGACCGGTAAGCGACGCCAGTTGGGGAGTCGCCAAGTCCATGCTGTATCAGCTCTATGAATCGCAACGCGCGCTGATGGCGCCGTTCGCCGAGTTTGCGGCGGCGTCGTCCAAGCTGTACAGCCATCCGTTGTCGCCGTTCACGCACGTGCCGCTGGCGCAGCGCCTGGCGGCGAGCTTCGACCTGATGCACCGCCTGGCCAAGGATTACGAGAAGCCCCGCTTTGACGTCCAGAGCACCACCGTCGACGGCGTTGAGGTCGCGGTGCAGGAGCAGGTGGCGCTGGAGAAGCCGTTCTGCCGGCTGTTGCGGTTCAAGCGCTTCACCGACCACGCCCAGGTGCTCGAGCGCATGAAGGGGCAGCCCACCGTGCTGGTGGTCGCGCCGCTGTCGGGGCACCACGCCACGCTGTTGCGCGACACGGTGAACATGCTGCTGCGCGATCACAAGGTGTTCATCACCGACTGGACCGATGCGCGCATGGTGCCGCTCGAGGAGGGGCCGTTCCATCTCGACGACTACGTGCACTACGTGCAGGAGTTCATCCGCACCATCGGCCACAACGTCAATGTGATCTCGGTGTGCCAGCCGACGGTGCCGGTGCTCGCCGCGGTGTCGCTGATGGCCAGCGCCGGCGAGGCGACGCCACCGGCGCTGGTGATGATGGGGGGGCCGATCGACGCCCGGCTCTCACCCACCGCGGTGAACAACCTGGCGATGAACAAGAGCCACGAGTGGTTCGAGAACAACGTCATCTACCGCGTGCCACCCAACTACCCGGGCGCGGGGCGCGAGGTGTATCCGGGCTTCCTGCAGCACACGGGCTTCGTGGCGATGAATCCAGATCGCCACATGAGCTCGCACTACGACTACTTCCTCGACCTGGTGCGCGGCGATGAGGAAAGCGTCGAAGCACACCGCAAGTTCTACGACGAGTACAACGCGGTGCTCGACATGCCGGCGGAGTACTACCTCGACACCATTCGCACGGTGTTCCAGGAGTTCGCGCTCGTGGAGGGCACCTGGGACGTCGCCGGCAAGCGGGTGCGACCGCAGGACATCACGCGCAGCGCGTTGCTGACGATCGAGGGCGAACTCGACGACATCTCCGGCGCCGGCCAGACCCGCGCCGCGCATTCGTTGTGCACCGGCATCCCAAACGCGCGCAAGTTCCACTACGACGCCATCGGTGCGGGGCACTACGGCATCTTCTCGGGCCGCCGCTGGCGCGAGCAGGTGTACCCCGAAGTCCAGCAGTTCATCGAGCGCTACAGCCGCGGCGTGGCAACGCCATCGGCCAAGCGCGCGGCGGCCGGCAAGCGCCGCGCGGCCACCGCGACGAAGGCAGCTCGCAGATAGGCGGCCCGGTGGCGGCCTCGGCAGGCCAAGTGGAGTTGGCCGCGCGCATCGAAGACGCGTTGCCGCAGACTCAGTGCACGCGCTGCGGCTACCCCGACTGCCGCGGCTACGCCGAGGCGATCGCACTCGACGGAGCGGCCGTCAACCGCTGTCCTCCTGGCGGCCGCGAGGGAATCGAGCGCCTGGCCGCGCTGACCGGGCGCGAAGCGATTGATCTGGATCCCGCGTGTGGCGCCGAGGGCCCACGCCGACTGGCGGTGATCGACGAATCGTGGTGCATCGGCTGCACGCTGTGCATCAAGGCTTGCCCGGTCGACTGCATCGTCGGCGCGCCCAAGCGGATGCACACGGTGATCGACGCGCTGTGCACCGGCTGCGAGCTGTGCATTCCGGTGTGTCCGGTCGATTGCATCGCGATGATCGACGTCACCGCGCCGGCCACAGGCTGGCAGGCCTGGAGCCCGGCCTTG
>DATJYZ010000410.1:0-25506 GCA_035499355.1 Burkholderiaceae bacterium | reverse complement strand
GCCGGACACCCGCGGTCAGCCTCTGCGGGCCTTTGCGCCGGCGCGGGCAGGCGCCGCAGCGCGCCCCTTGGAGCCTTGCGCAGCCCGAGCCCATTCGCGCGCCCGGGCACGCAAACCCTCGAAGTAGGCCTTGTCGGCCACCACACCGGACAGCGGCGACGCCACCCCCTCCAGCAGCAGGCCGCGCAAGTGCTCGCGGTCCTGCTCCTTGCGCAGCAGATCGCGGATGTACTCGCTACTGGAGCCGTAAGCCTTGCTCTGCACCTGCTTGTCGACAAAGGCCTTGAGCTCGTCGGGCAGTGAAACGTTCATCGTGCTCATGCCTGGCAGCGTAGCGGGGTTGGCAAAGATTGGCAAGGCAGGAAGGCTTCCGCGCACTGGCTCACGCCCTGAGCCACCGGCCGCCGATGCTGGCTGCGCCGGGGTCGCCGCGGTCGGGCAGCGCGGGGTTGCCCGGGTGCGCCTTGGCGTGGCGCACCCGATGGAGCGTCTTCATGGTGTCGGCCGTTGCAGCGCCTCTTCGAGCCGGCGCACGACCTCGTCCATCGACTCGTCCACGTGCATGCCGCGCTCGGCATCGAAGAAGATCTCCGCGCCGGTCGCGCCCTTCTCCTTCACGGCCATCACCAGCCGCGCGTTCACCGCGATCGGTTGGCGACTGCTCGAAATCACGTGGGTCAGCTTGATGAAGCTGTTTGGCATGTGGCCTCCTGTGTCGGGTGTTCAATGGCCGATCGCCGCGCCGTCGCTGCGCGGGTCGCTGCCGCCATGGCGCACGCCGGTGCGTGGATCGATCGTGATGCCGTGCGCATGCCCGGCGAGCTCGTTCCACTCGCCCCAGCGGTCGATCACATGCCCTCGACGCTCCAGCTTCAAGAGGGTCTCGACCGCGAAGCGCGCCTCGATGTGCAGCGTGTCCCGCGCCTCGCCGAGCGCAAAGCGGCCCGAGAGCCAGCGCGGTGCCTGCACCGCCTGCTGGATGTCGAGGCCGTGGTCGACCATCGCCACGTAGGTCTGCGCGTGGATCTGGGGCTGGCCGTCGGCGCCCATGCAGCCGAGCACGGCCCACAGCTTGTCCTCGCGCCACGCCATCGACGCGATCAGCGTGTGCAGCGGCGTCTTGCCCGGCGCCACGCAGTTGGGGTGCGCGGGGTCCAGCGAGAAGTACGCGGCGCGGTTCTGCAGCACCACGCCGGTGGCGCCCGCCGTCACGCACGAGCCGAACACGCCGTACAGCGAGTTGATCAGCGCGGCGGCGTTGCCTTGGGCGTCCACCGCCGCGATGAACACGGTGTCGCCACGCAGGCTGCCGTGCGAGGGCACCTGGTCCCATGGCAGCGCACGCGCGGGGTCGATCAGCGCGCGGCGCTCGTCGGCATGGGCCTTGGAGATCAGGCGCTCCGTCGGCACGTGCACGAACCGCGGATCACCTAAGTGGCGGTCGCGGTCGTGGTACGCGATCTGCTTGGCCTGCACCATCAGGTGCACCAGGTCCGCGCTGCCCGGTTTCATGCGGTGTAGCTCGTAGGGCTCCAGCAGGTTGAGCATCTCCAGCACGGTGAAGCCTTGCGTCGGCGGCGGGGTCTCGACGATCGTCACACCGCGGTAGGTGCCCTGCAGCGGCTCGCCCCAGCGCGCGCTCTGCGTTCCCAAGTCATCGGCGGTGAAGAAGCCGCCTCGGGCGTGCGCGTAGCTCGCCATCTCGCGCGCCACTTCGCCGGCGTAGAAGCCGGCGTGGCCGTCGGATGCCAGTGCGTCGAGCGTGCGCGCGAGGTGGGGGTTCTTCAGCGTGCTGCCGGCTGCGGGTGGTTTGCCATGGGGCAAGAAGATCGCGGCACTCTCGGCGTGCGGCGCCAACTCGGGCGCGGTGAGCTCGATGAAGCGCGCGAGCCGCTCGCTCACCGCAAAGCCCTCTCGCGCACACGCGGTGGCCGCGGCCAGGTCTTGCTTCAGCGGCAGGCGGCCGTACACGCGGTGCGCCTCGCACCAGCTGGCCACCGCGCCGGGCGTGGTGAGCGTGGCGGGCAGCACGCCGCGAAACGGCACCTCGGCCATGCCGCGCTCGCTGAACCACTGTGCGCTCGCGCTCGCCGCCGCGCGGCCGCCGCCGTCGAGGTAGCGCACCTGCCGGCTCGCGGCGTCGTGGATCAGCCAGAACGCGTCGCCGCCCAGGCCGGTCATGTGCGGGTAGATCACGGCCAGCGTGCTGCTGGCGGCGATGGCGGCGTCCACCGCGGAGCCGCCGGCTTTCAAAACATCCACGCCGGCCTGGCTGGCCAGCGCGTGCGGGCAGGTGACCATGCCGTGGACGGCGGTGACGGCGGCGCGCTCGGTGTAGGTGATGCTCATGGCTTGCCGCTCGTCCACGGGGCCGCCAGCAGGCACAGCCAGCCGAGCAGCAGCGCCACGCCGCCGATCGGCGTGACGATGCCGAGGCCGCGGATGCCGGTGAGTGTCAGCGCATGGAGGCTGCCCGAGAACAGCAGCGTGCCCGCGATGAACAGCCATCCGCTCGCCTGCACGGCCCGGCCCGGCCAGCGCGTGCACGCCCACGCCACCGCCAGCAGCGCGAGCGCGTGGATCAGCTGGTAGCGCACGCCGACCTCGAAGGTGGCGAGCATCTCGGGTGAGAGACGCGCCTTCAGCGCGTGCGCGCCGAACGCGCCGAGCGCCACGCCGACCAGGCCCAGCGCACCGCCGACGCTGAAGAACACCCGCTCCATGCGGGCATTCTCGCTGCCTCGCACAGCCGCCCCCGTTGGGGCGCGCGCGTCAGGCGACGTTGGCGTCGGGCACCATGGTGGTGGGCGCCTCTTCGTACGGCCGGCCGCCGGGGCGCAGCGCGCTGTGCTCGCGCTGGGAGTGCGCCAGCGGATAGAACATCTGGTGCGCCCAGTGCTCCTCGCCGAAGGCCAGGTCGTCCTGCAGGCCCACCGCTGCGGGATAGCGACGCGTGATGTGCGCCGAGCCGAACACGATATCCCACAGGAACAGCAGGTTGCCGAAGTTGCCCTTGTAGTGGCCCACGCCGTCGGCGTTGGTGAGCGCGTGGTGCGCCCAGTGGGTGGCGGGCGTCGAGATCGTGCGCTCGAGCAGCCACATCAGCGGGTGCAGCGCCTTGATCCGATACAGCGGCTCGTCCCAGCGCCACGCCGAGTGCGCGCCCAGGATCACCGCCATCTTGATCACGATGTAGATCGCGTACACCGGGCCCAGCCCGAGGAAGATCGCCACCCCGGCCAGCCACAGCCCCGGCATCAGCAGGTAGTAGAAGAAGTTGTTGCGGTAGGTGATGCGGATGCTCATGTACTTGGCCGAGTGGTGCGCGCGGTGCAGCGGCCACAACAGCGGCGTGTGCGAGAGGCGGTGCCACCAGTACTGCGTCATGTCGTCGGCGACCAGGAAGATGCCGAACATCGCCCACCACGGCAGCCCGGCCCAGGCGCCGCGCTGCTGCGGCATCAGCCAGCCGCACAGCTTGTCGGCGCCCAGCAGCGCCACCGGCTGCGCGATGGCCAGCAGGCTGATGAACATCATCAGCTCGAGCTTGGTGTCGTTGGCGTTGGCGTTCACGTTGCGCTGGTAGCGCCGGGTCGCGAACTCCATGACCGCGAAGCCCAGGATCAGGGTGACCACCAGGCTGTTCTGAAGCATCGGGTTCAAACGTCGTCTCCTGCGGCGCTTGCTCGACGGCCGCTGTCAGTTTTGAAAGGCGCGTATTTATCGGGGACGGCTCTTGATGTGTCCAATGCAATGTCGACAATGCCTCAATGCATCAGCCGCATTGAGCAGCCATGGACCTGAAGCGCCTGGGCCATCTGGTGGCGTTGGCCGACGAGTGCCACTTCGCGCGTGCCGCCGAACGCGTGCATCTCAGCCAGCCGGCCTTCAGCCGCAGCATCCAATCGGTGGAGCAGGAGCTCGGCATGCGCCTATTCGACCGCGAGAGCGGCGACGTCAAGCCCACGCCGGCCGGCGCGTTCCTGATCGAGCGGGCACGCCGGCTGCTGTTCGACGCGCGCTGCCTGCAGCGCGACGCGCAGCTCTATCGCGACAGCCAGCTCGGCGACACCGCGTTCGGCGCCGGCCCGTTCCCGGCCGCGACCATCGTGCCCGCGGTGGTGTTGACGCTGCGGCGCCAGTACCCCGCGGTGAACCTGCGCCTCGAGACCAACAACGCGCAGCAGCTGCTGCAGCGGCTGCTGGCCGAGGACATCGAGTTCTTCGTCGCCGACGTGCGCGACCTGCCGCCCGACCCCACTCTGTCGGTGCAGTCGCTGGGGCGCCAGCCGGGCCACCTGTTCGCGCGCGGCGGCCATCCGCTGGCGGGCCGGCCCTGCACGTTCGCGCAGGCCCACCAGTTCGGCCTGGCGTCGATCTGGCTGCCCACACCGGTGAAGGCGCTGCTGGCGCGGCTACTGGGCCTGCCGCCCGGCACCGACCCGGCGCTCGCGGTGGAGTGCGACGACATGGCGCTGCTGCGCACGCTGGCGCTGTCCACCGACACCGTGGTGGCGTCGTCCGACGCGTGGCTGCAGGACGACGTGCGCGCCGGCACGCTGGTGCAGCTCGAGGTCGAAGACCTGCCGCCGGTGTTTTCCGAGATGGGCGTCGTGACGCTGCTCAACCGCACGCCCTCGCCGATGGCGCAGCGCGCGATCGCGTGCATGCGCGAGGTCGCCGCGTCGATCAACGTCGCGGCCGACGGCTGAGCGCGCTCTGGCGCGCGGGCCGCCGGATCAGCCGGCGTCGCGCTGCGGGTTGATCAGGAATTTCTCGCCGGTGGCGCGCTTCCAGTAGCCCAGGATCACTTCGCGCTGCAACGCCTCGGCCAGCGACACCTCGCGGCTGTAGTGGCTGGCGAACGTGGTCTTCAGCTCCGACGCCACGCGCTGCTTGAGCGCCTGCGCGGCGTGCGGCCCGATGCGCTGGAGAAACGGCATGAGCAGCCAGCCGCCGATGCCCCACGCCATGCCGAAGTTGCGGTTGAACTCGGTGGGGCTGGTGTCGAGGCCGCCGTACAGGTACACCTGCTTGTGCGTGGGGGAGCCGTAGCGGCTGTACTCCTTGGCCTGGCTGAGCAGCGCGGCCTCCATGCAGCCGAGGATCTGCCCCGCCAGCTTGCCGCCACCAGTGGCGTCGAACGCGATGGTGGCGCCGGTGGCGGCGAGCGCCTGCGTGAGGTCGCCCAGGAAGCCCGGCGAGCTCGAGTCGCACACGTACTTCGCGCCGGCCTCGCGCAACAACGCCGCCTGATCGGGCTTGCGCACGATGTTCACCAGCGGCACGCCGTCGGCGATGCAGATGCGGTTGAGCATCTGCCCCAGGTTACTCGCCGCCGCGGTGTGCACCAGCGCCTTGTGGCCCTCGCGGCGCATGGTCTCCACCATGCCGAGCGCGGTGAGCGGGTTCACGAAGCACGACGCGCCTTCGGCCGGCCTGGTGCCGGGCGGCAGCAACAGGCACTGGTCTTCGGCGATGGTGCGGTACTGCGCGTACATCGCGCCGCCGAGCATCGCCACCGTCTTGCCGAGCAGCGCCTGAGCGGCCGGCGAATCGCCCGCGGCCACCACCGTGCCGGCGCCTTCGTTGCCGCACGGCAGCGCCTGGCCGGCGCGGGCCGCCATCGCGCGCAGCGCGCGCTCGGGCACGCGCGCCGTGGCCCTGGCCTGCGCACCGCTGCCGGTGATGGCGAGCGTGTTGTCGATGTCGGCGGCGCCGAACAGCAGGCCGATGTCCGACGGGTTGATCGGCGCCGCCTCGATGCGCACCACCACCTCGGTGGGCTTGGGCGGCACGACCTCCACGCTGTGCAGCGCGAGCTCGAGCTCGCCGTCGGGCTTGATCAGCGAGCGCATCTGCAGGCCGCGCTGCGGCAAGGGGGTGGCGGCGTTCATGCGGGCTCCTCGAATGGCACGGGGCGGGACCGGGCGGTGCGCGATTCTCGCTCGCGATCGCCCGGTCCGTCGGCCGCGGGCGGGAGCGGCCGTGCGGCGGCAGACGAGTCGTCGGTCGCAGGCGCTCCCAGTCATGGCAGTCATGGGATAGCCCGGGGTGGTCCGCTGCCGTAAAACCGCGCACGATCTGCCATGACCTCCGCGATTCCGAAGCCCGTTGCCCTGGTGCTCGGCGCCAACGGCCGGCTGGGCGCCGCCGCCGTGAGAGCGTTCGCGGCGGCCGGCTGGGCCGTGCGGGCGCAGGCGCGCCATGCGCCGGCCGAGCCGCTGCCACCCGGCGTCGAACACGTGGGGCTGCCGCTGGACGACACGGCCGAGCTCGCCGCCGCCGCGCGCGCCCGCGTGGTGGTGCACGCGGTGAACCCGCCGTACCCGCAGTGGGCCGCGCAGGCGCTGCCGCTGCTGCACAAGGGCATCGCGGTGGCGCAGCGGTTGCACGCCACGCTGATGCTGCCGGGCAACGTCTACAACTTCGGCGAAAGCATGCCGGCGCTGCTGGACGAGCACACGCCGCAGCTGCCCACCACGCGCAAGGGCCACATCCGCGCGCAGATGGAGCGCGAGCTGCGCGAGCTGGCGGTGAGTGGCTCGCTGCGCAGCGTGGTGATCCGCGCGGGCGACTTCTACGGCGGCGGCACCGGCAGCTGGTTCGACCTGGTGATCGTCAAGAATCTGCCGCACGGCAAGCTGGTGTACCCGGGCCCGCTCGACGTGCCGCATGCGTGGGCGTTTCTGCCCGACCTGGCGCGCGCATTCGTGGCGGTGGCGGGTAGCGTCAACGCGCTGCCACCGTTCGCCGACCTGCCGTTCGCGGGCCATACCCTCACCGGCGAGGAGCTGCACGGCGCGATCGCGCGGGCCACCACCTGGCTCGGGCTGGCGCCCCCCGGGGGCCACTTCAAGCGCGGCACCGTACCCTGGCCGCTGCTGAAGCTGGGCGGCCTGGTGTCGCCGACGCTGCGCGAGGTGGCCGAGATGTCGTACCTGTGGCGCGTGCCGCATGCGCTCGACGGCACGGCGCTGCAGCGCGTGGCCGGGCCGCTGGGCTCGACGCCGGTGGGCACCGCGATGCGGCGCGCGCTGGTCCACCTGGGCGAGGCGAAGACGCGCGAGTTCGAGGCGCGGTCGCGCTGAGCCGCTGTTCAGCCTCCGAGCAGCAACGCCACCGCGAGCCCCGGCTCGGCGTGCGCGATGCGCAACTCGCCGCCGTGCGCCTGCGCGATCAAACGGCACAGGTACAGCCCCAGGCCGACGCCGCCGCGCTCGCGCGTGCGCGCACTGTCAGTGCGATAGAACGGCTCGCTCAGGCGCTGCAGCTGCTCGGGCGTGACGCCGGGGCCGAAGTCGCGCACCGCCAGCGCGATGCGGCCATCGGCCTCGCGCTGCAGCGACACCACCGGCGGCTGCGCGGCGCCGGCGCTGTGGCGAAGCGCGTTGTCCACCAGGTTGCGCAGCAGCAGCTTCAGGCGCATCGGGTCGGCCGGCACGGCGGGCAGCGCCGCGTCGAGCTGCAGCGTCAGCGCCGCCGACTCGAACTGCGAGGCCACTTCGCGCACCAGCGCTGCCAGGTCCACCGGCTCGGTGTGCAGCGCGCGATGCCCGGTGGCCAGGCGCTCGCTCTCGAGCAGATCGGTGATCAGGTCGCGCATTTCGGACAGGTCGCGCAGCAGCGCGTCGCGGTGCTCGCCCTCGGCCACCAGCTCGGCGTTGACGCGCGCGCGCGTGAGCGGGCTGCGCAGCTCGTGGCTGATGGCCAGCAGCAGCGCGCGCTTGGCGTCGAGCATGCCGTGCAGGCTGGCGGCCATGCGGTTGATGCGCTCGGCCAGGTCGCCGAGCTCGTCGTTGCGCGTGCCGGTGATCGGCTGCGCGAAATCGCCGGCACCGAAGCGCGCGACGCCGTCGCCGATGCGCTGCAGCGGCCTGAGCATGCGGCGCACGTAGGCGTAGGCGGCCAGCGTGAGCGCGAGCAGCGCGGCCAGCGTGATCCAGCCGAACAAGCGCGGCTGGCCACCGTGCAACGGGCCGACGAGGCCGAACACGATGCGGTGGCCGTCGGCCGTGGTGCGCACCAGGCCCCAGCTCTGCGCGCCATCGTGGTCGTAGTCGCCGCCGTACGAGGCCCAGCGGCGCTGCTGTTCGGGGTGCGAGCGGTAGTGCACCAGCGGCCCGTCGATGGACACGCTCACCGGCAGCCGCGCGACCATGGCCTGCGCCTTCTCGACGCTGGGCGGCGAGCCGATCTCGGCGGCGAGCCGGTCGACGTAGTCGGCCACGATCGGCTTGGCGTAGCCCTGCCAGCCGGCGCTGACGACGCGCTGCATGCCGAGCAGGAAGACGCCGGTCATCGCCAGCGCGAGCAGCACGAACGCGAGCACCAGCCGCCACTTGAGCGAGTGGCGCATCGAGCGGCGCCAGCGCCGGCAGCGTGCCCCGAAGCCCTCGCGGCCGGCGTGCCAAGTGCGGTGACGCGTGGGCGCGTCGTCGAGCGCCGAGCTCACGCGCGAACTCCGGCGAAGCTGTAGCCCGCGTTGCGCAGCGTCTTGATGCAGTCGAGCGGCTCGAGCTTGCGGCGCAGCCGGCTCACCAGGATGTCGACCGCGCGCGTATGGATGTCTTCGGCCGACTGGCCGCGCAGTTTCTCGAGGATGTCGTCGCGGCTGAACACCTTGCCCGGCGCGCCGGCCAGCATCGCCAGCAGCTCGAACTCGGTGCTGGTGAGCTCGATCGTCTCGCCGGCGCGCTGCACGGTGCGGCGGTCGAGGTCGATCGCCAGGCCGCCTTCGAAGCGCAGCTGGCGCAGGCCGTGCCCGTTGGTGGCGGCAGCCGGCGCAGCGCGGCGCAGGATGGTCTGGATGCGCGCCAGCAGCTCGCGCGGCTCGAACGGCTTGGGCAGGTAGTCGTCGGCGCCGAGCTCGAGGCCGACCACGCGGTCCATCACGTCGCCGCGCGCGGTGAGCATCACGATCGGAATGTTGCTCTCCTTGCGGATGGTGCGGCAGAGCTCGAAGCCGTCCATCTCGGGCAGCATCACGTCGAGGATGGCAACGTCGAAGCCGCCGCCGCGCAACAGCTTGAGCCCCTCGCTCGGCCGCGTGGCGTGCTGCAGCTCGAACTGGAAGCGCCGGAAGTAGGCGGCCAGCGGCGCTCCGAGTTGCTCGTCGTCGTCGATCAGCAGCAGGCGGACCATCACGCAGTGTCGCTCGGTTGCGCGCCAGCGCCATTCCAGCGGTACCCGAACCATGCGAAGGCCGCCGCCATGAACAGCGCCAGGCCGATCGTGCGCCACTCGGGATACTCGATCACCGCCACCGCCTTCGACTTGAGCAGCACATCGTAGACGCCGCCGACGCCGAGGAAGAACGGAAAGATCAATAGTGCGCTGTTGCCGATGCGGAACACGCTGGCGTAGAGGATGCCCACGAAGAACAGCTTCACGAACTCCGGTTGAAAGCCCGCATGGTGAAACGCATAGAACAGCGCCGCCAGCACGATCCCCGCCAGCACACCGAACGCGCGCTCGAACAACGTACGCAGGAAGCCATAGAAAAACACCAACTCGAACACCAACGAGACGCCGACATAGCCGGCGCGCCACAGGTTGTCGGCATTCCATTCGAAGCCGGTGGGCGGCGGGCTGGCACGAAGCTGTTGCCATAGCAGCGCGGCAGCCAACGCGAGGTTGATCGCCAGAAAGAGCCACGCGCGCCGCAGCGTGAAGCCGAAGTCGGCGATCGAGCCGCGCGTGCGCAGCACGAACAGCAGCGGCAGCACGATGCCCAACAGAGCGACCTGCGCGACGTCGCGCACCAACGCGGCGAGCAGCGGCTGATCGGCCAGCGGCGCCAACGCGAGCGACAGCGCGATCGACGCGCTGCCGGCGCCGAATGCCAGCGCGGCATGCGCCGGCGGCGACCCGGTTCGTCGCCCGCTGGCCGCCGCGCGGAAGGCGCTGTGCATCTCGTGCGACGTCAGATCCAGCGGCGCACGCTCGCTGCGTAGTCGCCGTACCAGCCGCCGAACATGCGCTGCATCCGCGCTTCCTCGTGCGGGATGTGCACCGCCGCGACGATGACCGCGAAGCCGAGCGCGGCGATCGCCATGAACGGCACGCCGCTCGTCAGCCCCATGCCCAGCATCATCACGATCATCCCCAGGTACATCGGGTTGCGGCCGAAGCGATAGGGCCCCTCGTCCACCAGCATCGTCGGCCGTGCGGTCGGCGGCAGCGGTGTGCGGGCGCGGCGGAAGTGCCACCACGCCCACGCCATCCACGCGAAGCCGATCGACATCAGCAGCGCGCCGCCGATCGGTGAGCGGCCGAGCGGCGCGCTGAAGCCGAACAGCAGCGCGTGCAGCGCCAGCGCGATCAGCGCGAGGCCACGCGCGATCGTCGGCGGCCGCAGCCGCAGCCAGCGGCCGGGGGCGCCGTCGCGCGCGGCCGGCTGCGTGGCCGCCCGCGTGGCGACCGCGCGGCCCGTCGAGGCCTCAATGACCCCAGCCATGGCCGCCCCGCGACATGAAGTCACGCACCTTCTGCTGCTGGTCGGGCCGCAGGCTGTCGTAGAAGTCGCCGAGCGCGGCGATCAGCTCCGGGCTCTTGGCCTGGATGGCCTGCGTCTTGCCGTTGACGAAGGCCTGCGCCCTGGCGCGGTCGAAGGTGTTGCCGGCCACCAGCGATTGCACCTCGCTGCGCGGGTCGGCGCCGGCGGTGAGCGCCTGGCGCGATGCACGCAGCTGGTCGGCCACCAGGCCGAGCTTGGCCTTCTGCGCGTCGTCGAGCTCGAGCTTGCTGCCGATCTTGTCGACCATGCGGGCCTTGTACTTGGCGGCGTCTTCGTCGCTCATGCCCTGCCAGCCATCGTGGTGGTAGCGGTGCGAGCAGGCGGCCAGCCCGCCGAACAGTACGGTGGCGCCAAATACGCCGATCAGGGTGCGCTTCAACCAGGGCTTCATGTCGGATCCTTAGAGGCCTCGCGGCCGGTGTTAAACATGGACGCCATCGTGCGCAGCCGGGCGCGCGGCGTCCTTTCGGCGGGGTATCGCCGTGTATCGTTTCTTGTCGAGCGCCGAGGCTCAGTGCAGCTTCAGGCGCGCGATGGCCGCGGTGAGCGCCA
Source organism: Burkholderiaceae bacterium (assembly GCA_035499355.1). Lineage (GTDB taxonomy): Bacteria > Pseudomonadota > Gammaproteobacteria > Burkholderiales > Burkholderiaceae_C > JAEUPI01. Next base: position 14,435 of record DATJYZ010000410.1, on the reverse strand, counting down.
GGCCCACCAGCGAGGCCGCACCCGTCACCAGCCAGGTGAGCTGCCAGCCGCCGGCCACGCCGGCCACCCACGCCACCAGCGGCGGCCCGGCGAACTGGCCGAACGCCGACCACTGCTGCATCCAGCCCACCGTGGTGGACAACGTGTGCTCGCTCGGTGCCACGCGCACGCCGAGCGCGAACAGCGTGGCCGGCACCAGGCCGCCGACGGCCGAGAAAGCGAGCACCGCCGCGTAGCGTAACCACGCCGGCGTGCCCTCGCCGTGCGCGCCGCCGGCGAACGCCACCACCGTGGCGATGCCCATCGTGACGAAGCCCACCACCATCAGCGTGGTGGGTCTGGCGCCGCGGTGGAGCAGGCGGCCCGAGCCGATGTTGCCGATCATGTTCACCGCCGCGGCCAATGCGGTGAGCACACCGGTGGTCGCACCCGACACGCCGGCCTGCGTGTAGATCGACGGCAGAAAGCCGATCACCGCCAACCACTGGCCCGAGTAGACGGCGAAGCTCATCGCCGTGAGCCAGGGCCCGCGCGCGCCGAGCGTCTGGCGCAGGCGCACGGCCCAATGCGGCTGCGACTGCGCCGTCGGCGAGGCCGACGTTGCGGCGGCCGCTGGCACGGCGCGCGCCAGCCACAGTGCGGCGGCGGCACTGGCCGCAGCCAGCAGCCACCACCAGCTGCGCCAGCCGAAGGCGCCGATCCACAACGGCCCGAGCAGCAGCGCGCTCGCGGTGGCCAGTGGCATGTAGGCGCCCCACAGGCCGAGCATCAGGCTCATGCGCTCGGGCGGCACCAGGCGCCGCACCATGCCCGGCGCCGGCAGCACGGTGAGCAGGAAGCCGAAGCCTTCGGCCGCGCGCAGCGCGAGCAGCAGCGCCACCTGGTCCGACACGCCGCCGAGCGCGCTGGCCAGCGCCAGGACCGACAGGCCGACCAGCATGCTGCGCTTGAGGCCGAGCGAATCGGCCAGCGCGCCGAACGCGACGCCGGCGCACATGCCGGCGCCCTGCACCATCGACAACAGGAACGCGGCCTGCAGCAGCGACAGCCCGAGCGCGCTCTGCAGCGCGGGAATCGCCGGCGGCAGCTTGCCCACGTGCAGCGCCGCGGCCACGCCGCCGAGAATGACCACCAGCGCGGGTTCGATCCGCGGTTTGTCGAGCGACTCGCGCGCGGCCTCCATGCCGAGCACTCTACCTGTCCGCTGATGGTCCAATGCGGGTGATGCAGGCCGCGTGGCTGTGGATACCGATCACCGTGAGCGCGGCGCTGGCGCAGACGATGCGCAACGCCGCGCAGCGCCGCCTGGTGAGCGAGGTGGGCACTCTCGGCGCCACACTGGTGCGGTTTCTCTATGGCTTGCCGTTCGCGCTGGTGTGGCTGGCGGTGGCCTGCGGATTCACCGGTGCCGCGCTGCCGGCGACGACCGCGGTGTTCGTCGGCTGGGTGGCGCTGGGTGCGGTGAGCCAGATCGTGGCCACCGCGTTCCTGCTGCGCGCGATGGCCGAGCGCAGCTTCGCGCTCGGTGTCGCCTATTCGAAGACCGAGGTGCTGCTGGTGGCGGTGTTCGGCCTGGCGTTCCTCGGCGACGCGCTAAGCGTGACGACGACGGCGGCGGTGCTGCTGGGCACGCTGGGCGTGCTGCTGCTGTCGCCGGCCGATCGCGAGCGGCCGCTGCGCGCGATGGTGGTGGGCTGGTCGACGCGGCCGGCGCTGTTCGGCCTGGCGTCGGGCGCGGCGTTCGCGCTGGCCGCGGTGGCGTTTCGCGGTGCGACGCTGCAGCTCGCGGCCGCGTCGCCGGTGGTGGCGGCGGCGACCACGCTGGTGCTGTCGCTCGCGCTGCAGACGCTGCTGCTCGGTGGCACCCTGCTGGCACGCGATGCCAAGGTCGTGCGTGCGGTGTTGACGCTGTGGCGGCCCTCGTTGTTCGCGGGCTTCATGGGCGCGGCGGCGTCGGCCTGCTGGTTCACCGCGTTCGCGCTCGAGAGCGCGGCGCACGTGCGCACGCTGGGGCTGATCGAGCTGGTGTTCAGCGTCGCGGTGTCGCGGCGGTTCTTCCGCGAGCGCTTCTCGCGGCTCGAGGCGATCGGCATGTCGGTGCTGGTGGCCGGGCTGCTGCTGGTGACGTGGCAGCGGTGAGGCAGGCGATGCGCATGGCGATGGACCCATCATTCCCACCGATCGATCGCGGTCGGGATGCCCAGCGACGCTCGCTGTTGCTCGCAGGCGTGTGGGCGCTCGTCGGGGGCGCGGCCGGCTGCGCGAGCTCGAGCGCAGCGGCGACGTTCGAATGGGAATCGCGCCTGCGCGGGTCGACACTGGCGCTGCTCGGCGAGGTGCACGACAACGCGCAGCAGCACGCGCTGCGCACCGCGGTCTTGGCGCGCGCGCTGGCCGGCGGCTGGCGGCCGGCGCTGGTGATGGAACAGTTCGACATCGATCGCCAGGCCGACCTCGAGCGCGCGCGGCGCGAGCGGCCGCGCGACGCGGCGTATCTGGCGGCGCAGGTGGGCGGACGCGGCTGGCACTGGCCTTACTACGAGCCGGTGATCGCGCTGGCGCTCGAGCACGACATGCCGCTGGTCGCCGGCAACGTGCCGCGCACATGGACCAGCAAGCTCGCACGCGACGACTACGAGGCCGTGCTCGGTGTCGAGCGCGTGCGCGCGTGGGGCCTCGATCAACGCCCCGATGCGGCCTGGCAGGCCGCGCAGGAGCGCGAGATCGACATCGGACACTGCGGCGCGCTGCCGCCGCGGCTGTGGCCTAGCCTGGCGCGCGGGCAGTTCGCGCGCGACGCCGCGATGGCGTGGCTGCTGCGCGAGCACGGCGCGCGTGGTGCCGTGCTGTGGGCCGGCAACGGCCACGTGCGGCGCGACCTCGGCGTGCCGCGCTGGCTCGCGCGTCAGGGCGCTCCTGCGGCGCTGGCGGTAGGCTTCATCGAGCGCGGCACGCCGGCCGAGGTGGCAGCGGCCTTCGACGCCGTGGTGTGGAGCGAGGCCGCCCAGCGGCCCGACCCGTGCGAGGCGTTCAAGCGCGCACCACCGCCCGGCGCAATGCCCTCAGGCTCCGAGCGCACCTGAGTCCGCGGCACGCCGCTTGGCGTGCTGGTGCAGGCGTGCGGCCAGGCGATCGGCGGCGCGGCGCGTGCGGTCGACCGCGTCGCCCCACAGCGCACCGGCGCCGCCCCACAGGTCGGCGATCGCTTCGTCGCGCAGGACTCGCGCGCGCTCGTGCGCTTCGGTGTGCAGGCGGTCGATCTCGGCCGCCGTGAGCTGCGGCCACACCGGCAACGGGTTGGCCGTCAGGGCGGGCGCTGTGGTCGTGGTCGTCATCGTGGTGCTCCGATGGTGGCTGGCAGTGCGCCCACTCTAGGCAGCGCCGAGCGCCACGGAAACCACCACGGCCGCGCAACGGTGTTGCAGTTTCTGCAACACCGCGGCACGATGCCGCACCATGCAGCTGCAGCTCGACGACGTGGCCCTGTTCGTGCGCATCGTCGAGCTGGGCACGCTGTCGGCCGCGGCGCGCGAGCGCAACGCGCCGGTGAGCCAGGTGACGCGCGCGCTGGCGCGGCTCGAGGCCACGTGCGGCGTGCGCCTGCTGCACCGCTCGACGCACGGCCTGAGCCTCACCGACGAAGGTGCGACGTTCCTGGCACACGGCCGCCGGCTGCTCGAGACGACCGAAGACCTGCACGGCGAGCTCAGCGGCAAGACCGGCGGCCCCGCGGGCTGGGTGCGCGTCAGCGTGAGCGCGGTGCTGGCGCAGGCGGTGATCGCGCCGAGCCTCAATGCGCTCTACAAGCGCCACCCGCGGCTGCACCTGGACATCGCGGCCGACGACCGCATGGCCGACATGGCGCGCGACGGCATCGACGTCGCGATCCGCACCGGTAGCGTCGCCAGCGACACGCTGGTGGCGCGGCAGATCGGCGTGCTGACGCGCTCACTGTACGCGGCGCCGGGCTACGTGCAGCAGCACGGGTTGCCGCGCCACCCCGACGAGCTGCCGCGGCACAGGCTGATCGGCAACACGGTGCACGGCGCGCTCAACCGCTGGGCCTGGCGCGAGCACGCCAAGGGTGGCGCCAAGGGCGGCGAGCTGGCGGTGCAAGGCGACACGCGCACCGACAACACCGCGGTGGTGCTGGCGCTGGCACAGCACGGCGCGGGCATCGCGCGCATCGTCGACCTGGTGGCCGCGCCGCTGGTGAAAGCCGGTGCGCTGGTGCCGGTGCTGCCGGCGCACTTCGCGACCACGCCGGTGCCGATGTTCGCGGTGGTGCTGCAGGAGCGCCACCGGCTGCCGAAGATCCGCGCCTGCATCGAGCACTGGGCGCACTGGATGGCGCAGCTCGACAAGCCGCCGGCACGGCGCAAACGAGAATCAGACGCCGATGCATGAGTGATCGTGCGGCGCGGTGCAAGCGGTGCGGCACGCGCGCTGCGTGCGCGAAACGCGCGCACAATGCGCCGCTGCACATCGCGCATCGGAGGCGGCCGTGAAGGGCGACACCAAGGTCATCGAGTTCCTCAACAAGCAACTCAAGCACGAACTCACCGCGGTCAACCAGTACTTCCTGCACTACCGGATGCTCAAGCACTGGGGCTTCGGCCGCCTGGCCAAGCACGAGCACGACGAGTCGATCGAGGAGATGAAGCACGCCGACCGCCTGATTGAGCGCGTCCTGATGCTCGAGGGGCTGCCCAATCTGCAGGACATCGGCAAAGTGCTGGTCGGCGAGAGCGCGGTCGAGATCCTGCGCTGCGACCTCAAGGCCGAGCTGGCGTCGCACAAGACGCTGAAGGATGGCATCGCGCACTGCGAAGGCGCGCGCGACTACGTGTCGCGCGAGGTGCTGGAAGAGATCCTCGAAGACACCGAGGAGCACATCGACTGGCTCGAGACGCAGATCGAGCTGGTCGACAAGGTCGGCGAGGCGAACTGGCTGCAGTCGCAGATGGACAGCGGCGGCGCCGCCAGCTGACGCGCGCGGCTCAGGGCCCGTCGGGCTGGCTGACGAAGCCGATGCGCGTGAGCCCGGCCTTGCTGGCGTCGGCCAGCGTCTCGGCCACCACGCGATAGGCCACGGCCTGGTCGGCGTGCAGCTGGACCTCCGGCTGCGGCTGCCTGCGCCCCTCTTCGCTGAAGCGGCGCGCCGCCTCGGCGCGATCGACCGCCTCGCCGTTCCAGCGGCGCCCGCCGGCCGCATCGATGGCGAAGCTGATCTTCTCGGGCTTGGGGATGTTCACGCTGGAGCTCACGCGCGGCAGCTCGAGCTTGACCGCGTGCGTCAGCAGCGGCGCGGTGATGATGAAGATTACCAGCAGCACCAGCATCACGTCGATCAACGGCACCATGTTGATCTCGGCCATCGGTGCGCTGGTGCGCTGCGGGTCGAAGCTGGCGAAGGCCATGTCGGTCTCCCGTGCTCGGCTCACGCCGGGTGGCCGGGCGCCACCATCGGGCGCACGTTGCTGGTGGGGTTGGCGATCTCCGGCGCCTTGCTGCTCGCCAGCGGCGCGCCCATCGAGACGAAGTTGAACAGCTCGTAGGCGAACGCGTCGAGCCGCGCGATCAGCACGCGGTTGCTGCGCGTGAGCCAGTTGTAGGCCACCACCGCGGGGATCGCCACCGCCAGGCCGATGCCGGTCATGATCAGCGCCTCGCCCACCGGGCCGGCCACCTTGTCGAGCGTGCCCGCGCCGCTCATGCCGATGGCGGCGAGGGCGTGGTACACGCCCCACACGGTGCCGAACAGCCCGACGAAGGGCGCAGTGGCGCCGATCGTGGCCAGCACGGTCAGTCCGCCTTCGAGACGCATGGTCTCCTCGTCGAGCACCTTCTTGATGGTGCGCGTGACGAACTCGCGCGACGTGCCGGCTTCCGACAGCCTCTGCGCGCCGTAGCGGGCATGGTGCGCCTGCGCGTGGATGGCGTGCGCGCTGACGTGCGAGAACGGATCGCGCACGCCGTGGGTGGCGATCTCGTGATGCACCTCGTCGAGCGAGCGCGCGTTCCAGAAGAAGGCGAGGAACTTGTCGCTGTGGCGCCTGCGCACGAGGTGCGTCACGCCGCGCAGCGCGATCAGGCACCACGACAGCAGCGACATCGCCAGCAGGATGAACAGCAGGCTCCTGCCGACGAAGTCGCTCTGTGCGAGCAGGTGGGCCAGGCCGATCGACGAGGCATCGTTCATGGGTCAGTTCTCCGAGGGTTCGAACACGAGCGGCATCACCACCCAGAACGCGAGGGCGACGCCGTTTTCGGTGTAGGGCTTGAAGCGGGTGGCGCGCACGGTGGCCAGCGCCGCCTCGTCGAGCCGCGCGAAGCCCGACGAGCGCACGATGCGCAGCTCCTTGGGCAGGCCGGCGACGTCGACCAGCACGCGCACGTGCACGCGGCCCTGCTCGCCGAGGCGGCGCGACTGCGGCGGGTACACCAGCACCGGCTGCTGCAGGTAACGCACGACGCCGATGTCGATGGCGCGCGGCTCCGTCGGTGCGGGCGGCGCGGCCGCGACCACCGGCTCGGCGGGCGCAGGCACCACCGGCACCGGCGTCGGCTCGACCTGTGGCACCTCGAACGGCTCGGGGCTTGGCGCCGGCGCAGGTGGCGCTGCGACGATCGGCAGCTCGCGCTTCGGGGGTGGCGTCACGCGTCGCGGTGGCGGCGGAGGCGGTGGCTCGGGGGGCGGCGGAGGCGGCGCGAGCTCGGGCTGGATCAGCACCGGGATCACCTCGGCCACCGCTGCGCGCACGCCGTCGAGTTGCAGCAGCGCCCACGCCGCGACGGCCTGTGCCGAGACGACGCCGATTACGACGGCGCGGCGCGCCGCGGGCGGCAGCGCGTCCTGACGTGTCAGTGAGTGGTGCAGTGAAGCAGCAGCGGGCATGTCGCGGTGCGGTCGCTGCGACGGCGGCGCACGCGCGCCACCGCATCAGGGCCGACCCTCAGTTTACTTTGCAAATGCGAATCACTATCATTTACCTTACCAACCATAGCACAACGCGAGGGACACCGAACCATGGCTTTCATCAGGAGCCGCCGCCACGCGGCGTCGCACCGCCCCTGCCTGCTGACGATGGCGAGCCTGGCGTTCGGCACCGCGCCCGCCTGGGCGGCCGACCCGCCGGCCGACGCGCCGAAGGATCAGGAGATGCCCGCGGTGCGTGCCACCGGCGGCGAGGCGCCGTTCAAGGCCGACACCATGTCGTCGCCGAAGTTCACGCAGCCGCTGGTCGACACGCCGCAGACGATCACGGTGATCAAGAAGGAACTGCTGAAGCAGCAGAACGCCACCACGCTGACCGAGGCGCTGCGCAACACACCGGGCGTGACGATGCTGCTGGGCGAGAACGGCAACACGCAGACCGGCGACGCGATCGTGATGCGCGGCTTCGACACCTCGGCCAGCATCTTCGTCGACAACATCCGCGACTTGGGCGGCATCTCGCGCGACGTCTTCAACATCGAGCAGATCGAGGTGGTCAAGGGCCCGTCGGGCGCCGACAACGGCCGCGGTGCGTCGTCGGGCTACGTCAACCTGGTGACCAAGGCACCGACGCTCAACAACTTCGTCACCGCTGCAGTCACCGCAGGCAGCGCCAGCCGCGTGCGCGCCACCGCGGACGTGAACCAGAAGCTCGACAGCGGCCCCGGCATCGCCTGGCGGCTCAACGTGATGAAGGACGAAGGCGGCGTACCCGGACGCGACACCGTGCACAACGACTCCTGGGCCATCGCGCCGTCGCTGTCGATCGGGCTCGGCACGCCGACCATCGCCACTTTCTACTACCTGCACAGCGAGGCCCACAACCGCCCCGACGGCGGCGTGCCGACGATCGGCCTGCCGAGCTTCTACGACGCGGCGTTCGCGCCGGGCGGCGTGCTCGCCGGCACCCCGCTGGCGCCGGTGAACAGCAGCAACTACTACGGCTCGCGCGACGACTTCAACAACGTCGTCGTCGACATGTTCACCGCGCGCATCGAGCACACGTTCACGCCGGCGCTGGCCCTGACCAACACCACGCGCATCGCACGCTCCGAGCAGACCTACGTGCTCGGCGGCCTCACCGGCACCACCGCGGTCGACGGCAGCACGTGCAACCGCGGCTGGTTCGTCGCCTGCGACCCCGACCCCGACAACTGGACCGTGCTGCGCTCGCGGCAGATCCTCGACCGGCAGAACCAGATCCTGACCAACCAGACCAATCTCGCAGGCGCGTTCGACACCGGCGGCGTGCGCAACAACCTGAGCGGCGGCGTGGAGCTCATCTACGAGAGGCAGAACACACCCGCCTACACCTCGGCCGGCACGATACCGCCGGCCAGCCTCTACAACCCCAGTCTGGACGACGCGTTCCCGCCGATCAACCTGGTGCCCAGCGGCGCGTACGCCAAGGGCAGCACGCTGACGGCGGCGCTGTACGGCTTCCACACGCTGACGCTCGATCCGCAGTGGAAGCTCAACTACGGGCTGCGCTGGGAGCGCTACAAGACCGACTTCAACAGCGTGGCATTGTCGACCGCCGCGGCGAACCCGACGCTGCCGGTGGGCACGCCGGTGCCGACCTCGCTCGACGCGGGCGACGACCTGTTCAGCTGGAAGGCCGGCGCGCTGTACAAGCCGGCGGAGAACGGCAGCATCTACGTCGCGTTCGGCAACTCCAAGCAGCCGCCCGGTGGCAGCACCTTCGCGCTCAGCCCCACCGCCGGCAACGTGAACAACCCGGTGTTCAAGCCGCAGGAAGGCAGCAACGCCGAGATCGGCACCAAGTGGGACCTGCTGAACAACAACCTCGCGCTCGCGGTGGCGCTGTACCGCAGCGAGAACAAGAACGAGCCGGTGCAGGACCCGCTCAACCCCGGCGTGTTCTCGCTGATCGGCAAGCGGCGCGTGCAGGGCATCGAAGTCAGCGCCATCGGCCGCCTGTCGCCGGTGTGGGACGTCAACGCCGGCTTCACCACGATGGACACGGAGATCGTCAACGGCTTCGCCGGCGCCACCAACCCCACGCAAGGCGGCGTGCTGCAGTGGACGCCGGAGGTCGCCTTCACGCTGTGGAGCACCTACAAGCTGCCCGGCGGCTTCACCCTCGGCGGCGGCGCGCGCTACATCGACGCGGTGGTGCGCTCGAGCGTCACCAACTTCACCACCGCGCAGAGCGGCATCACCGGCTCCGACGCCTACTGGGTGTTCGACGCCGTGGCCGTTTACGACGTCAACAAGAACGTGTCGCTGCAGCTGAACCTGTACAACCTGTTCGACGAGCAGTACATCGCCGCGATCAACAACTCCGGCAAGCGCTACTACCCCGGCGCGCCGCGTTCGGCGCTGCTGACGGCGAACTTCCGCTTCTGAGCGCCCCACGATGCTCGTCCACGTTCCCGAGGTCATGAACGCGGCGCAGCTTGCGACGCTGCGCGGCGCACTCGAACGCGCCGACTGGGGCGACGGCCGCGCCACCGCCGGCCCGCAGGGCGCGCAGGTCAAGCACAACCGCCAGCTCGACGAGCACTCGCCGCTGGCGAACGAGCTCGGTCGCGGTGTGCTCGAGGCACTGGCGAAACAGCCGCTGTTCATGTCGGCGGCGCTGCCGCTGCGCATCGTGCCGCCGCTGTTCAACCGCTACGAGGGCGGCGAGCGGTACGGCCTGCACATCGACGGCGCGATCCGCCACGTGCCGCACAGCGTCACGCGCATCCGCACCGACTTGTCGTGCACGCTGTTCCTCACCGACCCGGCCGACTACGACGGCGGCGAGCTGGTGGTGATGGACACCTACGGCGCGCACGAGGTCAAGCTGCCGGCCGGCGACCTGATCGTCTACCCGGCCAGCAGCCTGCACCAGGTGACGCCGGTGACGCGCGGCGTGCGCACCTCGTCGTTCTTCTGGGTGCAGAGCCTGGTGCGCGACGACGGCGAACGACGCGCGCTGTTCGAGCTCGACACGCAGATCCAGAAGCTGCGCGGCCGCATCGGCGATACCGACGAGGTGCTGGCGCTGACCGGGCACTACCACAACCTGTTGCGCAAATGGTCGCACACATGAAGGCCCGGGCGGCCCAGAGCATGAACCGCGGCGCCTGGCTGCGCCTGCTGCTGAAGTGGCATTGGATGAGCTCGGCGGTGTGCCTGGTCGGCCTGCTGCTGTTCGCGATCACCGGGATGACGCTGAACCACGCGGCGCAAATCGAGGCCAAGCCAGTGACCGAGAGCCGCAAGGCCGAGCTGCCGCCGGCATTGCGCGCCGAGCTGGCGGCGCACACGGGCTCCAGGCGCGACGGCCTGCCGGCGCCGTTGCGCGACTGGCTGCAACGCGAGCTGCGCCTCGACGTGCCGGCCGGCGCAAGCGCCGAGTGGTCGGGCGACGAGCTCTACGTGCCGCTGCCGCGCGCCGGCGGCGACGCCTGGCTGCGCATCGGCCTGGCCGACGGTGCGCTGGAGTACGAGCGCACCGACCGTGGCTGGATCGCGCTGCTCAACGACCTGCACAAGGGCCGCCACACCGGCCTCGCGTGGACGGTGTTCATCGACGTCTTCGCCGCCGCCTGCCTGCTGTTCGCGCTCACCGGCCTGTTGGTGCTGAAGCTGCACGCGGTGAACCGGCCCGTCACCTGGCCGCTGGTCGGCGCCGGCTTGGTGCTGCCGCTGGTGCTGGCGGTGCTGTTCGTTCATTGACACCCGTTGCGAGGAGCCATGCGTCTGAGCTATTCGATGGCGTTGTCGACCGCGGCGGCGCTGAGCGCGCCCGCGTTCGCGGCCGAACTGCAGTTGAAGGTCGAGCTGCCGCGGTTGACGGTGGCCGACTACAAGCGCCCGTACGTCGCGGTGTGGGTCGAGCGCACGGCTGACCAGTCGGCGATCGCCAACCTCGCGGTGTGGTACGACCTAAAAAAGCGCGACAACGGCGGCGCCAAGTGGCTGAAGGACCTGCGCACCTGGTGGCGCAAGAGCGGCCGCGACGTGGCGATGCCGGTCGACGGCGTCAGCGGCGCGACGCGCGCGCCCGGCACCCACGCGCTGACGTTCCGCGCCGACCAGGGCGCGCTCGCCGCGCTCGGCCCCGGCCACTACACGCTGGTGGTCGAGGCCGCGCGCGAGGATGGCGGCCGCGAGGTGCAGCGGCTCGCGTTCCAGTGGCCCGCCGCAGCGCAGTCGGTGCGCGCGGCCGGCGAGCACGAGCTCGGCGCCGTCGCGTTGGAGGTCAAGCCATGAGCGCTTGGCGAGGACACGGTCTTGCCGCGCTCGCCGCCGGCCTGACCCTGGGAGCCTTGTGGTCGCCGGCGCTGGCGCATCGCACCTGGATGCTACCCAGCGCCACCGTCGTACAGGGGCCCGAGGCCCACATCACGGTCGATGCCGCGGTGTCGGAGAACCTGTTCGACTTCGACACCACGGCGCTGCCGCTCGACGCCGTGACGGTCACCGGCCCCGATGGCAAGCCGCTGCCGGTGAGCAACGCCAGCAGCGGGCGGCGGCGCAGCAGCTTCGACGTCACGCTGCGCGCGCCCGGCAGCTATCGCCTGGCCAACGTCAACGAGACCGTGTTCGCCAGCTACACGGTCAGCGGCGAAACCAAGCGTTGGCGCGGTGCCCCCGGGGCGATGGCCGCCAACGTGCCGGCCGACGCGCAGGGGCTGCAGATCACGCGCATGCACCAGCGCGTGGAGACCTTCGTCGCGGTCGAGCGCGCCGGCGGCGAGCCGTTCGTCGCCGACGGTCGCGGCCTCGAGCTGCAGACCTTGACCGCGCCCACCGACCTGGCGGTGGGCGACACCTCGGCGTTCCGGTTGCTGCTCGACGGTCAGCCCGCCGCCGGCGTGCAGGTCACGCTGGTGCGCGGTGGCAACCGTTACCGCTACAAGCTCGCCGAGACGACGCTGCATACCGCCGGCGACGGCCGCTTCAGCGTGCGCTGGCCGGAAGCCGGGATGTACTGGATGAACGTGTCGGTGAGCGTGCCGAGGGTCGAGTCGCCCGGCGAGCGGCCGACGCGGCGCGCCAGCTACAGCGCCACCTTCGAGGTGCTGCCGCCATGAGCATCGCCGCCGCCACGCGGCCGGTGCTGGTGCCACCGCTGACGCAGGTGAGCGCGCCGACGCTCGGAGGCACGGTCCACACACTGTCGGGTCGGACCATGGGCACCGGCTGGACGGTCCGCTGGGTCGGCGCCGCCGGCATCGGCGCGCGCACGGTGCGCGTCACCGTCGAGCGCGAGCTGCAGATCGTGATCGACCAGATGAGCACCTGGGAGCCGCAGTCGTCGCTATGCGTGTATGCCGCTGCCGCGGCGCGCAGCTGGGTGCCGCTGCCCGACGCGCTGCGCCACGTGCTTTACGCGGCACTGCAGGTGGCCGAAGCCAGCGGCGGCGCGTTCGACCCGACCGCGGCGCCGCTGGTGGACCTGTGGGGCTTCGGGCCGACCGGCCGCCACGACCAGCCCGGCTTCACGGCCCCCGGGAACGGGGCGGTCAAGCAGGCGCGTGCGCGTTGCGGCTGGCGGCGCCTCGTGCTCGCGCCGGCCGGTGCCTGGCAGCCCGGCGGCCTGTGCCTCGACCTGTCGGCGATCGCCAAGGGCCACGCGGTCGACCGCGTCTGCGAACGCCTGCTCATGCTCGGCCACGACAGCCTGCTGGTGGAGATCGGCGGCGAGCTGCGCGGCCACGGCGTCAAGCCCGACGGCCAGCCGTGGTGGGTGGCGATCGAGCCGCCGCCGGGCCACGTCGACGCCGCGCCGGTGGTGGCGATGCACGGGCTGGCGATCGCCACGTCGGGCGACTACCGCCGCTGCTGGCGCGACGCCGAGGGCCGGCGTCGCTCGCACACCATCGACCCTCGCAATGGCCGTCCGGCGGCGCACGGCGTGGTGTCGGTCAGCGTGCTGCACGCGCAGTGCATGTGGGCCGACGCCTGGTCGACCGCGCTGCTGGTGCTCGGACCCGAGGCCGGCCCGGCGCTGGCCGAGCGCCACGCGCTGGCGGCCCGCATCGTGACGCGCGAGCGCGACGGCGGCCAGCGCACCACGGCGTCGCCGGCCTGGCGCGCGCTGCTGCAGTAGCGCCACTGCTCGCGCGGCGCGCCGCGCGTGCTACGGTGCGGCCTCCACTGGCTGCCGCGGGTGCACACGATGAACCGATCCCTGTTCGAACAAGGTCTGCAGACGCGCCGCGACGTGCTCGGCGCCGAGTACGTCGACGCCGCGATCGCGAGCGCCGACGACTTCAACCGCCCGATGCAGGAGCTGGTGACGCAGTACTGCTGGGGCGACGTCTGGAACCGACCCGGGCTCGACCGCCGCACGCGCAGCCTGCTCAATCTGGCGATGCTGACGGCGCTGAACCGTCCGCACGAGCTGAAGCTGCACGTCAGGGGCGCGCTGCGCAACGGCGTCACCCAGGAAGAGATACGCGAGGTGTTCCTGCAGACCGCCATCTACTGCGGCGTGCCGGCAGCGATCGACAGCTTCCGCAACGCGCGCGAGGTCTTCAAGGAGATGGGCGCCTGAGCCCCCTGCGCCGCGCGAGCGCGGCGCAGGCACCATCGACCGCGTCGCGCGGGGACTCGGCTCAGCCGAACAGCTTGGTGGCGATCTGCGTCACGTGGCGGCCCTGGAACTGCGCCATGCCGAGCTCCTGCGCGCTCGGCATGCGCTCGCCCTTGCCGCCGGTGATGGTCGACGCGCCGTAGGGGCTGCCGCCCTTGATCTCGTCGAGGCCCATCTGCCGCGCCTCGGCGTACGGCAGGCCGACGATGACCATGCCCTGGTGCAGCAACGTGGTGTGGAAGCTCAGGATCGTGCTCTCCTGCCCGCCGTGCTGCGTGGCGCTGGATGCGAACACCGAACCGACCTTGCCGACCAGCGCGCCGCTCATCCACAGCGGGCCGGTCTGATCGAGGAAGTTGCGCATCTGCCCGGTCATGTTGCCGAAGCGCGTGCCGGTGCCGAAGATGATGGCGTCGTAGTTGGCCAGCTCGGCGGGCTGGGCGATCGGCGCAGGCTGGTTGCCCTTGCCGCCGGCGGCCTTGAACACGTCGTCGGGCATCGTCTCGGGCACGCGCTTGATGTCGACCTTGGCGCCGGCAACGCCGCGCGCACCTTCGGCCACCGCGTTGGCCATCGCCTCGATGTGTCCGTAGAGGCTGTAATAGAGAACGAGTACCTTGGCCATGGCGGCGCCTCCTGGTTGATGCAAACTGGGACGGGAAACAGCAGGCCGATTCTGCGAATCGGCATGTGGGTGTGGCACGAACGATTTGCATGCTGCATTCGCGGCCGCTGAATGCCTTGTCGCCGGTGCCGATGCCCCGGCCGGCAGCAGGGCCACCCGGACAGCAAGGCCATGGACAGCGCTTTCATCGAAGACACCCTCAGCGGCAGCGTGCCGGTGAAGATGTGGACGCGCGGCGTCCCCGTCGAAGACGAGGC
>DATJYZ010000409.1:0-7592 GCA_035499355.1 Burkholderiaceae bacterium | reverse complement strand
TGTAGCCCACCTCGAAGTCGGCCAGCTTGCCGTCCGGGCCGTCGGTGCGCACGATGAACTTGCCGTCGCGCTTGAAGAAGCGGGTGGTGACGCCCTGGTGCTTGAACGTGGTGTTGTCGAAGTCACCGCGCACGGTCTGCTCGGTCGGCGCGGCCATCGCCTGCGCGTGGTGCGAGGGCTGCCACTGCCGGCCCTGGTCCTGATGGCAGCCAAGGCATTGCCGATTGTCCACATACGATGCGGGCAGAGGTGGTGGGCTGGTTGCTGACTGCGGAGCCGCAAGGGGCACCGCTGGAGGTGCCTTGGCCGCGGTGAACCACCACCACGCGACAGCGATTGCCACCGTCAGCAGCACCAAGACCAACGGCGCCAACAGCCGCGCTGCGCGCCGAGGTGCGGGCGTGGAAGACGATGGAGGCGGCGCAGGCCGGTTGCGCTTGGTGCTCTTCACGAAGTCTGTGCCCCAACGGTCATGTCGGTCCGCCTCGCCGGTAGTGCCCCGGCGCACTGCCTGTCCAGTTCTTGAACGCGCGCTGGAACGCCGCGCTGTCGGCGAATCCCAGTTCGTCGGCCAGCGCGGCCAGCGGCACCGTGCTGGTGTTGAGGCGCACGATCGCGAGGTCTCGGCGCAGCTCGTCCTTCAACGCCTGGAACGACGTTCCATCGGCGGCCAGGTGGCGCTGCAGCGTCGAGGGCGCCATGTGAAGCGCGTCGGCGGTGGCTGCCAGATCTGGCCACGCGGGCTGCGAGCGCTGCAGGTGTTTGCGCACGCGGGCGCTCACCAGGTCGTCGCTGCGTGGCGGGATCACGACGTTGGCCCGCGCGTCGGCCAGGAACGCCCGCAAGGCGGCGGCGTCGCGCCGCACCGGCTGTTTCAGCAGCGCCGCGTCGAACCAGAACGCCGACTGCCGCTGTTCGAAGAGCAGTGGCGCGGGGAACACCTTGCCATAGCTGCCCGCATACGGCGGGTTCTCGAACGCAAAGTCGAATCGTGCAGCACGCAACTTGCCGCCGGCCAGCCAGGCCAGCAGCCGCCAGAACGATCGCAGCAGCAGCTCATGCACGAACACCAGGCGGGCCACCGACGGCGCGTTGAAGCGCAGCGCCAGTCCGGCCAGCGCACCCGCATGCACCGGCTCCAGCGCCACTTCGTCCTGCAGCAGCCCGAACGTGCGCGCGGTGCGGCGCATGGCCTTCTCCACGGTCTCCTCGCCCGCTGCGGAACGAACGATGAGCGCGAAGCTGCCGCACTTCAGCGGGCGCGACAGGAAGCCGAGCATGTCGTCATCGAGTCGCTCGGTCAGCGAGCGAAACAACGCCACGTACTGCTCGGCGGTCACGCGGGCGCTGGGTTGCTCCAGCAGTTGCGGCTCGATGCGCGCGTCGCCCAGAAAGACGTCGCAGGGCTGGCCGTGCGCCTGCACGCCCGACAGCATGCCCTTGACGAATGCGATCGGGATCGTCACCGGAGGATGCAGCGCCAAAGGGGACCGTGCCATGGATTGCGGCCTTTTGCCATGCGATCGATGCATTGCGCCATCGTGCAAACGACAGCCGGTTTCTACCATGCGCACCCAGACAGCCCCGCTGCCCACGACGCACCCCAAAGGAGACCCACGTGTACCTGACCCAATCGCTGCACCGCGCCGTGCAGCAACATCCCGACCGCGTGGCGGTGCGCTTCGGCGCCCGGCAGCGCACGTTTCGCGAGTTCGCCGATCGTGTCGCACGCCTGGCCGGCGCGCTGCAGAAGCTCGGCATGCAGGCTGGCGACCGGGTCGCGATGCTGTCGCTCAACTCCGACCGCTACCTCGAGTACCAGATGGCCGTGCCGTGGGGCGGCGGGGTGCTGAACCCGTGCAACATCCGCTGGTCGGCCTCCGAGATCCTGTATTCGCTGGACGACTCGGGCTCGAGCATCCTGCTGGTCGACGAGGCGTTCCGCCCGCTGGTCGAGCAGTTCCGCCGCGACTCCAGAACCCTGCGCGAGGTCGTCTATTGCGGCGATGGCGACGTGCCCGCTGGCATGCACGGCTACGAAGCCCTGCTCGCTGCTGCCGATCCGGTGCCCGACACCGTGCGGCGCGGCGAGGACCTGGCGGGCATCTTCTACACCGGCGGCACCACGGGCTTTCCGAAGGGCGTGATGCTGAGCCACAACAACCTGTGCAGCTCGGGCCTGGCACTGCGGGCCGAAGGGCTGGCCTCGCCCGGCGGCACCTACCTGCACGCCGCGCCGATGTTCCACCTGGCCGACATGGGCCTGTCGACGCCGCACTGGATCGAAGGCAACACGCACAGCATCATCCCGGCCTTCAACCCCGAGCTCGTGCTCGACACCTTCGAGCGTGACCGCGTCACGCATGTGGTGCTGGTGCCGACCATGATCCAGATGATGGTCGATCACCCGACGATGCAGAAGCCGCGCGACCTCAGTGCGCTGCAGACCATCGCCTACGGCGCCTCGCCGATTTCCGAGGCCGTGCTTGAGCGCGCGATGGCCGCGCTGCCGGGCGTGGGCTTCGTGCAGGCGTACGGTATGACCGAGCTCTCGCCACTCGCGACCGTGAACCCCGCCTACTACCACACCGTCGAAGGCCGCAAGCTCGGCAAGCTGCGTGCAGCCGGCCGTGCGGGCTTCTGCATCGAGCTGCGCGTCGTCGACACCGAGGGCCACGAGGTGCCGCGTGGCACGGTGGGCGAGGTCGTGGTGCGCGGGCCCAACGTGATGCAGGGCTACTGGAACAAGCCCGAGCAGACGGCCGCTGCGGTGCGCGACGGCTGGATGCACACCGGCGACGGCGCGTACATGGACGACGACGGCTTCATCTTCATCGCCGATCGCCTGAAGGACATGATCATCAGCGGCGGCGAGAACGTCTATTCGGCGGAGGTCGAGAACGCCATCGCCCAGCACCCGGCCGTCGCCGCCTGCGCCGTGATCGGCATCCCGAGCGAGCAGTGGGGCGAGACGGTCCATGCCGTGGTCGTGCGCAAGCCGGGGCAAGACGTCACCGCCGACGCGCTGATCGCGCACTGCAAGACGCTGATCGCCGGCTACAAGTGCCCGCGCAGCGTGGCGTTCGCCGACGCGCTGCCGATCTCCGGCGCCGGCAAGGTGCTGAAGACCAAGCTGCGCCAGCCGTTCTGGCAAGGCCGCGAACGCGCCGTCGCGTGATCCGACACTTGTTCGCTGCACATTTCAATGGATTGAACCACCAGGAGTCCGCCATGAGCCGTGACGTCTTCGTCGCCGGGGTCGGCATGATCCCCTTCACCAAGCCGGGGGCCAACGAGCCCTATCCGCAGATGGCCGCCAAGGCCACGCAGGCCGCGCTGGCCGATGCCGGCATCGGCTACGACCTCGTGCAGCAGGCCTACGTCGGCTACGTGTACGGCGACTCCACCGCGGGCCAGCGCGCCGTCTACGAAGTGGGCATGACCGGCATCCCGGTGGTCAACGTCAACAACAACTGCTCCACCGGCTCGACCGCACTGTTCCTGGCGCGTCAGGCGGTGGCCAGCGGCGCCGCCGACTGCGTGCTGGCGCTCGGCTTCGAGCACATGAGCCCGGGCGCACTGGGCGCGACGTTCAAGGACCGGCCGAGCCCGTTCGACCGTTTCGATCACGCCACCGACGAGCTGGTCGGCCACGGCGAGATCCCGCTGGCGCTGCGCTATTTCGGCGGCGCGGGCCTGGCGCACATGCAGCAGTACGGCACGCAGCTCGCCACTTTCGCGAAGATCCGCGCCAAGGCCAGCCGCCACGCGGCCAACAACCCGCTGGCGCTGTTCCGCACCGTGGTCACCGAAGAAGAGGTGCTCGCTACGCCGGTGATGTGGCCCGGCGTGATGACGCGCCTGATGGCCTGCCCGCCCACCTGCGGCTCGGCCGCCGCGATCGTCTGCTCGGCCGACTTCGCCAAGGCGCACGGTCTGGACCGCAGCGTGCGCATCAAGGCGCAGGCGATGACCACCGACCGGCCGATCACCTTCGAGGCGCGCGACATGCGCGAGGTCGTGGGCTTCAGCATGGCGAAGGCCGCGGCACAGCAGGTCTACGAGGCCGCCGGCGTCGGCCCGCAGGACATCGACGTGGTCGAGCTGCACGACTGCTTCGCCCACAACGAGCTGATCAGCTACGAGGCACTCGGCCTGTGCCCGCAAGGTGGCGCGGAGAAGTTCGTCGTCGACGGCGACAACACCTACGGCGGCAAGGTGGTCACCAACCCGTCGGGCGGCCTGCTCAGCAAGGGCCATCCGCTGGGTGCCACCGGGCTGGCTCAGTGCACCGAGCTGGTCCAGCAACTGCGCGGCAGGGCGGACAAGCGCCAGGTCGAGGGCGCGCGGCTGGCGCTGCAGCACAACCTGGGGCTCGGCGGCGCCTGCGTCGTCACGCTGTACGAACGCGTCTGATTCGGAGATTCCCATGATCGACAAGAAGTGGATCGGCCACGAGCTGGGCGCGTCGGTGCTGCCGATCGAGCGTAGCCGTCTGCAGTTCTTCGCCAAGGCGATCGGCGAGACCGACCCGGTGTACACCGACGTCGCCGCGGCGCGCGACGCCGGCTACCCGGACCTGCCCGCGCCGCCGACGTTCCTGTTCGCGGCCGAGCTCGACTCCGGCGCTGCATTCCGCCTGGTCGAGGACCTGCAGATCCCGATCGCCAAGCTGCTGCACGGCGAGCAGAGCTTCACCTACCACCGCAGCGCGTGCGTCGGCGACACGGTGACCGTGCGCTCGACGATCAGCGACATCTACGACAAGAAGAACGGCGCGCTCGAGTTCGTCGTGAAGACCTCGCGCGCCACCAACCAGCGCAACGAGCTGGTGGCCGAGCTGTGCTCGGTGCTCGTCTGCCGCCACTGACCGGAGCCTTGAGATGACCGTACCCACCTACGACTCCGTGCAGGTCGGCGATCAGCTGCCGCCGCTGCAACTGCCGCCGGTCGACCGCACGACGCTGGCGCTGTTCGCCGGCGCCTCCGGCGACCACAACCCGATCCACATCGACACCGACGTGGCGCGCCGCGCCGGCATGCCCGACGTCTTCGCACAGGGCATGCTGGGCATGGCCTGGCTCGGCCGCCTGATCACCGCCTGGGTGCCGCAAAGCCGCCTGCGTCGCTTCGACGCGCGCTTCCAGGGCATCACCCACCTCGGCAACGCGATGCGCTGCAGCGGCCGCGTGGCCGAGAAGTTCGAGCGCGATGGCGAGCGCTTCGTGCGCCTCGAGCTGCACAGCGACAACCAGTTCGGACAGACCAAGATCGCCGGCGAAGCCATCGTCGCGCTGCCTTGACCCCCTTCAGGAGAACACCATGACCCATAAACTCGATGGCAAAGTCGCCCTCGTCACCGGTTCGGGCCGCGGCATCGGCCGCTCGATCGCGCTGAAGCTCGCCAACGAAGGCGCGCGCATCGTCGTCAACGACCTCGACAACGACCCCGCGCAGGAGACCGTGCAGGCCATCCGCGAGGCCGGCGGCCAGGCCGTGGCCTGCGTCGGCAGCGTCACCGCGCCCGATTTCGCCGAGCGCTTCATCGGCACCGCGGTCAACGAATACAAGGGCCTGGACATCGTCGTCAACAACGCCGGCTACACCTGGGACAACGTGATCCAGAAGATGACCGACGAGCAGTGGTACGCGATGATCGACTGCCACCTGACGGCGCCGTTTCGCATCCTGCGCGCCGCGCAGCCGGTGATCCGCCGCCTGAGCAAGGCCGAGTCCGAGGCCGGCCAGCGCGTGGTGCGCAAGGTGGTCAACATCTCGTCGGTGGCCGGTCTGTTCGGCAACGCGGGGCAGGCCAACTATTCCACCGCCAAGGCCGGCATCGTCGGCATGACGCAGACGCTGGCCAAGGAGTGGGGCCGCATGAACGTCACCGTCAACTGCGTGGCCTATGGCTTCATCAAGACGCGGCTGACCAGCAGCGCAGCGGGCGAGGGCACGGCGAACATCGACGGCCGCGAGATCAAGGTCGGCGTCAACCCGGACCTGCTGGCGATGATGGAGAAGTCCATTCCGCTGGGTCGCGGCGGCACGCCCGACGAGGCCGCGGGCGCGGTGTACCTGTTCTGCATCCCCGAGTCCGACTACGTGAGCGGCCAGACGCTGATGTGCAGCGGTGGCCTCACCGGGATCTGAAGCCATGCTGCCGCAACTGCACCGCCATCCCTGGATGGACGAGGAGATCGAGGCGTTTCGCGAGCAGGTGCGCCGCTACGTCGCGGGCGAGCTGTCGCCATCGCTGGACAAGTGGCGCCGCCAGGGCTTCATTCCGCGCTCGGTGTGGCGTCCGTTCGGGCAGATGAGTTTCCTGTTGCCCGAGCTCGACGAGAGCCACGGCGGCGCCGGCGCGTCGCTGGCCTATCAGCTGGTGGTGCAAGACGAACTGGCGCGCGCCGAGGTGCCGGCCAACACCGCGGTGCACACGATCGCCGCGCACTACATCCTCGACTACGGCACCGAGGCGCAGAAGCAGCGCTGGCTGCCCAAGCTGGCCAGTGGCGAGCTGCTGGCCGGCATCGCGCTCACCGAGCCGGGCTGCGGCTCGGACCTGAAGTCGCTGCGCACCCGCGCGCGGCGCGACGGCGACGACTACGTGATCGACGGCGCCAAGACCTTCATCACCAACGGCTTCACCGCCAACCTGCTGGTCGTGGCCGTGCGCACCGGCGACGCCGGCAGCCGCGGCGTGTCGCTGATCGTGCTGGAGACCGAGAACCTGGCGGGCTTCCGCGTCGGCCGGCGGCTCGAGAAGCTGGGCCAGCACGCCTCGGACACCGCCGAGCTGTTCTTCGACGACGTGCGCGTGCCGGCCAGCCATCTGCTCGGCGAGACCGAGGGCAACGGCTTCGTGCAGCTGATGAGCCAGTTGCCGTACGAACGCCTGCTGCTGTGCGTGCCGGCCGCCGCGGTGATCGAGCGCGCGGTCGAGCTGACGGTGGAGTACACACAGCAGCGCAAAGCCTTCGGCCAGTCGCTGGCGGATTTTCAGAACACGCGCTTCAAGCTCGCCGAGTGCGCGACGCTGGCCCACGTGGTGCGCACCTTCGTCAACGACTGCACGCAGCGCCTGCTCGACGGCACGCTCGACGACGAGGCCGCCTACATGGCCAAGTGGTGGTGCACCGAGCAGCAGGGCAAGGTCACCGACGAGTGCGTGCAGCTGTTCGGCGGCTACGGCTACATGGCCGAGTACCCGATCGCGCGCCTGTACGCCGATGCACGCGTGCAGCGCATCTACGGCGGCACCACCGAGATCATGAAGGACCTGATCGCGCGCAAGCTGTTCGCCTGAGCGAACGGCTGCGGTTCGTGGTCAAACACCAAACACATCGCGCTTAGCGCAAACGAGACAACACCGTGAACCCTCTTTACCAGAACCTCGTCATCGTCGCGATCATGGTTGTGTTCGCCGCGATGGAGTGGCTGTCCCGACGCTATCGAGATACCGTGCACGCCAGCGCCAACGACACCAAGCTGGAACTCTTCATGTTCCTCAGCCTGATCGTGGTGGCGCAGCCTTTCACGATCTTCGCTGCCAACAAGCTTTGCGCCTGGTTGATACCCACGTACCGGGG
>DATJYZ010000408.1:0-5249 GCA_035499355.1 Burkholderiaceae bacterium | reverse complement strand
CCGCACACGACCGGGATCGTGCTGGCGGCGATCGCGCGCACCACCGCCTCGTCGTTGAACGCCCACAGGTCTTCGAGCGAGCCGCCGCCGCGGCAGACGATCAGCGTGTCGACCTCGGCGCGCTGCGTCGCCCAGCCGATCGCCCGCGGATGCTGCGCGAGCGGCCGTTTGCGAGTGTCGTCGAACAGGCCGGCGGCCTCGAGCTTGGCCTTCTGGCGCAGGAACAGCTCGTACAGCGAGCCGGCACCCAGCGGCAACATCGCCTCGACGATGCACTGCAGCTCGCCGCGCGGCTCGTAGATGCCGACGCGGCCACGCACCTCGACGTGCTGGCCGTCGCGCGGCGCGAAATCGAGCAGCGAGGCGGCGCGGCGGAACATGGCGCAACGCAGCAACGCGCTGGCACCGTCGGAATCCTTCAGCGAGAAGTAGCAGTGGCCGCTCGCCGCCCGCGAGAACCCCGACAGCTCGCCGCGCACCGCCACCGCGCCGAGGCGAAACTGCAACGCGTCGGCGGCGGCCAGCAGCAGCGCGGCCACGCTCAGCGCGCGGGGCGCGAGCGCGCCAGTGTCACCGTCGCTACTCATGGCACCACGATCGCGCGCAATCCGGCCGCTGCGGCAGCGCCGTGACGCGCCTCGATCGCTCGCGTGGGCTCATTGCTCAAAACTCGGGCAATCCAAGGCGAAGCACGAAAACATGCGCCCTCGCGATGACCGGCGGCCGCTTGCCCACAAGCTTTTCCACAGAAGCAGTGGATTGTTCGCCGCACTTCCGCGAATTCGTTCGCGCCCCCGATGCTGCGCGGCGTTTGCTGACAGCAACGCCGGCCGCGGAGAGTGCCCGCAAGCTCGGCCATAATCGCGCGTCGCGACGTTGCCCCAGGCGGGCGCAGCGGCTCACGTTCCAAACGGGTCCTCTCTCTTGTTTTCGATCATACAAGCCGCCGGCTGGCCGATCTGGCCGCTGCTCATCTGCTCGGTGGTGGCGCTCGCGCTCGTGATCGAGCGCTTCATCAGTCTGCGCACGCCGCGCATCACGCCGCCCAAGCTGCTCGACGAGGTGCTGTCGGTCACGCGGCAGAGCCTACCGGGGCCCGACGTCGTCACCAAGCTGGCAGCCAACTCCGAACTCGGCTCTGTGCTCGCCGCCGGTTTGCGCGCCGTGATGGGCGACCCGCGCATCCAGGAAGGGGCGCTGCGCCAGGCCTTCGAGATCGCGGGGCGCGGCGCGGTGCATCGCCTCGAGCGCTACCTGAACACGCTGGGTAGCATCGCGGCCGCGGCGCCACTGCTCGGGCTGTTTGGCACCGTGATCGGCATGATCGAGATCTTCGGCTCGCAGGCACCCACCGGCGGCTCGAACCCGGTGATGCTGGCGCACGGCATCTCGGTTGCGCTTTACAACACGGCATTCGGCCTGATCATTGCCATCCCGTCGCTGATGTTCTACCGCTACTTCCGCAGGCTGATCGACGAGTACGCGCTCAGCATGGAGATGGCCGCCGAACGCATGGTGCCGCACCTGATGCGATTCGTCGTGCGGCCTGCCGCGTAAGCCGCCCGACGCGCAATGCGTTTTCGCCGCCGTCGCTCCGAGGAACCGGAGATCAACCTGATCCCGTTCATCGACGTGCTGCTGGTGATCCTGATCTTCCTGATGCTGTCGACCACGTACTCGAAGTACTCGGAGCTGCAGATCACGTTGCCGACCGCCGACGCCGAGCGCATCCGCGAGCGGCCGGCCGAGATCGTCGTCAGCGTCTCGTCCGACGGCCGCTACCTGATCGACAAGAAGCCGGTGGAGGGGCGCAGTGTCGACATCCTGACGCTCGAACTGCAAGCGGCGGCCGCGGGCCGCCCCGACGTGACGGTGATCGTGTCCGCCGATGCCTTGACGCCACACCAGGCGGTGATCAACGTGCTCGATGCGGCACGACGCGCCGGCCTTGGCCGGCTCAGCTTCGCGGCGCAGGTGCCCGGCGACGCCGCGGGCCGCTGACCTCGACGGCCCTGTGATGAATCCGGGCCGCGGCGTGGCCCCTGCCCTGGCCGGCGCTCTGCTGGCGTCATGGCAGCGGCCGCAGCCCGACGCGCTGGCGCGCCTGCTGCAGCCGGTGTCGTGGCTGTACGGGGCGCTGGCCGCCGGGCGCCGCACGTTGTACGCCAGTGGCCTGCGCCCGAGCCACAAAGCGCCGCGGCCGCTGATCGTGGTGGGCAACCTGGTGGCCGGTGGCGCCGGCAAGACACCGACGGTGATCGCGCTCGCGGCGATGCTGCGGCGGCTCGGCTGCACGCCCGGGGTGGTGTCGCGTGGCCATGGGCGCGATGAGCGCGGCACCCGCTTGGTCGATGCGGCCAGCGACGCGAATCAGGTCGGCGACGAACCGCTGCTGATCCATCTGCGCGCGCGCGTACCCGTGGCGGTGGCAGCGCGGCGCATCGACGCCGCCCGGGCGCTGTGCGACGCGCACCCGGAGGTGAATCTGTTGATCGCCGACGACGGCCTGCAACATCTGGCCTTGGCGCGTGACGCGCAGGTGATCGTGTTCGACGAGCGCGGCGTCGGCAACGGCCTGTTGCTGCCTGCAGGGCCGCTGCGCGAGCCACTGCCCCAGGTCATTCCCGAACGCACGCTGGTGGTCTACAACGCGCCGCGCCCGAGCACGCCATGGCCCGGCCACGTGGCGCAGCGCGCGCTGGCCGGCGTGGTGCCGCTGGCGGACTGGTGGCGCGGCGCAGCGAGCGACGCCGCGGGCTGGCAGGCGCTGCAGGGTCGTCGCGTCGTCGCCTGCGCCGGCACCGCGGTGCCGCAGCGTTTCTTCGCCATGCTGACGGCGCTCGGGCTCGACATCGAGCCTTTGCCGCTGCCCGACCACACCGACTACCGCCCGCTGCCATGGCGCGCCGACGCCGCCGACGTGGTGGTGACCGAGAAGGACGCGGTCAAGCTCCGTCCCGACCGCATGGGAGCCACCCGCGTGTGGGTGGCGCCGCTAGACTTCCACCTCGACGACGCCATTGGCGACACCCTGACGCGCTGGCTGCCGACCACCCCACAATGACCATCGACCACCGACTGATCGACCTGCTGGTATGCCCGTTGTGCAAAGGGCCGCTGCGCGCCGAGCACCCGCCTGGCGAGCCGTTGCGCGAGTTGGTCTGCCCCGCCGATCGGCTCGCATTCCCGGTACGCGACGGCATTCCGGTGATGCTCGAGAGCGAAGCGCGCGCCCTCGATGCCCCGAGCGCGCCCTCGCTTTTGCCATGAGGGCGGCGGACAGCGGCGCCGAAGCAGCCGCACCGCGATGAGCTTCACCGTGTTGATTCCCGCGCGGCTGAAGTCGACGCGGCTGCCCGACAAGCCGCTGGCCGATCTGCACGGGGCGCCGATGGTCGTGCGCGTGGCGCAGCGCGCGGCCGCCTCCGCGGCGACCCGCGTGGTGGTGGCGGCCGACGACGCACGCATCGTGGAGGCCTGCCGCGCACACGGTGTCGACGCACTGCTCACCCGCAGCGACCACGTCAGCGGCAGCGACCGCCTGGCCGAGGCGTGCGATCAGCTCGGGCTCGATGGCGCTGCCGTGGTCGTCAACGTGCAAGGCGACGAGCCGCTGATCGCAACCTCGATGATCGATGCCTGCGCCGCCGTGCTGAAGGCGCGCAGCGACTGCGTGATGGCCACCGTCGCGCACGCGATCGACGACGCCGAGGAGTTCGCCAATCCCAACGTTGTCAAGGTCGTGCTCGACGCTGCAGGACGCGCGCTGTACTTCTCGCGCGCGCCGATCCCGCACTGGCGCGATCGCACGTCGCCGCAGGCGTTGCCGAGCGCGCCGCCGCCGCTGCGCCACGTCGGCCTGTATGCCTACCGGGCGGGCTTCCTGCGGCGCTTTCCGACGCTGCCGCCTGCGGCCATCGAGAACGTCGAGGCGTTGGAGCAGTTGCGCGTGCTGTGGCAAGGCGAGCGCATCGCGGTGCACGTCAGCGCCGAGCGTCCGGGCCCGGGCGTGGACACACCGGCCGACCTCGAACGCGTGCGCGCGCTGTGGCCGCGGTCGCAGTGATCGATGCGCCGGCGAGCGCGTGCTAAGCTCGTTCGCCCGAAGAGGAAGCCCAGGCACCGAGAAGACCATGCGACTCATTCTGTTGGGCCCGCCCGGTGCCGGCAAAGGCACCCAAGCCGCGATCATCTGCCGCACCTACGGCATCCCGCAGATCTCCACCGGCGACATGCTGCGCGCCGCGGTGAAGGCCGGCAGCCCGCTCGGCCTGGCGGCCAAGAAGGTGATGGACGCCGGCAATCTGGTGAGCGACGACATCATCGTCGGCCTGGTGAAGGAGCGCATCGCGCAGCCCGATTGCGTCAACGGCTTTCTGTTCGACGGCTTTCCGCGCACCATCCCGCAGGCCGAGGCGATGAAGAGCGCCGGCGTCAAGCTCGATGCGGTGCTCGAGATCGACGTGCCCGACGAGGCGATCATCGAGCGCATGAGCGGCCGCCGCGTGCACGAGGCCTCCGGGCGCAGCTACCACGTCAAGTTCAATCCGCCGAAGACGCCGGGCAAGGACGACGTCACCGGCGAGCCGCTGATCCAGCGCAAGGACGACCGCGAAGACACGGTGCGCAACCGCCTTGAGGTCTATCAGAAGCAGACCCGCCCGCTGGTCGCCTACTACTCCGCATGGGCCGCGCAGGGCGACGCTGCCGCGCCTCGCTACAGCAAGATCTCCGGGCTGGGCAGCGTCGACGAGATCGGCGCCCGCGCACTGGCAGCGCTGAAGGCTTGAACGCCACGGCAATCACGAAGGGAACGACACATGGACATCAGCGGCAAGGTCTTCATCGTCACGGGCGGCGCATCGGGCCTGGGCGAAGGCAGCGTGCGCATGTTTGCGCGCGAGGGCGGCAAGGTCGTCATCGCCGACGTACAGGCCGACCGCGGCGAGTCGCTGGCCAAGGAGCTCGGCGCCGGCAAGGCCGCGTTCGTTCGCTGCGACGTCACGCAAGAGGCCGACGCGAAGGCGGTGGTGGCCAAGGCGCTGGCGATGGGCAAGCTGATGGGGCTGGTCAACTGCGCAGGCATCGGGCCCGCCGCCAAGACGGTGGGCAAGGACGGCGCGCATTCGCTGGATCTGTTCTCCAAGGTGATCCAGATCAACCTGATCGGCAGCTTCAACATGATCCGCCTGGCGGCCGAGGCGATGGCGAAGAACGAGCCCGAGCCCACCGGCGAGCGCGGCGTGATG
>DATJYZ010000407.1:0-3920 GCA_035499355.1 Burkholderiaceae bacterium | reverse complement strand
GCGCGCTCACCCTCGAGGCGACGTCGCTCACCTGGGCCACGTTCTGGGCGACGGTCACCAGTCCCCGCGTGCTCGCCGCCTGCTCCCTGAGCTTCGGCGCCGCACTGACGGCGGCGGCGGTCAACGCCGTGTTCGGGCTGCTCGTGGCCTGGGTGCTGGTGCGCTACGAGTTCCCTGCCAAGCGTGTGATCGACGCGCTCGTCGACCTGCCGTTCGCGCTGCCCACCGCGGTGGCCGGCATCGCGCTGACGGCGCTGTATTCGGGCAACGGCTGGATCGGCCGGTTCCTGCCGTTCAAGGTCAGCTTCACGCCGCTGGGTGTGTTCGTCGCGCTCACCTTCATCGGTCTGCCGTTCGTCGTGCGCACCGTGCAGCCGGTGCTCGAAGACCTGCAGCAGGAGGTCGAGGAGGCCGCGGCGACACTGGGTGCCAACCGCAGGCAGACCTTCGTGCGCGTGATTTTCCCGGTCCTGACGCCCGCGTTGCTGACGGGCTTTGCGCTGGCCTTCGCGCGCGCGCTCGGCGAGTACGGCTCGGTGATCTTCATCGCCGGCAACATGCCGATGGTCAGCGAGATCACGCCGCTGCTGATCATCACCAAGCTCGAGCAGTACGACTACGCGGGCGCCACCGCGATCGCCACCGTCATGCTGGTGGCAGCGTTCGCGCTGCTGCTGGCGATCAACGCGCTGCAGGCCTGGACGCGCGCGCGACAGGGACGGTGATGAGCACCCCCGCCGACGCCCTGCCGCTGCCGCAGCGCGCCGCCGCCGGGATCGCGCCGCGCGCGATCCGCCATGCCACCGGCGAGCCCGCCGCGGTGAAGTGGCTGCTGATCGGCACTGCGCTGGCGTTCCTGGCGTTCTTCCTGTTCGTGCCGCTGGCGATCGTGTTCACCGAGGCGCTGAAGAAGGGCGTCGACGTCTACCTGGCCGCGATCACCGAGCCCGACGCGCTGTCGGCGATCCGGCTGACGCTGATCGCCGCGGGGATCGCGGTGCCGATGAACCTGATCTTCGGTGTCGCGGCCGCCTGGGCAATAGCCAAGTTCGAGTTTCGTGGCAAGAACGTGCTGCTGACCTTGATCGACCTGCCGTTCTCGGTGAGCCCGGTGATCTCCGGTCTGATCTACGTGCTGGTGTTCGGGCTGCAAGGCTGGTTCGGCGAGGCCCTGCGTGACCACGACCTGAAGATCATCTTCGCGGTGCCAGGCATCGTGCTGGCCACCGTGTTCGTGACCTTTCCGTTCGTCGCGCGCGAACTGATCCCGCTGATGCAGGCGCAGGGCACCGAGCAGGAGGAGGCCGCGCGCGTGCTCGGCGCCGATGGCTGGCAGATCTTTCGCCGCGTCACGCTGCCCAACATCAAGTGGGCGCTGCTGTACGGCGTGATCCTGTGCAACGCACGCGCGATGGGCGAGTTCGGCGCGGTCAGCGTGGTGTCCGGCCACATCCGCGGCCAGACCAACACGATGCCGCTGCACATCGAGATTCTCTACAACGAATACCAGTTCGCCGCCGCGTTCGCGGTGGCCTCGCTGCTGGCGCTGCTGGCGCTGGTGACGCTGGTGCTGAAGTATGCGGTCGAGCAGCGGGTCAAGGCGCAAAGGCGCGTGGTCGGCGATCGCGCCGAGTGACGCCAAGGGAGATCACCATGAGCATCGAAGTCCGCAGCCTCAACAAGCGCTTCGGCGCCACCGTCGTCTGCGACAACCTGAACCTCGACATCCCCGCGGGCGAGCTGGTGGCGCTGCTCGGGCCGTCGGGGTCGGGCAAGACCACGCTGCTGCGCATCATCGCAGGGCTCGAGGTGCCCGACTCCGGCAGCGTGCTGTTCCACGGCGAGGATGCCACCCGCACCGACGTGCGCGAGCGCCAGGTGGGTTTCGTGTTCCAGCACTATGCGCTGTTCGCGCACATGAGCATCTTCGAGAACGTGGCGTTCGGGCTGCGCGTGCGGCCGACCCGGGCGAAGCCCGGTTCCGGGGTCGCGACGCGGCCGGGAGAGGCACAGATTCGCGCCAAGGTGATGGCGCTGCTGAAGCTGGTGCAGCTCGATTGGCTGGCCGACCGCTACCCGCACCAGCTGTCGGGCGGCCAGCGCCAACGGATCGCGCTGGCGCGCGCGCTGGCGGTGGAGCCGAAGGTGCTGCTGCTCGACGAGCCGTTCGGCGCGCTCGACGCCAAGGTGCGCAAGGAGCTGCGGCGCTGGCTGCGCAGGCTGCACGACACCGTGCACGTGACCAGCGTGTTTGTCACCCACGACCAGGACGAGGCGATGGAAGTGGCCGACCGCATCGTGGTGATGAACGAAGGGCGCATCGAGCAGATCGGCACGCCCGACGAGGTGTACGACCGACCGGCCTCGCCGTTCGTGCTGCAGTTCCTCGGCGACGTCAACCTGTTCCACGGCCGGCTCGGCCACGCCGGCGCCGACGAGGTCGGCTACGTGCGCCCGCACGAGCTCGACATCGTGGCCGCGGCCGAGCCGCAGACATTCGGTGCGCGCCTGTCGCAGGTGCTGACGCTCGGCGCGACCACGCGGCTGGAGTTCGAGCGCGACGACGGCAGCTACCTCGACGTCGAGATGCCGCGTGCGCGCTGGCAGCCGCTGCGCGACGCGCTGCAGCTCGCGCCGGGCGTGCGCGCCTGGCTCAAGCCGCGGCGCGTGACGCGCTTCGCGATCGGCGGCGCGCCCGAGATCGAACATGACCCGGCCGCGATGATCTGACGCTGGCGCCGCGACCGCGCGCTACGACCCGTGGTCGGTGCCTGGCCGCGAACAGATGCCGCACATCGGTCGCGCGCAAGGAGCTGTCGCGCGCGTCGTCGAACGCAATGGCCGCCACGATGCCGACGTCTCAGCCGTGCGCCACCTCGATCACGCCGCCACCCAGGCACACCTCGCCGTCGTACAGCACCGCCGACTGCCCGGGCGCCACCGCCCACTGCGGGGCGTCGAATGCGAGCGCGAAGCGGTCGTCGCCGGCCGGCGTGAACGCGCACGGCGCATCGGCCTGGCGATAGCGGGTCTTGGCGGCGTCATGACCGCCCTCGGGTGCGCGGCCGGCAACCCAGCTCGCATCGGCGGCTTCGAGTGACAGCGACTGCAACCCGGGATGGTCGCGGCCCTGCACCACGCGCAACACGTTGCGCTCGAGGTCCTTGCCCACCACATACCACGGCGCATGGTCGGCGCCGCCGCGGCGGCCCTTGGTCTTGAGCCCGCCGATGCCCAGGCCCTGGCGCTGTCCGATCGTGTAGAAGCTCAGGCCGACGTGGCGGCCGACGACGCGGCCGCGGTCGTCCTCGATATCACCCGGCTCATGGCTCAGGTAGCGGTTGAGGAACTCGCGAAACGGCCGTTCGCCGATGAAACAGATGCCGGTGGAGTCCTTCTTCTTCGCGTTGGGCAGCCGAATCTCGGCGGCCAGCTCGCGCACCTGCGTCTTCTTCAGCTCGCCCACCGGGAACAGCGTGCGCGCCAGCTGCGCCTGGTTCAGCCGGTGCAGGAAGTAGCTCTGGTCCTTGCTGCCGTCGACACCCCTGAGCAGCTCGTATCGGCCGCCAGGCTCGGCCGGCTGCGTGCACAGGCGGACGCGCGCATAGTGGCCGGTCGCGATCTGCTCGGCGCCCAGGCGCAGCGCATGGTCGAGGAACGCCTTGAACTTGATCTCGGCGTTGCACAGCACGTCGGGGTTCGGCGTGCGGCCGGCCTGGTACTCGCGCAGGAACTCGGCGAACACACGGTCCTTGTACTCGGCGGCGAAATTGACGTGCTCGAGCTCGATGCCGATCACGTCGGCCACCGCTGCGGCGTCGACGAAGTCGACGTTCGACGAGCAGTATTCGGTGTCGTCGTCATCCTCCCAGTTCTTCATGAAGATGCCGACCACCTCGTGGCCCGCGCGCTTGAGCAGC
>DATJYZ010000406.1:0-3948 GCA_035499355.1 Burkholderiaceae bacterium | reverse complement strand
CAGCTGATCGCCAATGGCGGGTGCATTGAAGTGGGTGGCCAGCGTGCTGGCCGCCATCCTCGCACTCGCTGTTGTCATCGGCGCTGGGCTCGCGCTCATCGCCGGTGTGTCGGCCATCGTCGGCGTCATCACCTTGGTGGCAGTGATCCTCGCGGTCGCTGCCACGTTCAAGGTAATAGTCCGACGAGCACCGTTGCTGTCGGCCTTGTGGGTCAGACGCCGACGAGGGGACGGAGCAGTTCGAAGGCGACCCGCCACTTCTGACCGTCGCAGTCGAGCGTGGCGGTGTGTTGATTGACGCGCACGATCAGGCCGACGCGGTGCTGCAGATCCTTGTCGATGAAGCTCACCCGGTTGCCAACGCGGAAGTCGGCACGACTGGCGACCTCCGGGGGCGGAGCTGGCCTGGTGAGTTCGACATCTGCTGGTGTCGGGCCACTTTCGTTCGGCGCGCGGGTTGGTTCGGTGAGGATCGCCGCGTAGTGCACTTTGAAGGCCTTGCTGTAGGCCGCATCGTGTATGGCCACGTGGTCCCCGTGCATCCCGACGACTCGCGCCGAGCGCAACTTCCCGTCTCCCCAGTTGAGGTATTGGATCTGCTGACCGGTATGCAACTGCGCGCGCACCTGGACGATGCGTCGTGGGTCGGCCAATAGTTGTTCGATGACCCAGCTGAGCTGGTACAGCTCGGCGCTGCTCGCCATCGGCAGCTCTTCGATCAGCTTGATGCGCATGGGCACATTCTGCCGATGCCCGGCGCGTCTGCGTTCAGGCCGCCAGCGGCATGTCCTTCGCGCTGGTCTCATCCGCCCACTTGGCGGCAACCACCCACGGCAGCAACTCGTCGATGCGGTTGCTCGGGTGGTCGGCGATGCGCTCCAGGACGTGTCGCAGGTAGCGCTGCGGGTTGATCCCGTTCAGCTTGGCCGTGCCCAGCAGCGTGTACATCACCGCCGCGGTGTGGCCGCCCGCATCCGAGCCAACGTGCAAGTAGTTCTTGCGTCCGATGGCGACGCCGCGCAGGGCGCGCTCGGCCGTATTGTTGTGGGCGTCGATGCGCCCGTCATCGACGAAGTTCGTCAGCGCGGTCCAGTTGCTCAGGGAGTAGCCGATCGCCAACGCCATCGGCGACTTCGCCGACACCTGTGCCAAGGTCTCGCTCATCCAGGACTTCAATTCCTTCAGCACCGGCACTGTTCGAGTCTGGCGCATTCGCCTTCGCCGTAGCGCCGATCGCCCGTTCACTTCTGCCTCGACCTTGAACACCTCGCCGATCCTCACCAAGCCCTCGTGCGCCAGCGTCCCGGACAGGCGCTTCTGCTTGACGTGGATGTCCCATAGCTTTCGGCGCGCATGGCTCCAGCACCCAGCTTCAAGGATCCGACCCTCTTTGTAGATCGCGTTGTACCCGGAGTACGCATCGGCTTGCAGGATGCCGCTGTAGTTCTTCAGGTGCCGCGCCGGGTGCTCGCCCTTGCGGTCGGCCGAGTACTGGAACCACACCGCCGGCGGCGCCTTGTCGCCGCTGGGGCGGTCATCGCGAACGTAGACCCACAGCCGAGCCGTGTGCGCCTTCTCGCCCTTGCCACCCAGCGCGCGGATCGGCGTGTCGTCGCCGTGGACCTTGTCGGCCTTCAGCACGTAGCGCCCGACGGCTTCGGCCAGCGGCGTCAACAACAGGCCGCAACTGCCGACCATGTCGCTGATGGTCGAGCGGCTCATCTCGACACCGTCACGGCCATAGATCTGGCACAGCCGGTAGAGCGGAACATGATCGGCGAACTTGCTCACCGCGATGTGCGTGAGCAGACCCGCCCCGGCCATGCACCGGTCCATCGGCCGGGTCGGCGCCAGCGCCTGCGTGATCGTCTTGCACCCCGCGCAGGCCAGCTTCGGGCGCACGTGGCGCACCACGTGGAAGGTGCCCGGCTCGTAGTCCAGAACCTCCGAGACGTCTTGGCCAATCTCCCGCAGGCCACCGCCACAGGCCGTGCAGCCGCATGCGCCTTGCGGGGTGTGAACGACGGTGCGTCGCGGCAGGTGCGCAGGCAACTCGCGCAGCCCCGGCCGGGTCTTGGGCTCTCGCGTCTTGCGCTGCTTGTCGAGCGACGTCACGTTGGACTTCAATCCGTCATCCGCGTCGGCATCGGCGGGCAGCTCAACCACCGGCGGTGCGACCTGGCCGCCCACGAGCTCGAGTTGTGCATGCTCGAGCTTCTCGCTGGAGCGGCCGTACTTCATTCGCCGCAGGTACGCCAGTTCGACCTTCATCTTGTCGATGGTCAACTGCGCAATCTTCAAGGCCTCGTGCGAGCGCCGGACCTCACCGCGCAATGCAGCGTTGTTGGTCACAAGGTCCGCGAACGTCATGGGCATGACTTTGCCGGCCGCGACCATCCTTCACAACGGGGCTTGTCCCGTCAACCATCGCAGTCTCGGCTACACCGCCATGCGTGGTTGCCACGTGCGTTCAGGGCGCCGCCAATCGATGCCTTCGAGCAGCATCGAGAGCTGCGCAGCGCTCAGCGAGACGCTCCCGCTGTCGGCCTGCGGCCAGACGAAGCGGCCCCGCTCAAGTCGCTTCGTCAGCATGCACATGCCGTCGCCATCGCTCCACAGAAGCTTCACCAGGTCGCCCCTGCGGCCACGGAACGCGAAGACGTGGCCGCTGAACGGATCCTGCGTCAATGCCATTTGGACCTTCGCTGCCAGCGAGTCGATGCCGCAGCGCATGTCGGTCACGCCGGCGGCAAGCCACACCCGGGTCCCAACGCGCGGGCCGATCATGCGCTCTGGCGCAGCGCGCGCAAGACAGTGCCCAACATCGTCTCGTCAACCGCGCCACGAAGCCGCAACCGGGCGCCGCCGATCTCGACCTCGATGACGCACGGACTCGAGCCTCGGTTGACGCCAGGGCCGACAGGCGCGCACTGTTCGGTCGATGGCGAGGTGGCCTCAGGAATCACGCACACCGGCAGCAATGTCGCAGCGGTCGGCGCGGCCGCCGCCATCGCCCTCACGTGCTCACGTCGCCACTTGAACAGTAGGTTGGCATTGATGCCGCCGTTCATCGCGATCGCTGCGACCGACGCGCCGGGCATCAGGCTCCGTGCGATCAGCTCGTCCTTGAACGCCCGTTCATGCTGCCGCCGGCTTCGCGACGAACCTCTTGTTTGATCCTTCATCGTGTGCACCATCTCCGTTGGTGCACACCATCAAGCGGGTGTGCACTCCATCAGATCAGATGCTGCCGGGCAGCGAACCCTGGTGCAATGACGGTGCTAGTCGGACTATTACGGTCAATGGCGTCCTCAAGACCTACAACAAGCCGTTCTCCAAGACCCAGCACGAGGCGCTGACGGCCAAGGACTTCGTCTGGATCAAGTGGAAGGACGGGAAGCTGACCACCTACAGCGACCCGACCATCGCCGGCCTCACGGCGGCCGACTTCAAGCAGTAACACCACCCGGCCCCGGGCGGGTGACTGTCACCTGCCCGGACCCGGAGGAGACATCCCATGTACGAAGCGTTGTTGCAGGCGCTGGTTAGCGGCCTGGCGGTCGGTGGCGCCTACGCGCTCGTGGCTCTGGGCTTCAGCGTCACCTTCACGACCACGAAGACCCTGAATTTCTCGCACGGCGAGTTCGTCTCGGCGGGCGCCTTCATCGGCATGAGCGCGCTGTTCCTCGCGCTCGGAAAGCCGCTGACCTCGACCACGTTCGGCTCGGACAATCCGGGCAGCGTGAGCCAGGTGCTCGCCTTGATCGCCGCCTTGGGCGTGATGGGTGCCCTCGGTGCGCTGCTCTATGTCCTGGGAGTGCGGCCCTTCGCAGGCCGTCCCGGCATGGCCTGGGTCATGAGCACCCTCGGCTTCGGCGTCATTCTCCAGAGCATCGGCCTGGCCATCTGGGGTCCGAAGCCCGTCGTGGTGCCGGGCCCTGCCGGCGA
>DATJYZ010000405.1:0-3312 GCA_035499355.1 Burkholderiaceae bacterium | reverse complement strand
GTACTCGCGCTGCGCGTTGTCGTTGCTCAGGCGCGCCAGCCAGCGCGTCAACGCCGTGGTCGGCGCCGCCATGATCCCGGTGTAGACCTCGCGGATCGCGCGCTGGCCGGCGCTGGCGTCGCGGTGCTCGACGATGCCGCGCACCGCGCCGCCCTCGCGCACGATGCGGCCGTAGCCGCTGGGCTCCGGCAGCTCGAGCGTGAGCAGCGCCAGCGCGCGGTCGCCGCAGGCCCGCACCAGCTCGCGCGCGGTGTCGCTGCCGATCAGCGGCACGTCGCCGTTGAGGATCAGGGTCGTGCCGTCGGCCTCGAGCAGCGGCGCCGCCTGCTGCATGGCGTGGCCGGTGCCCAGTTGCGGCTCCTGCCGCACGCAGCGCACGTCGCGCGACGCCACGGCGTGCTCGACGTCGTCGGCCGAGTAGCCGGTGACGACCACGGTGCGGCGGGCCCGCAGCGCGGCGCAGGCATCCAGCACGTGCAGCAACAGTGGGCGACCCGCCAGCCGGTGCAGGACCTTCGGCAAAGCGGACTTCATGCGTGTACCCTTGCCCGCTGCCAAGACCACGATGTCGAGTGCCATGGTGTGTGCCCGGTCCGTGATGGACCGCCTTCGAGGCTGGATTATCGGCGCCGGCCTGTTGCTGCTGGTCGGTTGCAGCGCGGTGCGCCTCGCTTACGGCCAGGCGCCGCACCTGATGTACTGGTGGCTCGACGGCTATGTCGAGTTCGACGCCCAGCAGGGCGAACGCGCGCGGGATGCGCTGGCCGACTGGTTTGCCTGGCATCGTGCCACGCAGCTGACCGACTACGCGGGGCTGCTGGCCACCGCGCAGCGCCAGATCCTGCAGGACGTCACGCCGGCCGAGGTGTGCCAGTGGGCCGACGAATTGCGCAAGCGCCTCGAGACCGGCTACGACCAGGGCGTTCCAGCCATGGCCGACATGGTGTCGACGTTGAGTGCGCGGCAGCTGCAGCGCGTCGAGCGGCGTTACCACAAGGCCGACGACGAGTTCCGCGACGAGTACCTGCAGGCGACGCGCAGCGAGCAACTCGCCGAGTCGAACAAGCGCGCGATCTCGCGCGCCGAGATGATCTACGGCGACCTCAACGATGCGCAGCGCGCGCTGCTCGCCCAGGGCATCGCCGACTCGCCGTTCGATCCTGAACGTTGGCTGACCGAGCGCCAGTTGCGCCAACGCGAGATCGTCGACACGCTGCGCGCGCTGCGCGCCGAGCGGGCCGACAACGCGCGCACCCAGGCCGCGCTGCGCCTGTTCGCCGCCCACGCGGCGCAGTCACCGCGGCCAGCCTACCGCGAGTACCAGCGGCGCCTGTTCGACCACAACTGCAAGCTGATCGCCCGCTTGCACAACAGCACCACGGCCGAGCAGCGGCTGCGCGGCGCCGCAAGGCTCAAGGGCTGGGAGGAAGACCTGCGCGCACTGGCCGGCGAACCTGCCGGCTCGGCACGCGCCGCGATCACGGGGTCAGTGGCACGCTGACGCCGTGCGGCACGCTGCCGCTCTTCGGAAAGTCGGCCAGCGCGGCGCGGAACATCGCGGTCAGCGTGTTGCTGTCGCTGCTGTAGGCGTCGCTGCGCGCGCGCGCCTCGTACAGCGGCGCACCGCTGGCGCCGTCGCGCAGCATCAAGGCGACCTGGCGGTCGTAGTAGGTCCAGCTGCTGTAGTAGCCCGACCAATACGGGTAGGGGTAGCCGTAAGGCCCGAACCACGGGCGGCGCCCCCAGCCGACATGGCCATAGCCGTACCAGCCGCCGGGGCCCCACCAGGGGTCGCCCCAGGGTCCGGCGTCGTAGCGCGTGGTGCGCGCGCCGACCTGCACCAGCACGTCGGGCTTGACGCCGGGCGCGGCCGCCGTGAAGCCCGCCGCCGTGAGCGCACGGTGCGCCGCATCCTCGAGCATCTGTTGCGCCTGCGGCTGCGTCTCCTGCGACGGCAGCCGGTCGAACGCGTAGGTGCCCGGAGCGCGGCCCGACGGCCACTCGCCGTAGCTGGCGATCTGCGCCTGCAGCGCCGTGACACTCGCGCACCCCGACAGGCAGGCCATGAACGCCAACATCAACCATGCCCGGGGCGAAAACTTCATCGCAACCTCCGTTGGCGCCGACGCTAACCGACTACGGCATCCATTGCACGGCCGTGTCGGTGCCTGGCGCGCACTCTGCATCGTCGTCGAACGCCCTGTCACCGTCGCGGTCGGCCGCGCCAGTGGCTTGGAGCGTGGCGAACGGATACAGGTTCCGGTCCATCAGGTGCGACGGCACGACGCGGCTCATCGCACGGTAGATATTGTCGGTGCGGCCCGGGTGCTCGCGTTCCCACTGGCGCAGCATGGCCTTCATCTGCACGCGCTGGAGGTCGGCCTGGTTGCCGCACAGCGTGCACGGAATGATCGGGAAGCTCCGCCACGCGGCCCAGCGCTCGAGGTCGACCTCGGACACGTGCGCGAGCGGCCGGATGACGACGTGGCGGCCGTCGTCGCTCACGAGCTTCGGCGGCATGCCCTTCAGGCGCCCCTGGAAGAACATGTTCATGAACAGCGTCTGCACCATGTCGTCGCGGTGGTGGCCGAGCGCGATCCGGGTGGCGCCGAGCTCGCCCGCGACGCGGTAGAGCACGCCGCGGCGCAGCCGCGAGCACAGGCTGCACATCGTCTGGCCTTCGGGGACAAGGCGCTTGACGATCGAGTACGTGTCCTGCTCCTCGATGCGGAACTCGACGCCGCGCTGCTTCAGGTACGCGGGCAGCACCTCGGCGGGAAAGCCCGGCTGCTTCTGATCGAGGTTGACGGCGACGATCGAGAAGTCGACGGCTGCGCGACGCTGCAGGCCGAGCAGGATGTCGAGCAGCGCGTGGCTGTCCTTGCCGCCGGACAGGCACACCATGACCCGGTCGCCCGGCGCGATCATCGAGTACTCGGCGATCGCCTGGCCGACGAGGCGGTACAGGCGCTTCTCGAGCTTGGCCATTTCGACCGGCGGCTTCGCGCGCCGGGTGGCGTCGAGCACGGCACTCATGGGACGTCGGCCTCCTTCTTGACGGCGAAGACCTCGCAGCCCACCGCATCGCAGTCGGGGTAGACGTCGGGCTTCTCGGTGGAGACGCGCGCGGCCCGCACCCGGGGGTGCCCGAGCATCAGCGCGAGGATGTCGTCGCAGAGCGTCTCCTGCAGGTGGATGTGGCCGCGCGCCACCCGCGCGGCGATGGACGCGCGGATGAAGTCGTAGTCGACGACCTCGTCGAGCTCGTCGTCCTTCGGCGTCGACCGCGCCAGCGGGATGTACAGGTCGACG
>DATJYZ010000404.1:0-10559 GCA_035499355.1 Burkholderiaceae bacterium | reverse complement strand
CCCCGTTGCGCTCGTGGCGATGCCCGGGTGCCATGATCAGCAGCGCGCCCAGTGGCATGTAGCCGAGCAGGTTGGAGACAACGTCGAACGTGCTCTGCCCGCGGGGCCACGGCAGCTGCAGCAGCGCCCAGGTGTTGCCGCCGGCGGGCCAGCGCCTACCGGCAAACGGGAACCAGCTGGCATAGACGATGAGCGCCGCCCAGGCCACCAGCAGCAGCACAACCAACGCGCTGCGACCGAGGTTGGCGGTTGCGTTCACCGGCTCTACAAGGGCTTGACCACCACCAGCACCACGATGGCCGCGAAGATCAGGACCGCCGTCTCGTTGAACACCCGATACCAGCGCTGGCTGCGCGCATTGCCCATGCGCTCGAACGTCCTGAGCAACGCGCCGCAGATGTGTTGGTATCCGATCGCGCCGATCACCAACAGGAGCTTGAGATCGAGCCAGACATGCGCAAAGCCGCGCCACGCGGCGAACCCCAGCCACAACCAAAGCCCGAGCCCCAGCGCCAGCACCATCAGGATGTTGGAGAAGCGGTACAGGCGCCGCGCCATCAAGAGCAGGCGCTCGCGCTCGGCATGGCTGTCGGCCGCGACCCCGGCCAGGTTGACGAACAGCCGCGGCAGGTAGAACAGGCCGGCGAACCAGCTGGCCACGAACACGATGTGAAAGGCCTTGAGCCACAGGTATGTCGCGCCCATGGCGTTCGATTATCGAGGCCGCGTCGCGATCGGCCGTGCGCGACCGAAGAGCCGTGGTGCAAAAAAAACCCCGATCGTGCGGATCGGGGTCGCAAGCCTTATCGCTGTCATCACGGTAAGGCACCTGCTCAGGGAGGAAAAGCAGGGAACGACAGCCTTGCAGCTATCATTCGCCGGCGATCGTAGCAGAGGGATTACCCGGTGTGACTCCGCGTAACACCGGATGGGCTGGGCCGTGGCGCAGCTCGCACGCACGAGAAAGGTCCGAGCTTGCCCGCGCCCCCACCGTTCCCCGCCAGCCGACCTCGACGACTGCGCAAGGACGCATTCACGCGCGCGCTGGTGCGCGAGCATCGGCTCGACCCCTCGGACTTGATCTATCCCGTGTTCGTGCTCGACGGGCAACGCCGCAGCCAGGACGTGGCGAGCATGCCGGGCGTGCAACGCATGTCCGTCGACCTTCTGTTCGCGCAAGCTGAAGCGTGCCTGAATCTGGGCGTGCCGGTGATGGCACTGTTCCCGGTGATCGACCCGACCCTCAAGACCACCGACGGCCGCGAGGCCACCAATGCCGAGGGCCTGGTACCGCGTACGGCACGTGCTTTGAAAGCACGCTTCCCCGAGCTGGGCCTGATGACGGATGTCGCGCTCGATCCTTTCACCAGTCATGGTCAGGACGGCCTGCTCGATGCCACCGGCTACATCCTGAACGACGAGACGGTGGAGGTGTTGGTGCGTCAGGCGCTGGTGCAGGCCGAGGCCGGCGTCGACATCGTCGCGCCGAGCGACATGATGGATGGGCGCGTCGGCGCGATCCGGCGTGCGCTCGAGGCGCAGCACCGCATCCACACCCGCATCATGGCGTACAGCGCCAAGTACGCGAGCGCGTTCTACGGGCCGTTCCGCGACGCAGTGGGATCCGCGTCGAACCTCGGCAAGGCCGACAAGAAGGTCTACCAGATGGACCCCGGCAACAGCGACGAAGCGCTGCGCGAGGTGGCGCTCGACATCGCCGAGGGCGCCGACATGGTGATGGTCAAGCCTGGCATGCCGTATCTCGACATCGTGTCGCGCGTGAAACGCGAGTTCCGCATGCCGACCTTCGTCTACCAGGTGAGCGGCGAGTACGCGATGCTCAAGGCGGCAGCCGCCAACGGCTGGCTGGAGCACGACGCGGTGATGATGGAGTCGCTGCTCGCGTTCAAACGCGCCGGCGCAGACGGCGTGCTGACTTACTTCGCCCTCGACGCTGCACGCTTGCTGCGGCATGGCTGAAGCGCTCGCATCGCGCCTCTTTCAGATGTTCTTCTGGGGGCTTCCTGTGCGTGCACCAGCCGCCCAGAAAGCCGCTGTGGCTCAGCGCGCGTAGGGGTCGTCGAAGCCGAGCCAGGCCAGCACTTCCACCTCGCGCGCCTCCATGCGCCGCGCATCGCGGGCGCGCTCGTGGTCCATGCCCTGCGCATGCAACGCGCCGTGCACCAGCAGGTGCGCGTAGTGCGCGCCGAGATCGATGCCCAGCTCGCGTGCCTCGCGCTCGACCACCGGAGCCACCAGCACCAGATCGGCCACCACCAGCGGCTGCCGCTGATAGCTGAAGGTCAGCACGTTGGTCGCGTAGTCCCGTCGGCGATACGCGCGGTTGAGCGCCCGGCCCTCATCGACGCCGACGATGCGCACCGTCAGCTCGGCCGGCGCATCGAGGCTGGCTCGCAGCCAGCGGCGTACGCGGTGGCGGGGCAGCAATGCGCGATGACGGGCATCGCCGAACTGCAGCGACAGCCGCAACGCCGGCTTCACGGTCGCTCGCGATTGGCGCGCGCCCTGTCGTAGGCGTCGACGATGCGCGCCACCAGCGGATGGCGCACCACGTCGGCCGCGGTGAAATGCGTGAAGGCGACACCGGGCACGCCACGCAGCACCTCGCGCGCGTCGAGCAGCCCGCTGGCGGCCCCGCGCGGCAGGTCGATCTGGCTGACATCGCCGGTCACCACCGCCTTGGCACCGAAGCCGATGCGGGTGAGAAACATCTTCATCTGCTCGGGCGTGGTGTTCTGCGCCTCGTCGAGGATCACGAACGCGTGGTTCAGCGTGCGGCCGCGCATGAACGCCAGCGGCGCGATCTCCAGCGTGCCGCGCTCGAAGGCCTTGGTCACGCGCTCGAGGCCCATCAGGTCGTACAACGCGTCGTACAGCGGCCGCAGGTAAGGGTCAACCTTCTGCGCCAGGTCGCCGGGCAGGAAGCCCAGCCGCTCGCCAGCTTCGACCGCGGGGCGCGTCAGCACGATGCGCTGCACCGTGCTGCGCTCCAGCGCGTCGACCGCGCACGCCACGGCGAGAAACGTCTTGCCGGTACCCGCCGGACCGATGCCGAAGCTCAGGTCGTGCGACAGGATGTGACGCAAGTACTGCACCTGGTTGGGCGTGCGCCCCGCCAAGTCGGCGCGGCGGGTGTGCAGCACCGGTGACGTGCTCTCGTCGTCGCCGCTCGGCGGCACGCCCGGCGCGCCGACCGCCAGCGCCACCGCCTGCGGATCGAGAGACCTGGCGGCGCGCTCGTAGAGGTCGCGCAGCACCGCCAGCGCCGCCTCGGCGCGCGACTTGGCCCCTTCGATGCCGAACGCCGCCTGCCGGTGCGTGATGTGCACGTCGAAGGCCGATTCGATGGTTCGCAGGTGGGCATCGGCCGGGCCGCACAGGTGGGCCAGGCGACGGTTGTCGATCGGCGTGAACTCGTGGCGCAGGATCATCGGTGGCAGCACGTACGGCGCGCCATTTTCACGCCAACCCCGTGGC
Organism: Burkholderiaceae bacterium; assembly: GCA_035499355.1. Lineage (GTDB taxonomy): Bacteria > Pseudomonadota > Gammaproteobacteria > Burkholderiales > Burkholderiaceae_C > JAEUPI01. The sequence goes on along the minus strand of DATJYZ010000404.1, from coordinate 7,061 downwards.
GTCGCGCCGCCGCACCCGGGTTGGCCGTGTTCGCCCAATCGCATGCTGCACAATCCCAGCCCGTGCAAGCGATGCGGCACCGGCGACGCGCACCGCCCCTCGGAGCGTGGTGGGCGGCGGTGATTGCGCTGCTGCTCGGTTGGGGTTCGGGCGCGGGGGCACAGACACTGGTGTTCACGCAGGCACAGGCGGTGGCTGCGGACACCGAGTACTTTCCGGACCTGCCGCAGGTTCGCACGCTCGAGCTGCCCGATGACTGGGCCGCATCGCGCCCCGACCAGACGGGCCCTGTGTGGTATCGCGTGACCTTCGATGCCGAGGCATTGCGCGCCAGCGGTGAGCTGCTGGCGCTGTACATCGAGCGTGCGTGCAGCGCGGTGGCGATCCGCCTGAACGGCAAGCTGGTCCACCTGTCGGGCCGCCTTACCGAGCCGGTGTCGCGCAACTGCCAGCGCCCGCAGCTGGTGTCACTGCCGATCGCGTGGATGCAGCCGCGCAACAACCAGCTCGACCTCAAACTGATGGGCTACCCGCTGCGCCAGGTGGCGTCGCGCCAGCGCGCGGGTGGGCTGTCCGCGATCGAACTGGGCCCCCATGCGGCGCTGGCCAGCAAGCACAACTGGCGCACGCTGGTATCCATCCGCTTGCCCGAGGTGATCAGCGGCAGCCTGCTGCTGGTGGGCTGCCTGATCTTCGCGATGGGGTGGCTCAACCGCTCGCACAGCTTCCTCGCCTACTACGGAGCCCTGCTGGTCGGCTGGGCGCTGGTGCTGTCGCGCCAGTGGATGGCCGACATGCCGTGGCCAAACGCGAGCTCGGAATTCCTGCTGGCGATCCTGGCGTCGTTCGTCACGCTGGCGGCGGTGCAGTTTCTGCTGCACTACGGCGGCGAGCGGCGGCGCTGGGTCGACATCGGTCTGCCCGCGCAGTGTGTCGTGATGCCGTTGACGCTGATGGTGGCCGGTGCCCAGCACCTGCACGCGATGGCCACGTTCTGGTACGTGGTGCTCGCGGTCGAGGTTGGCGCCGCGGCGCTGCTGCACCTGCGCAAGCTGTGGCGGGTGCGTCGCACCCAGTTCTGGCCGATGGTCACGCTCGCCGCACTGATGGCGCTGGCCGCCCTGGTGGAGTTCAGCGCCCAGCAGATCGGGGTCGACTTGCGCATCGTCGCCGCTGCACAGATCGTGCCGCCACTGCTGTTCATGGCGCTGGGCATGCGCATGGTGCAGCAATATGGCCGTCAGCTGCAGGACGCGGAGCAGGATCGCGCCGAGCTCGAGCGCCGCGTGCACGAGGCGTCGACACAGATCGAACGCAATTTCGCGCAGTTGGCCGACCTCAAGGTCGAGCAGGTGACGCAGCAGGAGCGCAAGCGCATCGCCGCCGACCTGCACGACGACCTCGGTGCCAAGCTGCTGACGATCGTGCACACCAGCGACAACGAGCGCATTTCCACGCTCGCGCGCGAAGCGCTCGAGGAGATGCGGCTGTCGGTGCGCGGCCTCACGGGCAAGCCGGTGCCGCTGCTCAACGCGCTCGGCGACTGGCGCGCCGAGTTCGTGTTGCGGCTGTCGCAGGCAGGCGTCGACGGCTCCTGGCACGCACCGGCCGACGACGACGTGCCCCAGCTGTTGTCGGCGCGCGCCTTCGTGCAGACCACGCGCGTGCTGCGCGAGGCGGTGAGCAACATCATCAAGCACAGCGGTGCATCGCGTTGCACGGTCCGCTGCACCATCGCCGAGGGCGACTTCCAGGTCGTGATCCAGGACAACGGCAAAGGCATCCCGCTAGAGCTCGACGGCCGCCTGGACCGAGGGCACGGCATGGCGAGCATGAAGCACCGTGCCAAACAGTTGCAGGGCCAATGTCTCGTCGAGTCCGGCCCGGGCTACGGGACCGTGATCCGCCTCACGATTCCGTTGGACAGGCACCTCGCATCGGCCTGAGCGGCTGTTACGATTCATCGTTATCACCTGCGGAGGCACGATGAAGAACATCCTGCTGCTCGAAGACCTGCCCGAGATCCGTACCTGGTTGAAGGCGCTGGTGATGCAAGTGTTTCCCAGCGCGCAGATCGTCGAGTGCGCGCGCGTGCACGATGCGCTGGCGCAGGTGTCGGCGCAGAAGTTCGACCTCGCGCTGATCGACCTCGGCCTGCCCGATGGCTCCGGCGTCGACGTGGTATCCGCGCTGCGCGAGTCGCAGCCCGACGCGCAGTCGGTGATCGTGACAATCCACGACGACGACGACCACCTGTTCCCGGCGCTGCAGGCCGGCGCCTACGGCTACATCCTGAAGGAGCAGTCGCGCGAGCTGATCACCGAGCAGCTGCAGCGCATCAGCCAGGGCGAGCCACCGCTGTCGCCGTCGATCGCGCGCAAGGTCATCGCCTACTTCGCCGCGCAGGCCAAGCCGCAGGCCAACGCGCTGCCGCACGTGCAACTCACCGAGCGCGAGAGCGAGGTGCTGCTGCGGGTGGCCAAGGGCTTCACGCTGCCGGAGATCGGCGTGCAGCTCGGGTTGAGCCGCCACACGATCGCCGACTACGTGAAGCAGATCTACCGCAAGCTCAACGTCAGTTCACGCGCCGAGGCGGCGCTCGAGGCGCAGCGGCTCGGTTTGTTCGGCCGCGGGCGCTGAAGGCCCGCCACCTCGGTAGGCCCGCACGAATCGGGCTTGGCCGACGGCGATAATCGCCGGCCATGATCGGTCGGCTCACAGGCACACTCGCCGAGAAGGCGCCGCCGCAGGTGCTGGTCGACGTCGGCGGCGTCGGCTACGAGCTCGACGTGCCGATGAGCACGTTCTACAACCTGCCCGCGCTCGGCGAGCGGCTGACGCTGCTGACGCATCTGGTGGTGCGCGAAGACGCGCACCTGCTCTACGGCTTCGCCAGCGCGGCCGAGCGGGCGACATTTCGACAGTTGATCCGCATCGCCGGCATCGGCCCGCGCACCGCGCTCGCGATCCTGTCGGGCCTGTCGGTCAGCGAACTCGCGCAAGCGGTGTCGCGGCAGGATGGGGCCCGCCTGGTCAAGGTGCCCGGCATCGGCAAGAAGACGGCAGAGCGGCTGTTGCTGGAGCTGAAGGACAAGCTCGCCCCGGATCTCGCGGGCGCGGCCACCGTGGCCAGCGACGCACAGGCCGACATCGTGCAGGCCTTGCTCGCACTCGGCTACAACGAACGCGAAGCCGGTGCCGCCTTGAAGAACCTGCCGCCGGACGTCGCGGTGGCCGACGGCATCAAGCTCGCACTGCGTGCGCTGTCGCGCTAGGTCCGGGCGGAACGCGACGCACAATCCGGCGCATGGGCATCCAGACCGACGACCTGACCGAGCCCGGCGCGGCCCCGCGCACCGTGGGCGCGGCGCGGCAATCGCCGCAGGAGGAAGCGCTCGAGCGCGCGTTGCGACCGCGCCAGCTGCGCGACTACGTCGGCCAGGCCAAGACACGCGAGCAGCTCGAGATCTTCATTGGTGCGGCGAGGCAACGTGGCGAGGCGCTCGACCACGTGCTGCTGTTCGGCCCGCCCGGCCTGGGCAAGACGACGCTGAGTCACATCATTGCCACCGAACTCGGCGTGAACCTGCGCCAGACCTCGGGACCGGTGCTCGAGAAGCCGAAGGACCTGGCGGCGATCCTGACCAACCTCGAGCGCAACGACGTGCTGTTCATCGACGAGATCCACCGCCTGTCGCCGGTGGTCGAGGAGATCCTGTATCCAGCGCTGGAGGACTACCAGATCGACATCATGATCGGCGAGGGCCCTGCGGCGCGCTCGATCAAGCTAGACCTGCAGCCGTTCACACTGGTGGGCGCCACCACGCGCGCCGGCATGCTGACCAACCCGCTGCGCGACCGCTTCGGCATCGTCGCGCGGCTGGAGTTCTACACGCACGAAGAGCTGGCGCGCATCGTCCACCGCTCGGCGCAGCTGCTGTCGGTGCCTGTCGACGAACCGGGCGCCGCCGAGATCGCGCGCCGCGCACGCGGCACGCCGCGCATCGCCAACCGGCTGCTGCGGCGCGTGCGCGACTATGCTGAGGTGAAGGCGCAGGGCCGCATCACGCATGCCATCGCCGAGCAGGCGCTGGCGATGCTCGACGTCGACCCCCTCGGCCTCGACGTGATGGACCGCAAGCTGCTCGAGGCGGTGGTGCATCGCTTCGACGGCGGCCCCGTCGGCCTGGACAACGTGGCCGCAGCGATCGGCGAGGAGCGCGACACGATCGAAGACGTGATCGAGCCGTACCTGATTCAGCAGGGTTACCTGCAGCGCACGCCGCGCGGTCGCGTCGCCACGCTGGCCGCGTACCGCCACCTCGGTGCGGTGCCGCCACAGCGCGCGGCCGATCTGTTCGAGCCCTAGCCGCGACTTGGTGTGCCGGTGGCCGCCAGGCCGCCGCGCGGGGCGGCGCCCTCGCCGAGCCGGCCCACCAGCCACAGTCCGAAGACGACGAGCACGGAGCCCGCCAGCAGCGTCGGCAGCGACCACTCGTGCGCGAACCACAGCAGGGCACACACACCACCCAGCAGCGCGACGAACAGCAGCAGTGCGAGGATCTGAGCGCCGCGCGACATCGGCGGGTCGAAGCGCTGCACCGTCTCGAGCCGGAACGCTGGCTTCGGAAACCGCGTGGCGACGTCGGCCGGCCGCCAGCCGGGTGGCTTGAACCAGATGCGCAGCTTGTCCCACCACGAGCGCGCATGCCAGGCGTCGCACGCCAGCGCGACATAGACCTCCAGGTTGGCCCACAGCGGGTTGAAGCTGCGCAGCGGCGCTCGCGTGCCGTACACGCACGGCTCCGCGTCGCGCTCTTCCTCGAACGTGCCGAACAGGCGGTCCCAGACAATCAGGATGCCGCCGTAGTTGCGGTCGAGGTAGCGGTCGTTGACCGCATGGTGCACGCGGTGGTTCGACGGCGAGCAGAACCAGCGATCGAACCAGCCGAGCTTGCCGACTTGCTGCGTGTGGACCCAGAACTGATAGAGGAGGTCGATCAGCGCAACGGTGCCGAACACCAGCGGCGGCACGCCCACCACCGCCATGGGCAGGTAGAACAGCCAGCCGAGCAGCGCGCCGCTGGAGGTCTGGCGCAGCGCGGTCGACAGGTTGTAATCCTCGCTCTGGTGGTGCACCACGTGCGCGGCCCAGAAGATGCCGATGCGGTGCCCCGCGCGATGCAGCCAGTAGTAGCAGAGGTCGTACATGAGCAACGCGCCAAGCCACACCGCGTACGAGTCGACCGGCAGCCGCCACAGCGCGACATGCTCGAATGCGACGGCGTAGAGGCCGATCGCCAGCAGCTTGGTGAACAGCCCGGTCAGCTGGCTCAACATGCCCAGGCCGATGCTGGTCATCGCGTCGTGCAGCCGGTAGGTATTGCGGCCCCGCACGACGCCGACCACCAGCTCGAGCGCGATGGCGCCCAGGAAGACCGGCGTCGCCAGCACGATGATTTGCGCGGGGGTCATCGTCGCCGATGATAGAGCGCGATGGGTGCTCCCGTCGCCGCGGGGGTGGCGGCGCCGATCGAAGACTGGGCCGCCTTAGGGAGGCCCAGTGCGTGTCGCCGAGGGCTTGGGCCTCAGTTGATCAGCTCGCGCCAGCTGCTGCGCCGAACTCTGTTCATGTCGAACGAAGGCGGCGCGGGCTTGCGCGTTTGCACACCGGCGTCACTGCCGACGATGATCTGCCGCTGGTTGCCATCGGTGGCCAGGATCGCCGACATACCGACCACCAGGAAGGCACCGAGGTACGAGCTCACTGTCGTCCCGTTGGCGGCCGTTCCGGTGCCCACGCTGATCTCGTAGAGCCAGGAACTGCCGCCCGACGGGTTGCATTCGTTGGACCCTGGGATCGCGCTGGCCACCGTCAGCACGTTGAAGTTGAGCAGGAAGTCGGTGACCACGCGCTCCTTGGATTGCGGCAGGTCCATCTTCCAGCCGATCTTGGTGCCCCAGTCGATGGCGTTGCTGGTTCCGGTGCCGTTGATGCCGCTGACCGTGACGGACTGCGACACCAGGTCGGTGCGCGTGCGCACGTCACCCCAGCCGGTGGCCGTCAGCGGATCCTTGATGGCGTAGATCGCCTGCTGGGTCGTGTCGGAGACGTCGCTGGTACCGAGGTAACGCCCTGTGGCCACCACGATGACCGGCACCTTGGTACCGCCGCTGGCCGTCACGACGGTCAGCTGAGGCTTGGTGGTGATCGGCTGCGGCGACGTGCTGCTGTTCTGGAACAGCGCCAGCTGGGTCACCGCCGCGCCGTACAGCAGCGGCGAGTTGGTGTCGAAGCGCCACAGGTTGCCCTTCATGTCGCCGCCGTAGAAGCGCTTGGCAGTGTTGTTGGTGGCGTCGTCGACCCAGGCGTTGATCTTGGAAAGCCCGCTGGGATCGGTTGCGGTGCCCGTGGCCGTCGACAGGGTGCTCACCAGCGCACCGGTTGCCGCGTTGACCAGGAAGAGACGTCCGACACCGTCGGCGTTGTTCAAGCCCGAGGTCAGCGCCACCACCCAGGTGCCGTCGGCCATCTTGGTGACCACCGGGTTGCCGTAAGTCAGGCCCATGTTGGCGTTGGTGAACTCCCACATCGCAGCCGGGCTGTCCGGATTGGTGATGTCCAACGCGTAGTAGCCGTTGCCGCCCGCATTCAGGCCCCCAATGAGAATCGTCTTCCACGCACTGCCGGTGTAGATGTCGGCCACCACCGGGGAGCCGTCGACGAAGTAGCGGTGCTGGTTGCGATAGTCCGTGTCGGCCAGCCGGAAGAGGTTCGGCATCACGAACGACGGCACGTACGCCCATTGCTCGGCGCCTGTCGACGCATCGAACGCGTGGAGCATGCCGTCGTTGGCTGCCCCGTACAGCATGGCGCGACGCGTGGAGGTCGTGCCTGCGAAGGTGCTGTACCCGGCGTCGGTGTACTTCTGCGTCGCCTGCTTCACGTACACCGGCGAGGCGTTGATGATGTCGCCCAGCTTGACCGTGCGCTCCCGATACAGCGGGTTGGTGGTGTTGGTCTCAGCCTCGTAGGTCGAGTCACCGCGCAGGAAGTTGAC
>DATJYZ010000403.1:0-9986 GCA_035499355.1 Burkholderiaceae bacterium | reverse complement strand
GCCGGTGTGCCCGCGGCGAGCATCGTCGACCCCACCGGCTGCGGCGATGCATTCCGCGGCGCCCTGCTCCACGGCTTGCAGCAGCACTGGCCGCTGGAGCGCTGCGTGGCGCTTGGCAATCGGGTTGGCGCGCTGAAGATCGCCCACCGCGGGGGCCAGAACCACCCGATCGGCCCGCAGCTGCTGGCGACGGTCTGAGCGAACGCCGTGGCCGGGCGCTCAGGCGTCGCGCTGCCAGGCGACGCCGTCTTCGGTCAGCATGGCGTCGAGCGGTACGTCGTGCGGCTCCGCGATCAGCCACGGCACGTAACCGTGCGCGTAGCCCACGCCGACCGTCATCGGCCGCGGCTGCAGCGCGGCGAGCGTGCGGTCGTAGAAGCCGCCGCCGTAGCCGAGCCGGGTACCCTTCGGCCCGTAGCCGACGCACGGCACCAGCAGCAGCGTGGGCTCGAATTGCTCGGTGCCCTTGGGCTTCGGAATGCCGTAGGCGTCCTCTTCCATCGGGCAGCCCGGGAACCAGACGTGAAAGCGCAACTGGCGGGTGTCGCGGTCGATCACCGGCAGGCCGATGCGCCGCTCGGAGTCGGCCTCGCTCCAGCGGTACAGCGCCGGCAGCGCATCGAACTCGCCCTTGATCGGCCAGTAGGCGCCGATGCTCGAATCGGGGCGCGCCAGCAGCCACACGCGCAGCACCTCCTGCAGGTGCATGGCACGCCGGTGGCGATCGCTCATCGCCAGCCGTTCCGCCTGCAACTGCTTGCGCAACGTCGCCTTGTCGCGCGACGGTTCGAGCGGCAGCGAGAACGGCGTCGTCATGCTGCGATTGTGCCGCCGAGTCCGCGACCTACACTGGCCGGCGTGCCGAGCCTGCCGCCGTTCGTGTCGCATTGTCTGGAGTTGCTGGCGCCCCTGGGTGCGGCGCGAGCCCGCCGCATGTTCGGCGGCCACGGGCTGTACCTCGACGATGTGTTCGTCGCGCTGATCGCCGACGAACGGCTCTACATGAAGGCCGACGACAGCTCGCGTGCTGCTTTCGAGCGCGCCGGCTGCGAGCCGTTCGCCTACTCCCGCAAGGACCGCACCGCGGTCGCGCTCGGCTATTGGTCGGCGCCCGACGAGGCGCTCGAGTCGCCGCCGGCGATGGCGCCCTGGGCCCGCCTGTCGCTGGCGGCGGCGCTGAAGGCCAAGGCCGCTCAGCGCGCCGCGAAGCCCAGGCAACGGCCCCAGCGGCGGGCCGCGGCAGCCAGCGCGCTGAACAAGCGCACCGCCAAGGGCCGAGCCTGATCGCTGCGCCAGGCCAAGCGCGCCGTCGTGCTGCCTTGCCAAGGTTCGATGACCAGGTCTTCGTGCGCGGCAACGGTCAGCGCCTGACCTGGTTCGAGCACATGGTCATCGAGGTCACCCTCGCGCGTCACCCAGACGCGGCCGGTGCAGACCGCGAGCCGGCCCGCCCGGCGCACCGTGAGTCGGGCCACCCGGTCTGCCGCGAACGGGCCGTCGCCGAGCCAGGACAGGGTCGCGTGGTGTTGCAGAATCATCATCAATCTCCTTCGGGAAAGCGGGCGCCGCAGCGTCCGCTGGATTGACCGTCTTCACGGAGGCAATGGTGCACACCCGCGAGGCCGGAGTCCAATGACTTGTCGGTCGCGCATTGATGCTATTCACTCATGAAAAAGACCGTGCGGCAGCGGCCGCTTGCACTCGACCAGCTGCGCACCTTCGATGCCGTCGCGCGGCGCCTGTCCTTCAGCGCGGCGGCCGATGAGCTGCACCTGACGCAGAGCGCGATCAGTCGGCAGATCAAGGCCCTCGAGGAAGAGCTCGGCGCGCCACTGTTCAACCGCGGTACACGGCGCGTCGAGCTGAGCGCCGCCGGCCTGTCCCTGCGACACACGCTGACACCGATGCTCGAGCAGCTCGACCGGGTGGTGCGCGACATCCGCATCCGCGGTGGTCGGCCGCGGGTCAGCGTGTCGACCTTCGCGTCGTTTGCCTCGCTGTGGCTGATGCCGCGGCTGGCCGCGTTCCAGAAGGCCAACCCGGACTTCGACATCCGCCTTTCGGCCACCGACCACATGACCTCGCTCGACGACCCCGAACAGGACGTCGTGCTGCGCTACTGCGAGCCCGAGCTGGCGACGCCGATCGCCGAGCGCATGTTCGGCGAACTGATCACGCCGGTGGCGAGCCCGCACCTGCTGGCGCAGTCGCGCGCCGGTGCAGCGCCGCCGCTCGAGAAGCCCGCGGACGTGGCTCGCCACACGCTGCTCGAAGAGGACGACCCGCGGCCCAGCACCTCGTACCAGCTCAGCTGGCGGCGCTGGCTCGACGAGCATGGCATGAGCGGCCTGCAGCCGCAGCGCTGGCTGTACCTGAACTTCACCTACCAGCAGGTGCAGGGTGCCCTCGCCGGCCAGGGCATCGCGCTGGCCCGGCTGGCACTGGTGCACGACCTGCTCGCCGGCGGCGAGCTGGTCGAGCTGTTCGACGGCCGCTGCCGCATCGCGGGAACCTATGGCTACTACCTGATCCAGCTGCCGCTGGCGCAGCCGAGGCCGGAGCTGGAGCGCTTCATGCAATGGGCGCGCGCCGAGGCGGCGGCAACTCGGCGCGCGCTCGGCGAGGCCGACCCGCTGCCCGACGACGGCTGACGCTCGGCGCGCCATGCGCATGCCGGCCATGCATCGCAGCGATGCCGATCCATCATCACGCGGCTGCGGTGCCCGCTCTACGATCGCGCCTTCGTGTCCGGAGGAGCCATGCAGCTGTACATCGGCAACAAGAACTACTCGTCGTGGTCGATGCGGCCGTGGGTGCTGATGCGGCACTTCGCGATCCCGTTCGACGAGGTGATGGTCCGCTTCGACGATTTCGAGCACGCCGAGTCCACGTTCAAGCAGCGCATCGCGCAGATCGCCCCCACCGGCCGGGTGCCGGTGCTCGTCGACGACGGCCTGGCGGTGTGGGACACGCTGGCGATCGTCGAGTACCTGGCCGAACGTTTCGGCCAGCACGCACTGTGGCCGCGCGGCGTGCGCGAACGTGCGCGTGCCCGCAGCCTGTGTGCCGAGATGCACGCGGGCTTCTCGACCCTGCGCACCGTGTGTCCGCAGAACATCGAGGCCGCGCTGCCGCAGGTGGGCGAGCGACTGCTGCGCGAGCAGCCGGCCCTGCGGACCGATCTGCAGCGCCTGCAAGCCATGTGGGGCGAGGCGCTGCGCGCCAGCGGCGGGCCCTTCCTGTTCGGCGCGTTCGGCATCGCCGATGCCTACTTCGCGCCGGTGGCCGCGCGCTTTCGCACCTACGGCCTGGCGGTCGATGCGACGACGCAAGGCTATGTCGAGCGGGTGCTCGAAAGCCCGGGCGTCGCGGCCTGGGTGCGCGACGCACTGGCCGAATGCGACTTCCTGCAGTTCGAGGAGCCGTATCGCACTTCGCGCGAGCGCTGAATCGCCCTGCGTTCGCGGACCCTGGGCGTGCCACGCGCGACACGCTGCGCTACAGTGCCGTCGCGCGATCCGCTCGCTGCGCCGCCGCCGTCGATTGCGGCACCGCGGTCGGCCTGCGCGCGCGTTGCCCCGTTGTTGTCTTCCGATGTCCATGCGCTTCCTGCTTGCCGGCTGCCTGCGTGTCGCGTGCCTCGCGCTGTGGCTGGCCAGTGCGGCCGCCGTCGCGGCGCCGAGCCCGCCGACCGACCCCATCCTCGAAGCCCGCGAGGCGCTGCGCAAGCGCGACGGCAAGCGCTTGGCCTCGTTGCGCAACGCCACGCTGGCCGACAAGCATCCGCTGGCGCAGTGGGTGGACTACTGGGAGCTCGGCAACCGCATCAGCGACGCCAGCGTCGACGAGGTGGAGGCCTTCTACCAGCGCTGGAGCGGCAGCTACGTCGAGGACCGCATGCGCAACGATTGGCTGCTCGAGCTGGGCCGTCGGCGCGACTGGGTGGCGTTCGTTCGCGACTACCCGCGCTTTCGCATGAACGACGATCGCGAGGTCAATTGCTACTGGCAGTTGACCGAGCACATCGCCGGCAAGCGCGTCTACGAGCCGGCCCGCGCGTTGTGGCTGGCGCAACGCGACCTCGACGACGGCTGCATGCTGATGGCCAGCCGCCTCGCCGAGTCGAAGGTGTTCCGCAACGACGACATCTGGCTGCGGCTGCGCCTGGCCGTCGAGGCGAACCGCCCGCGGCTGGCGCGCGCGGTGGCACCGTTGATCGACGCGCAGGCCGCCACCGACATGGCCGAACTGCTCGACAACCCGGCACGCCAACTGCGGCGCCGCGGCGCGTCGATCACCGCGCAGCAGACCGAGCTGGCGCTGCTGGCGATCATCCGCACCGCCACCAGCGACCCCGACGCCGCTGCCGCCTTGATGGACGAGCGCTGGCACGCGTCGCTCGGCGCCGAGCGCGCCGCCTGGGCCTGGGCGGTGATCGGCAAGCAGGCCGCGATCCGCTTGTCGGCCGATGCGCCGGCGTACTACAAGCGCGCGTTCGCCACCCTGCCCGACACGCCGCGCGCCGCGCAGTGGACCGACGACATGCTGGGCTGGGCCGCACGCAGCGCGCTGCGCGCGGGCAACGACGGCGATCGCTGGCCGCTGGTGCTGCGCGCGATCAACGCGATGAGCGAGCCCGAGCAGGCCGAGCCGACCTGGGTGTACTGGAAGGCCCGCGCGCTGACAGCCACCGCCGACGAGACCAGCGACGGGCTGGCGCGGCGCGAGCAGGCACGCGCGCTGCTGGCCGGGATCGCCGGTCCGCTCACCTTCTACGGCAAGCTGGCCGCCGAGGAGCTGAGCTTCACGCCCGAGCTGCCGTCGCTGGCACCCGCCGCCGACGAGGCCGACCTGGCGAAGGCACGCGCCAATCCGGGCCTGACGCGTGCGTTGCTGCTGATCGGTCTCGGTCTGCGCAGCGAGGGCGTGCGCGAATGGAACTACACGCTGCGCGGCATGAGCGAGCGCGACCTCTTCGCGGCCGCCGAGCTGGCCTGTCAGCGCGAGGTGTGGGATCGCTGCATCAACACCAGCGACCGCACGCGGCAGGACATCGACATGCAGCAGCGCTATCCGACGCCGTACCGCGACATCGTGCTGGCGCGCAGCCAGGAGACCGGCCTCGACCCGGCGTACGTGTATGGCGTGATCCGCCAGGAGTCGCGCTTCATGGCCGACGTGCGCTCCAGCGTCGGCGCTGCCGGCCTGATGCAGCTGATGCCCAACACCGCGCGCTGGATCGCCCGCAAGCTCGCGTTGGACTTCAGGCCCGACCAGATCACCGACCCGGCGGTCAACCTGAAGCTGGGCACCAACTACCTGAAGCGGGTGCTCGACGACTTCGACGGCTCGCAGACGATGGCCGCCGCCGCGTACAACGCAGGGCCGAACCGGTCGCGCCGGTGGCGCGAAGGGCCCCCGGTGGAACCGGCGATCTGGGCCGAGAACATCCCGTTCAACGAGACGCGCGACTACGTGAAGAAGGTGCTGTCCAACGCCGCCGTCTACGCGTCGCTGCTCAACGGCGGTCAAATGCTGTCGTTGAAGACATGGCTCGGTGCCTCTGCGATCGGCCCGCGCGAGGCCGCCGCACCGGCGGTCGACGTCGATCTGCCTTGAGCGACCGCCCGCGCGGCAGTCGCAGCGCCCCATGAAGACCTACGTCGTCGGCGGCGCGGTGCGCGATCGTCTGCTCGGGGAGCCGGTCAACGACCGCGACTGGGTCGTCGTCGGCGCCACGCCCGACGAGATGCTGGCGGCCGGCTACACGCCGGTGGGCCGCGACTTCCCGGTCTTCCTGCACCCGGTGAGCCGTGAGCAGTACGCCCTGGCGCGCACCGAGCGCAAGGCCGCGCGCGGCTACCACGGCTTCGTGTTCCACGCGGCGCCCGACGTCACGCTGCAGCAGGATCTCGCGCGCCGCGACCTCACGATCAACGCCATCGCCGAGGATCCCGACAGCGGGGCGTTGATCGATCCGTTCGACGGCCGGCGCGACCTCGAACGCCGCGTGTTGCGCCACGTGTCGCCGGCGTTCGCCGAAGACCCGGTGCGCTTGCTGCGCGTGGCGCGCTTCGCGGCGCGCTGGCCGCTGTTCACGATCGCCGACGAGACGATGTCGCTGCTTAAGCGCCTGGTGACCAGCGGTGAGGTCGACGCCCTGGTGCCCGAACGCGTCTGGCAGGAGGTTTCGCGCGGCCTGCTGGAGGTGCGGCCGAGCCGGATGTTCGACGTGCTGCGCGCGTGCGGGGCATTGGCGCGCTTGGCACCGATGCTCGAATCGTGCCTGGCGGATCCGGCGCATGGCGTGTTGCCGCTGCGCGCGATCGACCGCGCGCCGGCCTCGCTGCCGCTGCGCTTTGCCTGCCTGTGCCACGCGCTGGACCTCGGGCCGGGCGATGCCGACGAGGGCCTGCCGCGGCTGCACGCGTTGTGCGAGCGCTGGCGTGTCGACGGCGACAGCCGCGACCTCGCGGCGCTGGTGGCCCGTGCGTGGCCGCCGTTGCACCGCGGGCGGGAGCCGTTGACGCCGCAACGATGCCTGGCACTGCTGGAGCACGCCGACGCCTGGCGCAGGCCCGAGCGCCTGCAGACGGCACTCACGGCCGTCGAGGCGCTCGGTGCAGCGTCGGATGCAGCGCTCGGTGCCGTGGTGCGAGGGCGCTGTGCGCAGGTTCGCTCTGCCCTGCAGGCGGCGCTCGCGGTGCAGGTCGCGTCGCTGCCACCCGCGCAGCGGCACCTGGCGGGGCCGCTGCTCGGACAGGCGCTGCGCGATGCGCGGCTGCAGGCCGTTGGCGAAGCCTTCGCCCGCGGGTGAGTCGCACCCGCGGCCGTGGCTTGCTACAGCCGATGCGTGCGGTCGCCCGCGGCAAAGCCGAGCGGCTCGAATCGGCACTCCTTGGCCAAGCCGATCACCTTGAACAGCTCGCCCATCTCGTGTTCGGCAATCAGTGGGTGCGCTGCCGCCCGCCCTGCCGGCTCGGCCCGCTGCATCGCCTCCAGCAGGCCGCAGTTGATCAGGAAGCGCGCCTGCGACGTGTAGCCGACGACGTCGGCACCGGCGTCCTGCGCCGCCAACGCGATGCCGCTGAAGTCGACATGGGCGGTGATGTCCTTGCGCCCCACGTCGCTCAACGGGTCGCTGTCGGCCTGATGCCCGCGGTGGCACATCAACGTGCCGCCGACGCGTTGCGGGTGGTAGTACTCGGCGGCCGGGAAGCCGTAGTCGATGAAGAACGCCGCGCCGCGCCGTAGGGTGCGAGCCACCGTGGCGACGAAGGCCTCGGCCTGCGCGTGCAATTCGGTGACGCTGCCCGGCGGGAATTCGGCGTCGTGGGGTGGCCGCAGCGCTGTGGGACGGTCGTGCCAGCCGAAGCGGCCGTCGCCCGCGACGACCACGCCGCGCTCGCGCCAGGTGCCGCCATCGAACACGAGCAGCTGCACCGGCATCGCATCGAGCACTTCGTTGCCGATCACCACCGCGGTCAACGCGTCGGGCAGGCGGTCCAGCCAGCGCACACGGTCGCCGAAGCGCGCGAGGCGCGCGGTCTGCCGCGCTCGCAGCGCCGCGGACAGTTCCACGATCGCGTAATGCCGCAGCGCGGCCGGCGCGATCGCCTCGAGCACGGTCTCGGACAACGCCCCCGAACCAGCGCCGAACTCGACCACCATGTCGGTGTCGCACGCGGCGAGCGCTTGGGCGAGCTGACGGGCCAGCGCCTGGCCGAACAATGGCGTCAGCTCCGGCGCGGTGACGAAATCGCTCGCGCCCGGCCAGCGCCCAAACGGCTGCTCGGCGCGCGCGTAGTAGCCCAGCCCCGGCGCATAGAGCGCCAGCGCCATGTAACGATCGAACGGCAGCCAGCCACCATTGGCCCCGATGGCCCGAGCGATCGCCGCGTGCAGCCGGCTCGATACACTGTCCGGCTCCGCGGTCAGCCCCATCGCGGCATTGTAGGAACCATGACCTCACGCAGGCTCGTTCTGGTCACCGGTGCGGCCAAGCGCATCGGGCGCGCCATCGCGCTCGAGTTGGCCGCGCATGGCTGGAACGTCGCGGTGCACTACCGCCACTCGCGCGCCGAGGCCCACGACACCGTCGCCGCTTTGCGCGCGGCCGGCGCGCAGGCCGAGGCATTCGGCGCCGACCTCGCCGACGAAGCGCAATGCGAGGCGCTGCTGCCGCAGGTGGTGCAGCGCATGGGCCCGCTGGCGGCACTGGTGAACAACGCGTCGCTGTTCGAGCACGACGACGTCGCCAGCCTGCGCTACGACACGCTGGCGCGCCATTGGCGCAGCAACGCCGCGCCGGCGATCGTGCTGGCGCGCGCGCTGCACACGCACCGCACCCAGCACGGGTGGGACGGCAGTGACGGTTGCGTGGTCAACCTGCTCGACGAGAAGCTGTTCAATCCGAACCCCGACCACCTGTCGTACACGCTGTCGAAGGCCGCGCTGCACGCCGCCACGCCCCTGCTGGCGCAGGCGCTGGCACCGGCACTGCGCGTGTGCGGCGTGGCACCGAGCCTGACGCTGGAGGGGCCTTCGATCGACGCGCGGCGCCTGGCCACGCTGCAGGCCCAGGGGCCGCTGGGGCACGGCGTCGAGGCGCGCGATGTCGCGCACGCGGTGCGCTTCGTGCTCGAGAACCCGGCGCTCACCGGCAGCACGCTGCTGGTCGACGCCGGCAGCCACCTGCAGCCGCGCGCGCGCGACTTCGCGTTCACCGACCCCCACACGCAACGCCCATGAGAACCATCACCATCGAAGGACTGCGTGTGCTGGCCCAGGTCGGCGTGCTCGCCCACGAATTCGGCGCGCCGCAGCCGGTGCTGATCAGCGTGTCGGTCGACATGCCCGCCGCGCCGACGATTCCCGCGCGCGACGAGATGTCGCAGGTGCTCGACTACCGGCGGCTGCGCGAGCTGGCCAAGGCCGAGGCCGAGCGCGAACACACCCACTTGCTGGAGACGCTGGCCGGGCGCATCGCCGAGCGCTCGCTGCAGCTGCCTGGCGTGACCGCAGCGCGCGTGCGCGTCGCCAAGCCGCAGGTGTTTGCCGACTGCGACATGGTCAGCGTCGAGGTGCGCGTGCAACACAACCCCCGAGGTGCCGCATGAATGCGATCGCGCAAGTGCCGCTGCAGCAACCGCTGGCCGAGCGCCGTCAGCGGTTCGAGGCCAACAAGCTGTCCAAGCGCCTGCACCGCCAGGTTGGCCAGGCGATCGCCGACTTCAACATGATCGAGCCGGGCGACAAGGTGATGGTGTGCGTGTCGGGCGGCAAGGACAGCTATGCCCTGCTCGACGTCCTGCTCGACCTGCGCGCACGCGCGCCGGTGCCGTTCGACCTGGTGGCCGTCAACCTCGACCAGAAGCAACCCGACTTTCCCGCGCACGTGCTGCCGGACTACCTGGGCGCGCGGGGTGTGCCGTTCCGCATCGAGGAGCAGGACACCTATTCGATCGTCAAGCGGCTGATCCCGGAGGGCCGGACGATGTGCTCGCTGTGTTCGCGCCTGCGCCGTGGCATCCTGTATCGCGTGGCTTCGGAGCTCGGGGCGACCAAGATCGCGCTCGGCCACCACCGCGACGACATGGTCGCCACGCTGCTGATGAACATGTTCTTCGGCGCGCGCATGAAGGGCATGCCGCCCAAGCTGGTGAGCGACGATGGCCGCCACGTCGTGATCCGCCCGCTCGCCTACGTGGCCGAGAGCGACCTCGAGCGGTGGGCTGAGGCGCGGCGCTTCCCGATCATCCCGTGCAACCTGTGCGGCAGCCAGGTCAACTTGCAGCGCGCCCAGATCAAGCAGATGCTGCGCGAATGGGAGCGGCGCCACCCGGGCCGCATCGACAACATGTTCACCGCGATGGGCAACATCGTGCCGTCGCACATGATGGACCGGAACCTTTTCCCGTTCACGACGATCAAGGCTTCTGGGCGGCCTGAAGCCGGCGGCGACATCGCCTTCGACGACGAGGGCT
>DATJYZ010000402.1:0-4509 GCA_035499355.1 Burkholderiaceae bacterium | reverse complement strand
CCTCGAAGTAGCTGGACGACAGGTCGTACAGCACCAGGCCGCCCTCGTGAAGGTGGCGAGCGGCGAGCTTGTTCTGGATCGCGTCCTGGCGCTCGAACAACCAGTCCATCGCCGCGTACAAGTCGTCCTCACTCGCATCGATAACGCCGAAGTCCTCGGCCAGCGTGGTGGTGTGCCACCAGCGCGTGGTCGCCAGCTTGGTATGCGGCGCCACGATGCGCGCGGCCACCATGGTGCGTATTTCGGACCAACGTGACCGCCCGTTTCGGCATCGTGACCGGCCGTTTCGGGAGCGTGACCGGCCGTTCCGGTGACGTGACCGCTGGAGTCTTTGCACCCGCCTGAGGGCGGATGCCGACCTGTCAAGGGGTCGGCATCCGGTGTTGCGTGTGACCCACCGCTGGGGTCTAGCCTCTGGGCCTTTTGCCCGGAGAGCCGATGCCTCAGCAACGCATGGACATACGCATGATCAAGGACCTTCTCAGACTCAAGTACCACGGCGGTTTGTCGCACTCGGCCATTGCCAGCAGCCTGTCGATCTCCAAGGGCGTCGTCGCCAAGTACATCGGCCTGGCCGGCGCCGCCGGGCTGGACTGGCGAGCCATCGCCGAACTCGACGAGGCCGCGCTCGAGCGTCGGCTGCTCGGCCGCGGTGCCGACGACGAGGATCTCGTCGAGCCCGACTACGCCCACGTGCACGTCGAGTTGCGCCGCAAGGGCGTGACGCTGATGCTGCTGTGGGCCGAGTACCGCGCCGCCCACCTGGGACGGCGCACCTGGGCCTACACCCAGTTCTGCGAGCACTACAAGCGCTTTGCCAAGTCGCTCAAGCGCTCGATGCGCCAGCACCGGCGCGCCGGCGAGAAGCTGTTCATCGACTACGCCGGGCCGACGCTGCCCTTGAGTGACGGCTCGCGCGCCCAGGTCTTCGTCGCCGCCATGGGCGCGTCCAGCTACACCTTCGCCTGCGCCACCGCCGACCAGAGCATGCGTTCGTGGCTCGGCGCCCTGGCACGGGCGCTGGCCTTCTATGGCGGAGTCCCGCAGCTCATCGTCCCCGACAACCCGCGCGCGCTGGTCTCCCAGGCCTGTCGTTACGAGCCCAAGCTCAACGCCACGGTGCGCGAGTTCGCCCGCCACTACAGCGTCTCGTTCCTTCCGGCACGCCCGTTCTTGCCCAAGGACAAGGCCGCCGCGGAGTCCGCGGTGCAAGTCGTCACCCGCTGGATCCTGGCGCGGCTGCGCCACACGGCGCTGGCCGATGTGCACGCTGCCGACGCGGCCATCAACGCGCTACTGCCCTCGCTCAACGAGCGCGGCTTCCAGAAGATCGACGCCAGCCGGGCCAGCCTGTTCAGGAGCCTGGACGCGCCGGCCCTGTCGAGCCTGCCGGCCCAGCGCTGGCACTGGGCCACCTTCAAGACCGTCAAGGCGCACATCGACTACCACGTCGAGGTCGACTTGCACCGCTACAGCGTGCCGCATCCGCTGGTCGGGCTGGAACTGGAAGCGCGCATCACCGACGCGCTGGTGGAGGTGCTGCACCGCGGCCAGCGCGTGGCCTGCCATGCCCGCAGCGCGCGCCGCGGCGGCTTCACGACGCTGGACGAACACATGCCGGCGGCGCACCGCGCGCACAAGCAATGGACGCCCGAGCGGCTGATCCACTGGGGGACCGAGGTCGGCCCGAGCACCGGCGTCTTCGTCGCGCAGTTGCTGCAGCGCTTCCGTCACCCCGAGCACGGCTACCGCAGTTGCCTGGGCCTGCTCAGCCTGGCCAAGCGCTACGGCCCGGCGCGGCTGGAAGCGGCCTGTGCGCTGGCGCTCGGGCTGGGCGCGGGCTACTACCGCCACGTCCGCGACATCCTGGCCAACGGCGCCGACCTGGTCGAGCCCGCCAAGCAGCAGACCCCGTGGGTGGCACCCGAGCACGACAACCTGCGCGGCGCGAGCTACTTCCATTGACCTGGGCACCGACGACGCCGCCGACGACATCACAACCCGAGGGTCCAATCATGATGATGAACAACACCCTGGAGCAACTGCGCGAGCTCAAGCTGGCCGGCATGCTGCAGGCGGTGCAAGAGCAACTCGCCGGCGGCGCCGGCACGGCGCTGAGCTTCGAGGAACGGCTGGCCCTGATGGTCGACCGCGAGGTCCATCACCGCGGCGACAAGCGCCGCACCGCGCTGCTCAAGCGGGCCGGGCTGAAGTACCCGCAGGCCTGCGTCGAGGACGTGGACGGCCGTGCCGGCCGCGGCTTCGAGCGCAGCACGTTGATGAGCCTGGCGCTGTCGCGCTGGGTCGAGGACGGCACGGCGATCCTGGCCACCGGACCCACCGGTTCGGGCAAGTCGTGGCTGGCCTGTGCGCTGGCGCAGTACGCCTGCCGCCGCGGGCACTCGGCGCTGTACCTGCGGGTGCCCCGCCTGGGCGATGAGTTGCGCATGCTGCACGGCAATGGCGGCTTCTCGCGCTGGCTGGCGACGGTGGCGCGCACCGAAGTCCTGGTCCTCGACGACTGGGGAATGACGGCCCTGGACGGCCCGACGCGCTCGGACCTGATGGAGATCATCGACGACCGTGCCGGCACGCGCGCGACCATCGTCACCAGCCAGTTGCCCGTCGAGCACTGGCATGCCTGGATCGGCGACGCGACGATCGCCGACGCGATCCTGGATCGGCTGCTATCGCGTAGCCAGCGTCTGCAGCTCAAGGGCAAGTCGTTGCGGCCGCCCAAGGCCGGCGCCGCGGTCCCCGCGGCCGACAACACGACCGCCGCAGACGCCGGCGCCGGCAAGCCGCAGTAGAGGCGAGCACAGCCCTATGGATTTGTGCACAGGCCCGCTGGCGCGGGCTTCCCGGCTGAGCGCTGACGCGCTCACCTGTGGATGGCCGGATGGACAACCCTGCGGGTTGCCCACGCGCCCAACCACAGGTCGCCGGCTGCACACAAGCTCCACAGGGCTCCACCACGACAGCCCGAATAGGGCAAGACAAAAATGCAATGGCCCGGTCCGACGCTCGGGCTTCGCGAGCCGACACGACTCAACTTCGGGAGGTGCATCACCCCTTCAATACAACATCGTTCCTACAATCTTCCCTGCGCAACACAGCATCGGCTCCGAATCGGTCACGATGCCGAAATCGCCGGTCACGTTCGCCGAAATGCGCAACTAGCCTTGATCCGGCGTACGAAACTCTCCTCGAGCGCCCCGTTTGATTCCATGCAGTCCTTGGTGCGATTCCCTCGAGGACACGCGTTGGGAGGGAGTAGTTTTGGCGGTAGCCCGCCAGCCTGCGTACTAGTTTAGGAGGACATGAAAGAGCGCCCTTGGCCACCACAGTCTTCATAGGTAAGCCCCGTCCGGTCCGCCGGTCGGGGCTTTTCTACAAATCGGGGCTCTTTTCCAAAGCGTGCGTTGGGACACTTGCTGTCGTCGAACCTCGGCCGCTCTGCTCGAGCACTGGTACTGCGGGGTCCGCTGTCCCGCAGCGCAAACATACGGCGTAGGTCGCACTCACTGACGATCTGCGTCGACGCGCATTCACACTCGCGCACAAGCCTGCCACGCGACCACACGGTGCTGTCTAAGAGGCGCACCCGTTCGTCAAGGCGTCAAGGGCAGGTATGTCCGCTAGAGCGTATAGGTTACTGACCCCCTGTCGTCCACGGTTACCCACCCGCGCGCACGCAGCTGATCGAGGACTGCATCGGCTTCGAGCGGCATAGCGCCGGCCCCCAGGCGCGACGCGATGTAGGCGCGCAAGCGCGCCTCCTTTAGCGGCCTGTTGGCGGCGGGTGTCTTCTTCAGCATCGCCGCGAGCTGCTCGAGCGTCTTTCGAACCGGCTTCATTTGGCCCAATGCGGGCGGGGACGGCGCCGCGGTTCGAGCGCTATTCGCCGCGCCCGCTGTCTTTGCCGCTTTAACGGTCTTCGCCGTCTTCACGGCCTTCTCCGCCTTCACGGCCTTTGTCGTCTTCGCCGCCTTCACCGCGTTTGCGGTCGTCCCGGCCGGCGCCGTCTTCGTCGTCGTTGCCTTCGTGGCCGTCGTCTTTTTCGCACTGCTCTTCTTGGCCGCGACCTTCCCCACCGTCACCTTCTCGGTCGCGCTCGTCGTCGAGCCCGACTTGCGGGTCGCGGCTTTCTTGGCGGGAACTTTCCGCCTGGAGCCGCCGAACTGCAGTTGCTCGACGGTGAAGCCCAACGACTGCGCGTGTTCCAGCATTGGGCCATATCCCTTGTCGTTCGAGATGGCAACGAATCGCGCGTCGGGTTGTTTCGACGCGATGTAGCCGAGATAGAACGACAGATGGAAGTCGAGCGCGTTCTTGCCGGCCCGCGCCACCCGCACCGGCGTGGCCCTGTCGCCGAACGATGCGTGATGGGCGCCCACCCCCTTCTGGTCGGGGCCGTGGAAGAGCCAGAGGTCGGTGGCTTCCGGCACCAGCGC
This sequence comes from Burkholderiaceae bacterium, assembly GCA_035499355.1. Classification (GTDB taxonomy): domain Bacteria; phylum Pseudomonadota; class Gammaproteobacteria; order Burkholderiales; family Burkholderiaceae_C; genus JAEUPI01. The sequence goes on along the minus strand of DATJYZ010000402.1, from coordinate 55 downwards.
TCGCACGTCGGTGTCCTTGGGTTGGACGTTCTCCCAATCGATGAGCACGTGAGTC
>DATJYZ010000401.1:0-2826 GCA_035499355.1 Burkholderiaceae bacterium | reverse complement strand
TTGAACTACGACACACCGCCCGGCCTTGAAGTCGCGGCCGGCAGCCGGGGAAAGGTCGTCCGTCTATCCGGTCAGTGGACGGCGCTCGCGCGCGACCGGGTGCGCCGCGGCAGCGCGGTGCTCGACGCGACGCGTGTGATGGGCATCCCGCACGGTCTGCGGCTGATCCTGCCGCGCGCGCTGGTGTTTTCGATCCTGTTCCAGAACGTGGGGATCCGATGACCGCGCCGCTTGCCACCGCCCTGCGCGGCCAGCCAATGCCCGGGATCGCTGAGCCGGTGATCGAGGTGCGCGACCTGACCAAGCGCTATGGACGCACCATCATCCATCAGCATCTGAACTTCGAGGTGCGGCGCGGCGAGATCGTCTCGGTCGTGGGCGGCTCGGGCTCGGGCAAGACCACGCTCGTGCGGCAGATCCTCGGGCTCGAGCGGCAGAGCTCGGGCACCATCAAGCTGTTCGGCGAGGACACGGCGTCGATGTCGCCGGAGAATGCGCGCCTGTTGCGCAGCCGCTCGGGGATGCTGTTCCAGCGCGGCGCGCTGTTTTCGTCGCTGTCGGTGTTCGACAATATCGCGCAGCCGATCCGCGAGCTCGGCCGCGTGCCGGAAGACCTGCTGCGCGACATCGTGATGCTCAAGCTGGAGATGGTGGGGCTGCCGTGCCGGCATGCGTCGAAGATGCCATCGGCGCTCTCGGGCGGGATGGTGAAGCGGGTGGGGATTGCGCGGGCGATTGCGCTCGAGCCGGAGCTGCTGTTTCTCGACGAGCCGACGGCGGGGCTCGATCCACAGGCCTCCGAGGAATTCGTCGAACTGATCAGCACGCTGCATCGCGCGCTGGGTCTGACGGTCGTGATGGTGACGCACGATCTCGATACGATGGTCGCGCTGTCGACGCGGGTGGCGGTGCTGGCCGAGCGCAAGGTGCTGGTGGCCGCGCCGGTGGAGGAGGTGGCGGGGGTCGACAACGCCTTCATCCGCGAGTATTTCCTCGGCCTGCGTGGCCGCCGCGCGCTGCAGGCGCTGTCGCCGGAGCGGCGGGCGAAGCTGCCGGCCGCGGCGCTCGAACCGGCCTCGGCCGAAGTGCAGCTGTGACTCTGGGAACCTGAGCATGGAAAACAAATCGCACGCGTTCTGGGCCGGGTTGTTTACCGTAGGGCTGGCGTTGACGATCGCTGTGGTGGCCTTTCTGTTCAACGTCGACCGGTCGGTGCGCGTGCCGTACGATCTGATTTCGCGTACCAGCGTCACGGGGCTCGCTGCCGATGCGGCCGTGCGCTATCGCGGGCTGGATGTGGGCCGGGTGCAGTGGATCAAGTTCGATCACAGCCATCCAGGGCAGATCCTGATTCGCATCATGGTCGATCAGCACGCGCCGATCACACGTTCAACCTACGGTACCCTCGCGCTGCAAGGGGTCACGGGTCTTGCCTTCGTCCAGCTCGACGATACGGGCAAGGACCTCGAGCCGCTGCCTACCTCCGAAAAAAACGTCGCGCAGTTGCCGATGCGACCGGGTCTTTTCGAGCAGTTGCAACTGCGTGGCGACATCCTGCTGCGCAAGCTCGAACGGATCACCGATGACGTTCACGATCTGCTGTCGCCCGAAATGCAGGCGCAGTTGCAGGCCACGGCGGCGAGCCTGCAGCATGCCGCGGATGGCGTGACCACGCTCACGCAGCAGATGTCGCCGGCCGCCGGCAAGCTGCCGGCCACGCTGAGCCAGCTCGACACGATGCTTGCCTCGACCAACAAGCTGATCACGGACCTGAACCGGCCCAATGGTCCGTTCGAAATGAACCTGAACAAGGTCGGCACCGCCGCGCAGCAGGCCGGCGATGCCCTGACGTCGATCAATGCGCAGGTGCAGGACCTGTCGGCGCGGGTCGGATACGACACGCTGCCGCGCGTCAATACGCTTTCCGACGACGTGCGCAGCGCCGCGCGCTCGATCGACCGGGCCGCCGACACGTTCAGCACCAACCCGCGCAGTGTGCTGTTCGGCGCCGCGCCCGCCGCACCGGGGCCCGGCGAGCCAGGTTTCTCCTGGCCGGCGGCCCCCGCGGGCAAATGAGTGAATGAGGACATCGCCATGGCACGTTCGATTCGTCGTCTGGTTTCCGGCGCGGCCACGCTCGTCGCCGCGCTTGCGCTGAGTGCGCTTGCGGGCTGCTTCGGCTCGCGCAGCGTGGTCGTCGATACCCGTTATGATTTTGGTCCGCCCGCCGCGCCTGCGACCACCGGGACGATGCCGGCGATCAAGGTGCTCGACGTGACCGCCCCGCCCACCCTCGAATCGGACAACCTGATCTATCGCCTCGGCTATGCCGATTCCCAGCAACTGGCCTCGTATTCGACCAGCCACTGGACCATGGCGCCGTCGCAATTGCTGACACAGCGTCTGCGCAGCGCATTGAGTTCGCGCGGGACGGTGCTGACGGGCGCCGATGGCGTGCGTGCGCCGGTGCTGCGGGTCGATCTGCAGGAGTTCGAGCAGGTCTTCGACGGACAGACGGAAAGCCACGGCGCGATTACTGCGCGTGCGACGCTGTTCCAGGATGGCAAGGTGGTCGGCCAGCAGACCTTCGTCGCCCAGGCGCCGGCCAGCTCGCCGGATGCGGCCGGCGGCGCCCGGGCGCTCGCGGCCGCCAGCGATGACCTTGTGCATCAGATCATCAACTGGCTCGGAACGCAGCCCTTGCATACGTGATGTGTATTGATTGCCGGCTGGGCAAGGGTTGAAGAACCTCTGACCCGGGGGCGGGACCGCTACCCACAGCTGAAGCCGCATGCGGTGCAGGCGCCTTTCGGGCCGACCAGCTTG
>DATJYZ010000400.1:0-6547 GCA_035499355.1 Burkholderiaceae bacterium | reverse complement strand
CCAGCTCGTCGAGGCGCTCGCATGCCGCCCCCGCACGCTCGAGGTCGGCGCGCACCAGGTGGAGTGCGGTGATCCAGGCCCAGGCGTGCGCGTCGTCGGGCTCCGCGCGCACCGCGGCGTCGAGATCGGCCAGCGCGTCGTCGAAACGGTGGTCGTACTGCAGCACGATGGCGCGCATCACGCGCACCGCCGGCGGCGGATCGGGCTGCTTCCACCAGGGCTGCAGCACCGCCTGCGCATAGCCCACGTAGCGCGGGTCGCCGTCGGCGCCGGCGCGGTCGACGTAGGCGCCGGCCAGACGCACCGCGGCGACGGGGTCGGCCGGATTGCCGCGCCATTGCGCGCGCAGTTGCGCCAGCTCGCGAGCGACCGGGTCGCTGGCACGCAGGTCGAGGCGCTCGACCACCTGGTCGTCGCTGCCGGGCAGGTAGGGCGCGGCCGATGTCGGGCCAGCCACGCTCAGCGCCAGCGCCAGCGCCGCCCACGCGCGCCGCCGCGTTCGTCGGTACCACGGAGCCTCCACTCGGGCCTTTCGCACAGGTGACAAAGCGTCAGAGGTGTCAGCGATCTATGACAAAGCGGCCGCCGCGGATTCGACCTTTGCGCGCAAAGGGCTTGCGCACGACCCGTTGCGGTGCCGCCGTTGTCAACCGAACGGCCGCTCGCGCGTGAATAGGCGGGGTCCGTCGATTGTCGGGCCACGCCTGCGCGTGGCCTTTCGATCGACGATCACCCAAGCCACCAACCCAACGGAAGATGTCATGACCAAGCTGATCACCCCCTTCGTCCTCGCGCTGGCTGCCGTGCTGGCCGCGCCCGCCATGGCGGCGTCGCACACCGGCGGTGCCCCGATGAAGGCCGACGAGCCGGCCGCTGGCGGCAGCGCCCCGGCCAAGCACCACAAGAAGTCGTCGCACAAGGACAAGGCCCACAAGGACATGGCCAAGAAAGACGACGCCGCCAAGAAGACCGAAGCGCCGAAGCAGTAACCCGACGGTCTTCGGACCGCTGGCACGAGGGCAGGGTCACCCCCTGCCCTTGTCGTTTTCGACGGCGGCGTCGGCCGGCAGGCGGCTGCGCACCATGTCGATGTGGCTGCGCAGCGCGTACAGCTCGTCGGCATACGACAGCGGGATGTGGATGCGCCCGACCCGGCCTTCGATGGCGTCGAGCTCCTGATGCAGCTCCTGCGTCGGCCGGCTGCCGATCGACTCCTCGATCGCGCGCAACTGCCCGTACCAGCGGAACACGCGCGAGCGGATGCGGAACGTGTACAGCGGCGGCACCACGCGCGACAGCGGGATCAGCACCGCGATGATCGAGATCAGCACCACCGCCATGCGCTCGACCAGGTTGGCCAGCCAGAACGGCAGGTAGCGCTGCAGCCACGGCAGGCCGCTCTTGTAGAAACGCTCGGCCTCCGGCGAGATCGGAATCGCGATGTTGCGCGTGTTCGGAAATTCGCCCTTGCGATGAAACCAGCCGGCGCCGCCATGCACCTGCGCCGCCGCCTGCACCAGCAGCTGCAGCAGCGCCGGGTGCGTCTCGTCGCGTGCCACCAGCATCGCGGTGGGCGCGATCATGCGCACGTCGTGCGGCGGCTGGTCCTTGGCGAGGTCGATGGTGCCGCGCGGCAGGATCACGGCGCTGAGGAACGGGAAACGCCGCGCATAGGCCTCGGACTGCGCGAAATCGAACAACTGCACGCCGGGCGTGCGCAGCAGCATCTGCACCATCAACGACTCGGGCGCCGACACGAACACGATGGCGTCGCTGCGTCCTTCGATGAACGACACCACCGCGGGCGTGGTGTCCTCCTTCAGCAGCGTCAGCGTGCCGGGGTCGACCGCGTTGGCCTCGAACAGCTGCAGCAGCAGCAGGCGCGCGCCGCTGCCGTCGGTGCCGCCGTTGACGCGCCAGCCCTTGAGCTGCGCCAGGCTGGTCAGCGTGGGGCGTTTCAGCATCCGCTGCGCCGAGTCCTCGCGGTAGAACAGCCACACCGGTTCGTAGAACAGGCTGCCCAGCGACGTCAGGTTCTCGTCGCTGTCGTCGCCGCTCCCGGTGCCCTCGACGCCGCTTTGCACGAAGGCGACGTCGACACCGGACTTGGGGTCGCGCAGCAGCGACAGGTTCTCCACCGCACCCTGCGTGCCGCGCAGCTCGACCCTGATGCCGTTGGCGGCCAGCAGCTTGGCGTAGCGTGCACCGAACTCGGCGTACGCGCCGCGCGCGCCGCCGGTGGCCAGCACCATGTGGTTCGGCGGTGTCGGCTTGAGCAGCCAGTAAGCGCCGACCAGCAGCCCCAGCCCCAACAACAGCACCGGCCCCGCGGTGGCCAGCAGGTCGCGCACCGACACCAGCGTGTGGCGCACCATATGGGGCATGTGCGGGCGTTTCATCGAGCGCGAACGATACATCGGGCCGGCGCGCGCGCCCACTGGCGTGCGGCGGGGTCGTGCCGCGCGGCCGGCTAGGCGTCGGAGGCGAGGCCCCGCTCGATGCGGCGATCGGGCACCAGCCAGATCAGCGCCACGGCGGCGTACAGCGCGCACGAGATCCAGGCGTTGACGAACGCCAGCGGAATCGCGCTGATGTAGGCCAGCGGCGACAGCTTGCCCTTCCAGTCGCTGCCGATCGCGCGCGCCAGCACCGATTGCCCGCCGTTGACGGTCACGATGCACTGCTGCAGCAGCCAGTAGGCAATGGCCGACATCAGCAGCACCACGCCGTACAGCGCGGTGGGCAGCGGTGCGAAGTGGTTCTCGCCCATCCAGCCGGTGGTGAACGGAATCAGGCTCAGCCAGAACAGCAGGTGCAGGTTGGCCCACAGCACGCCGCCGCTGACGTGGTGCGTGGCGTGCAGCATGTGGTGGTGGTTGTTCCAGTAGATGCCGATGTAGATGAAACTCAGCACGTAGCTCAGGAACACCGGCCACAGCGCCAGCAGCGCGGCCACGCCCGGGTCGTGCGGTACCTTCAGCTCCAGCACCATGATCGTGATGGCCACCGCCAGCACGCCGTCGCTGAACGCCTCGAGCCGACCCTTGCCCATGCCCTGCCTCTCGAAAAGTGGTGGCTATCATGCCGCCACTTCTGCGTGCAACCCGAAGCGGCCCCGACGGGCATCGTAGGCCATGACCTCGCTTTCCCTGCTGCGCCACGCCGGGCTCGCCGCGCTGACGGCGTTGAGCCTGGTCGCGCACGCCGCCACGCTGCGCATCGCCAGCGCGTTCGACCCGCAGACGATGGATCCGCACGCGCTGGCGCTGCTGTACCACTCGCGCGTGGCGTTCCAGGTCTACGACAGCCTGGTCACGCGCGACGAGCAGTTCCGCCTCGAGCCCGGGCTCGCGCAGTCGTGGCAGATGGTCAGCCCAGCCACTTGGCGATTCAAGCTGCGCCGCGGCGTCAAGTTCCACGACGGCTCGACGTTCACGGTCGACGACGCGATCTTCTCGATCGAGCGCACGCTGGGCCCGACGTCGCAGCGCGCCTTCGCGCTGCGCGGGCTCACCGCGGTGAAGAAGGTCGACGAGCAGACGATCGACTTCGTGCTCGGCGCGCCCGACGCGGTGTGGCCCGAGAAGCTGCTGTTCGTCGCCATGATGAGCAAGGCCTGGTGCGTGCAGCACGGTGCCGAGAAGGCGCAGGACTTCAACGGCAAGCAGGAGATGTTCACGGTGCGCAACGCGATGGGCACCGGGCCGTTCAAGCTCGAGCGCTACGAGCCCGACGTGCGCGTCGTGCTCAAGCGCCACGACGCCTGGTGGGGCTGGGCCGACAAGCGCTCGGGCAACGTCGACAGCGCCGTCTTCACCAGCATCCGCTCCGATGCCACGCGGCTGGCCGCGCTCAGCTCCGGCGAGGTCGACCTCGTGCTCGACCCGCCGTTCCAGGACGTCGAGCGGCTGAAGGCCGACCCGCGGCTGACGGTGACGTCGATCGGCGACATCGGCACGCAGTACTTCACGTTCGACCAGGCGCGCGACGAGCTGCTGCACGGCGACGTCAAGGACCGCAACCCGTTCAAGGACCTGCGCGTGCGCCAGGCGGTCGCGCATGCGCTGAACATCGACCTCATCGTGCAGAAGGTGCTGCGCGGCCAGGCCACGCCCACCGGCAGCCTGGTGTCGCCGCGCGTCGACGGCTACGACCCGGCGCTCGACCAGCGGCTGCCCTACGACCCGGCGAAGGCCAAGGCGCTGCTGGCCGCCGCCGGCTACGGCAACGGCTTCGGCGTCACGCTCGATTGCGTCAACGTCGGCTACCGCGAGGCGGTGTGCCAGGCCGCCGCCGCGATGCTGACGCAGGTGGGCATCCGCGTGCAGGTGCGCAGCTCGCCGACCAACCAGTTCTTCCCCAAGCTGAGTCAGGCCACGGCGAGCTTCATCGAGTTCGGCTGGACGCCCACCACCGACCCCTGGGCGACGCTGAACGCACTGTTCCGCAGCTTCGACCCCAGTGGCCTCGGCACCTTCAACGCCGGCCGCTACAGCAACCCGAAGCTCGACGTGCTGATCGACGCGGTGCGCACCGAGCCCGACCTGACCAAGCGCCGAGCGCGCGTCGGCGTGGCGCTGCGCATGCTGCACGACGACCTGCCGTACCTGCCGCTGTACCGCCGCAACCTCAACTGGGCGATGCAGAAGAACGTGTCGGCGCCGATGTGGCCCAACGACACCATCGAGCTGCGCTGGGTGAAGGTGATGGAGCGCTGATCGGGCCGGCCGGGCTGCGGCCCGGTCACAGCGGTGCACTGGCGGTCGGATGACGCAGCCAGTGAATGGCCAGGCCCACCAGCGCGCAGCCGACGATCACTTCGACGACGCCCCGCTTGAAGCGCCACAACGCGATCGCGGCCGCAACGGCAATCAGCGCGGCGGGCCATTCGAACGGACCTTCCGTGCCCCGCGGCCACAGCACATGTCCGCCGAAGAACAGCGCCAGGTTGACGATCACGCCGACCACCGCCGCGGTGATCGCCGTCAGCGGCGCGGTGAACTTCAGGTCGTCGTGCGTCGCCTCGACCAGCGGGCCGCCGGCGAGGATGAACACGAACGACGGAAGGAAGGTGAACCAGGTCACCAGCGCCGCCGCCATCGCACCCGCGGCGAAACGATGATCGGGTCCGAGCCAGGACGCGAGGTCGTTCGCCTGCCAGCCGCCGACGAAGCCGACGAATGCGACCACCATGATTAGCGGGCCCGGCGTGGTCTCGCCGAGCGCGAGGCCATCGATCATCTGCGCGCCTGTGAGCCAGCCCTGCTGCTCGACCGCACCCTGGTAGACGTACGGCAACACGGCATACGCGCCGCCGAACGTGAGCAGCGCGGCCTTGGTGAAGAACCAACCCATCTGCGGCAGCGTACCGTGCCAGCTCTGCAGCGCCGTGACGAGCGCCAGCGGCATGGCCCACAGCGAGAGGCCGGCCGCAATCACCAGCGCCAGCCGGGTCCCGCTGTAGCGCGCGTGCGCTGGCGTGGGTGTGTCGTCGTCGATCAGCGCGGGCTCATGCGGGTCCTTCCGGGCCGCATTCCCGCCGCCGGTGTGGAAGCGCGCCGGTGCGATGCGGCCGCCGACAAGGCCGATGAGGGCCGCGCCGAGCACGATCAACGGGAACGGTGTCTCCAGCGCGAAGATCGCGACGAACGCGGCGGCGGCGACCGCCAACAACCAACCGTTCTTCAGCGCGCGCGAGCCGATGCGGTGCGCGGCATGGACCACGATCGCTGTGACCGCGGGCTTGATGCCGTAGAACAGCCCCGCCACGAGCGGCTGCGTGCCGAACGCCATGTAGACCCACGACAGCGCGATCAGGATGAACAGGGACGGCAGCACGAACAGGCCGCCCGCCACGATGCCGCCTCCCGTGCGATGCATCAGCCAGCCGATGTAAGTGGCCAGCTGCTGCGCCTCGGGACCGGGCAGCACCATGCAGTAGTTCAACGCATGCAGGAAGCGTCGCTCGCTGATCCAGCGCCTGCGCTCCACCAACTCGGCATGCATGATCGCGATCTGTCCGGCCGGGCCGCCGAAGCTGATGAAGCCGAGCTTGAGCCAGAAGCGGAAGGCCTCCCAGAATGCGATCGGCTGCCGCGCCGCGGCGGTGACGGCGTCGGCGGGGAGTTGCGGCGACACCATGCCGGACACTCTACAGGCCCGGGCCCACGAAGGCGGCGCCGCGCGTCAGCGCTTGTGGTACGCGGTGTACAGCGCCACCGCCAGCACGACCAGTGCTGCGATCAGCGCGAGGCCCGAGCGGGCCTCGATGTCGTGCAGCCAGACGTCGCGTTGCCAGAAGCCGGGTGTCTGCGGCCAATGCCGCCACAGCAGCACGATCCACAGCGCCACGCAGCCCCACAGCCAGCCGAGCCAGCGCACCGCGCGGAAGGCCCGGTGGCGGAAGCCGGCGACGAAGGCCCAGAACGCCGGTACCAGGAAGAAGCCGATCCACAGCCACCAGTCGGGCCGGGCGATCTGCAGCGTGGCGAGGCCGAGCATCGCCAGGCACAGCACGAAGTTCAACAGCCTCAGCACAGCACGATCG
>DATJYZ010000399.1:0-3024 GCA_035499355.1 Burkholderiaceae bacterium | reverse complement strand
GTGGCGATCAAGGAGTACATGCCGGCGACGCTGGCAGCGCGCACCCACGGCTCGCTGGTGATGCCGCGCACCGACAAGTCGACCGAGACCTTCGCGCTCGGGCTGCGCAGCTTCGTCAACGAGGCGCAGCTGCTGGCCAGTTTCGACCACCCGTCGCTGCTCAAGGTGTACCGCTTCTGGGAAGCCAACGGCACGGCCTACATGGTGATGCCGTACTACCAGGGCACCACGCTGAAGAAGGCGCTCAACGCGCTCGACGCGCCGCCCGAGGAGGGCTGGCTGCGGCGGCAACTGGGCCAGCTGCTCGACGCGCTCGATGTCATGCACGGCGGCCACTGCTATCACCGCGACATCGCACCCGACAACATCCTGCTGCTCGACAACGGCACGCCGCTGCTGCTGGACTTCGGCGCCGCGCGGCGCGTGATCGGCGACGCGACACACGCGCTGACCGCGTTCCTGAAGCCGGGCTACGCACCGGTCGAGCAATACGCCGAGATGCCGACGATGAAGCAGGGGCCGTGGACCGATCTCTACGCGCTCGGCTCGGTGGTGCACTACGCGATCACCGGCCGCACGCCGCCGGAGTCGGTGGCGCGCCTGGTCAACGACACCATGGTGCCGTTGGCCACCGTCGCGGCGGGCCGCTACAGCGACCGCTTCCTGCGCGCGATCGACCACGCGCTGGCGGTGCGTCCCGAGGCGCGGCCGCAAAGTGCGATCGAGCTGCGCGACGAGATCGGCCTGGAGGAGCGGCGCGCGCGCACACGCAAGGCCGACCGCATTCCCACGGCGCCGCAACCGCTCGACGAAACCGTGATCGTGCGCGCCGAGTCGACCGTCGCGCCACGGCCCTCGGTGCCGTCGGTGCCGAAGTCGGCACCGCCCTCGACCCCCCCGAGATCGGTGCCGCCGCGCTCGCGCCTGGGTGTGCCGCCGCAGGCGACTGCGCAGCCGATCCGCCGCCGCGGACGCGCATGGCTGCTGGTGGCCGCGGTCGCGCTTGTCGGCGCGGTGGGCCTGGCGTGGTGGAGCCTGCCGGCGCCGCGCTCCGACTCGCCTGCGGGCGAGGCGCGGCCACGCGAGGAGCCGTTGCCGGTGCCGGCCAACGAAGGGCACGGCGATGCGCCCGCCACGGCAACGACCAGCCCCGACGTCGCACCGGCTGCGACCGCCACGCTGGTCCCCGAGCCGGCGATCACCAGCAGCCCCGCGGCGGCGCCGACGACCGAGCCGGCGGTCGCCGAGCCACCCACGACGCCGCGGCCTGCGGCCGCGGCGCGGCCGGCCCCTAAAAAGAACTCGCCAAACCCACGCTGCACGGAGATCATTACCCGCGCGTCGCTCGGCGAGGAGCTGAGCGCGCAGGACCAGGCGATGCTGAAGGGGGAGTGCCGCAAATGAACCTCGTCGAACGGCCGATCGCGCGGACGGTGCTGCAATGGCTCGCGGTGGCCGCCGCGCTGCTCATGCTCGGCGGTGCCGGCTGCCAGAGCACCGGGCCGACGGTGCTCACCAACGAACTGTCGTTCGACGACGCCGTCGCGCAGGCCACCGACGGGCTGGTGGCGCAGACGCAGAAGCTGCCGGCCTTTCTCGCCAAGGTCGAGGCCAAGGTCAGCAAGAAGGCGTTGGTGATCGACCCGATGATCGACGCTGCCTCGGGCCAGCAGACGCGCGTGACGCGCCAGCTCGAGCAAAAGGTGGCCGAGCGGCTGGCGCGCTACGAGCAGATCGAGCTGTTGCCGTTCCAGAGCGCCAACCTGGCGCGTTCGCAATACCTGATCACCGGCACGATGGTGCGCAGCGCGGCGGGCAGCGGTGCCAGCAGCGCGCGGCGGCCGTTCCAGATCAATCTGGCGCTGGTCGATCTGTCGACGCGCACGGTGCTCGCACAGGCGAGCGCGCTGGCGCGCGACGATGGCCTCGACACCAGCCCGACCGCGTACTTCCAGGACAGCCCGGTGCTGCTGAAAGACGGCGTGGTCGACGGCTACATCCGCACCGCGCAGACGCCGCCGGGGCAGCCCGCCGATGCCTACTACCTCGATCGCCTCGGCGCGTCGGCGCTCATCAACGACGGCAACAGCGCCTACAACTCCAACCAGTACCAGGACGCGCTCGGCCTGTACCGCAATGCGTTGTCGACGCCGGCGGGCGAGCAGCTGCGCGCGCTCAACGGCGTCTACCTGGCGAGCTGGAAGCTCGGTCGCACCGCCGACGCCGAGCAGGCCTTCGGCCGCGTGGTGGCGTTCGGTCTGCAGCAGCGCAACCTCGGCGTGAAGTTCCTCTTCAACCCGGGCAGCACCGAGTTCTGGTCGGACCCCAAGGTCAGCGGCCCGTACCCGATCTGGCTGCGCCAGATCGCGCGCCAGGCCGCCACCGCCAAGGTGTGCATGAACATCGTCGGCCACACCAGCCGCACCGGCAGCGAGCAGACCAACGACCGCCTGTCGCAGGCCCGCGCGACCGTGATCAAGCAGAAGCTCGACGCCGACGCCGCCGAACTGGCCACCCGCACCAGGGCCAGCGGCATGGGTTGGCGCGAGAACATCATCGGCACCGGCACCGACGACGTCACCGACGCGCTCGACCGCCGCGTCGAGTTCAAGATCGTCGGCTGCTAGTGCAGCTTGACGCGCGGCTCCGTCCTGCTCGTCAGCAGGCGCGACGCGGTGCCCAGCGATGTGCGCCACCAGCCGTGGATGGCGAGTTCGTGCAGCTTGTACAGCGATAGGTACATCGCGCGCGCGAACAGGCCTTCGACCCACAGGTTGCCGCCCACCAGCGAGCCCATCAGGTTGCCGACCGTCGAGTGCTCGCCGAGCGACACCAGCGAGCCGAAGTCGCGGTACTTCCAGGGCTTCAGCGGCAGCCCCTTCAGGTGGCGCGGCAGCTGCTTGGCCAGGTGCGACGCCTGCTGGTGCGCGGCCTGCGCACGCGGCGGCACGTTGCCGCTGTGACCCAGCCACGGTGCGGCGGCGCAATCGCCGATCGCGAAGATCGTGTCGTCGCGCGTGGTCT
>DATJYZ010000398.1:0-6437 GCA_035499355.1 Burkholderiaceae bacterium | reverse complement strand
CGCACGCGGCTTGACTCAACGTCGGGCGCAGAAGAGCATCGCCTTCACAGAGGAGACACTCCCATGAACAAAGTGACGCCTTTCATCATGTTCAACGACCAGCTCGAAGCGGCGATCGAGCTCTACACCGCGACGTTCCCGGGCTCCGAGGTACGCAACGTCGCCCGCACGGGCGAGGACGGTCCCATCAGCTCCGCCGAGTTCGTCGTCGGTGGTCAACGCTTCATGGGGTACAACGGAGGTCCGTACTTCAGCTTCTCCGAGGGGGTCTCCCTCTACGTGGACTGCGCGGATCAGGATGAAGTCGATGACTACTGGGACAAGCTCGTGAAAGCCGGAGCGAAGCCCACGCAATGCGGTTGGATCAAGGACCCGTTCGGTCTCTCCTGGCAGATCGTCCCGAGACGATTCACCGAGCTTATCGGTGACAAGGACCCCAGGAAGGTGAAGGCCGTGATGGAAGCCATGATGACGATGGTGAAGCTCGACGTGGTCGAGCTCGAGAGAGCCTATAACGAGGCGTAGTCGTGCTCGTCCAGTCGGATGCCCCGAGCTTTCCGTGAATGCCACCCAACCATCCGGCGCAACGTCCATGCCTCCAGTGAAACTCAAGGAAGGTGACCACTGCGCGGTCATCGACGGCACTCACGTCGGCAAGTCCGGCACCGTCAGTGACCTCAAGGTCAGCAAGACCGGTCACACAACGATCACGGTCGTGCAAAGCAATGGCGTGCGGTTCAAGACCTTGGCCAGGAACGTCAGCGTCGGCAAGCGCGCCACCTAAAAAGGCGATAGACCGCCAGTCTCCTGAGATGCGAAACCTCGTACTTCTGGTCATCATCGGCATCCTTGGCTGGCAGGGATACCAGCACCTCAGGTCGCCTTCGGCAGCGCCCGCTGTGTTGCATGAGCCAAGCGGCTCTGTCTTGCCCGCTGCCACTGCCACACCTGCTCAATCAGCCACCTTCCGATGCGACGGTCGCACTCGCTGTTCGCAGATGACCTCCTGCGAAGAGGCGACTTTCTTTCTGCGCAACTGTCCTGGAGTGAAGATGGACGGAGACAACGACGGTGTACCCTGCGAACAGCAGTGGTGCCGCAAGTAGCGTTGGACGACCCCTTGATCCTCTCGGTTCCTCGGCGAGGTCTAATCCTGCATCGCGCACGGAGAAGCACATGTTCGATCACGTGGGTTTCGGCGTCTCCAACCTGGCCGACAGCAAGGCGTTCTTCCTGCAGGCGCTCGCGCCGCTGAAAGTTGGCCTCGTGATGGAGGGCCCGTACGGGGTCGGCATTGGCCAGCACAACAAGCCATCGCTGTGGCTGCACGAGACGCAGGAGCCTCCGGCCCATCTGCACATCGCCTTGGTCGCCGCCAATCGCGCCGAAGTCGACGCGTTCTACAAGGCGGCGCTCGCCGCAGGCGGCAAGGACAACGGAGCGCCTGGTCTGCGCCCGCACTACCACCCGAACTACTACGGTGCGTTCGTCATCGGTCCCGACGGACACAATGTCGAGGCTGTTTGCCACAAGCCTGAGGCTTGACCGCACGCCGCCCTTGCTACGATCGCGCTACGGGCCAGTCGCCCGATCCGTCGCGGCACCCGACCGTGCGAGGAGCCCATGCCCAAGCCCTTCGTGAATCTCGACGACGTGGAGTTCGACGACGTCGAAGACAACGGCTACTACACCTCGAAGCGCGCGCGCTTCAGCGCGTCCATCGGCGCGCGCCAGCTTGGGTACAACCTGACCGTGCTGCCACCGGGGAAATCCCAGTGCCCGTTCCACGCCCACCGTGCCGAGGAAGAGATGTTCCTCATCCTGGAGGGCGAAGGCGAGTTGCGCTTCGGCAGCCAGAAGTACCGCATCCGCAAGCACGACGTGATCGCGTGCCCCACCGGGGGCGCCGACGTGGCGCACCAGATCATCAACACCGGCAGCACGACGATGCGCTACCTCTCGTTGTCGAACGTGGCCCAGGTGGAGGTCTGCGAGTACCCCGACTCGGGCAAGGTCGGCGTGTTCGCCGATGCGCCCGGCGCTCCGCGCCTGCGAGGGCTGCACCGCACGGCCTCGGCGGTCGACTACTACGACGGCGAAAGCACGGTGCCTCCGGGCGAGTGATCGCGGGCGCGAGTCGGCTGCGCTGGGGGATGCCATGCGATTGAAGACAAGGCTCACCGAGAAGCTCCGGATCGAGCACCCCATCGTCCTGGCGCCGATGAACGTGATGGCGGGCGGCAGGCTCGCCGCTGCCGTGTCCGAAGCAGGGGGGCTCGGCCTCATCGGCGGCGGCTATGGCGACGCCGACTGGCTCCAGGCGCAGTTCGCTGCCGCCGGCAACGCGCGGGTCGGCTGCGGGTTCATCACCTGGTCGATGGCCAGGCAGCCAGCGCTGCTCGACCAGGCGCTGGCCCGGCGGCCCGCTGCGATGATGCTTTCTTTCGGAGAGCTCGAACCGCATGCGTCGCGCATCAAGGCGCACGGCGTGCCGCTGATCTGTCAGGTGCAGGGCATGCGGTACCTGCGCGAAGCCGTCGAGGTTGGCGCCGACATCATCGTGGCCGAGGGGTGCGAGGCGGGCGGTCACAGCGGCTACCGGGGCCTGTTCACGCTCGTGCCCGAGGCCGCCGACTATCTGGCAACGCACTCGCCCGACACCGTGCTGGTCGCCGCGGGCGGCGTGGGAGATGGTCGCGGGCTCGCCGCGGCGCTCATGCTCGGGGCGCACGGCGTTCTGGTCGGAACGCGCTTCGTCGCGACCCGGGAGTCGGAGACGCCGGAGGGGTTTCGCCAGGCGATCATCCGCGCCGACGGCGACGCCACCGTGAAGTCGCGCGCGGTCGACGTGGTCCGCAAGCGCCACTGGCCCAACCCGGAATTCGTCGTGCGCGTCATGAAGAACGGCTTCGTCGCCCGCTGGCACGGGCGCGAGCACGAACTGGAGCAGGCGATCGACGTCGAGCACGAACGCTTCAGGCGCAACTTCGAAGCAGGCGACGCCGACAATTCGGGCGTGCTGATGGGCGAGGTCTCGGGGATCATTCACGACGCGCCGCCTGCGGCGCAGATCATCGAGCGCATGGTCACGCAGGCATGCGCGCTGCTGGGTCCGCACTCGCCCCACGTTCTGCGCTAGAAGATCGCCCGACCACGGCCCCACCGCGCACGAGCCATGAACCGCGAATCGCTCGACGAACTCTGGTCACGGCCCGGCAATTGGGGTCTCGTCTATCGCTGTGCCGAGGATCCGCGCGTCATCGTTCCCAAGCGCCGACGCTGGATGGGTTGGACGATCAACTTCGCGCACCCGCTCGCATGGACGGTCCTCGTGGCCAGCTTCCTGGTCGCCGTGGTGCCGGCCCTGCTCGCCGTGTGGTGGCGCCCATGGTCGCCGACAGCGGTTCTTGTTGCGGTGGCCGCCTCGATCGGCGTCCTCGTCGTCGTGTCGCACTGGGAGGCATCGCGCAACCGGGCCTGATCGCGCGGCTCTCCACCGCACGCAACTGCCTGCAGGTGCAGCCCATGCCGCGCGAGCTCGTCATCACGCCGCACTTCCGTTCACGCCTGAAGGACAACCGTGCCGCCGCCGCGCATGCCACCCCGCCACGCCGAGTTCTGGGCCGCGTTCGCGGCCACGCGAGCCAGCGATCCGACGCCGCGCTTCCTGGAGGCGTTTCACTTCGACGACAACGAGCCGAGCGCCAACGAGCTCGCGGCGCTGGTGCTGCAAGGCCGCAAGCGCGCCACCGCGGGGCTGGTGTGGTCGCACGAGGTCGAAGGCAAGCCGCTGCCGAAGCCGGGCGACCTCAGCATCGTCACCGACTACGCCGGCAATGCGCTGTGCGTGATCGAGACGCAGCGCGTCGACATCGTGCCGTTCGGCGATGTGTCGGCCGAGTTCGCGGCCACCGAGGGCGAGGGCGACGGCTCGTTGCACTACTGGCGCCGTGCCCACGAGGCGTTCTTCGCGCGCGAGTGCCGGCGCATCGGCCGCGTGCCCGCGCCCGACATGCCGGTGGTGTGCGAGCGTTTCACGGTGGTGTTCAAGCCCGAGGAGATGCCGATGACCAGCCACGCAGCGCCCGCGCGGGCGCCCATCACCGACGCCGACCCCACGGTCGCCGAGATGGAGGCGCGCGTGGCGCGCTTTCGCCGGCTCGAGCCCACGCCCGACTACGTCGATTCGGCGATCCCCGGCTGCGAGCGCACCACTTACCGGGTGCTCGGTTTCCAGCCCGGCGCGCCGCTCGCCGCCGAGGGCTTCCACCTCAACATCGTGCACTGCGAGCCGGGCAAGTCGGCGCCGCTGCACAACCACCTGACGCAAGAAGTGTTCGTCGCGCTCACCGGGCGCTGGGAGGTCTTCTGGGGCCCGGAGGGTCGGCGCAGCCTCGTGCTGGAGCCGTGGGACACCGTCAGCATCCCGCCCGGCGTCTCGCGGGGCTTTCGCAACGTGAGCGCCGAGCCCGCGTACCTGATGGGCATGGCCAGCGGCCAGGACCCCGGCATGATCAACTGGCCGGCGCCGGTGCGCGCCGCGGCCGCCGCGGTGGGCGTGACGCTGCCGTGAGCGCACTCGCGCTCGCCGCCACGACCGACGCGCAGGAGGGCGCATGAGCATCGAGTTGCCCAAGGACGAGCGCGCGCTGGCGATCGCATCGATCGAGCGCTACTTCCGCGAGAACATGGAGGAGAAGATCGGCAACGTCGCCGCCGGTGGCCTGCTCGGCTACTTCCTCGAAGAGATCGCGCCGCTGGTCTACAACAAGGCGGTGGCCGACGTGCAGGAGCGCCTGCAAAGCCGCGTCTCGGAGCTCGATCTCGAGGTGCACGAAGAGCCGTTCCGCTACTGGCAGAAGTTCGAGCGCCAGGCCAAGCCAAAGCGGTGAGTGCGCCGTTTCTCGCGCGGGGTGCGATGGCGTGAACGCGCGCACGCCGGTCGATCTGCGGCCCTACCGGGACGAGCATCTGCGCGAGCTGGTGCGCCTGTGGCGCGAGGCCTTCGAAGGCGGCGTCGGCATCGTCGACCCGCACCCCATCGCCGAGCAGGAGCACTACTTTCAGGCCACGGTGCTGCCGCACCACGACGTGCAGCTCGCGTTCGCCGGCGATCGACTGGCGGGCTTTGTCGCGGCGTCGCGCGAGTCGGTCGCGCAGCTGCACGTGCGCGTGGGCCTGCAGCGCCGCGGCATCGGCTCGACGCTGCTCGCTTGGGCGCAGGCGCAGTCCGGGGGCAGCCTGTGGCTCTACACCTTCGCGCGCAACGTGATCGCCTGCCGCTTCTACGAGCGGCACGGCGTCGTCGCGTCGTCGCGGTGGCGCACGGCTTCGAGCCGCACTGGCAGCTGGCCGACGTGAAGTACGAGTGGACCGCCGACCGCGGCGCCGCTACAGACCGAACAGCCCGGTCTTGAACAGCGCCGCGCACACCGACCAGCCCGCCAGCACCAGCAGCGTGTAGTACACGCGGCCGGCGATGCTGCGTGCGCGGTGCAGCCACAGCAGGCGCAGCGCGATCGTCATCATCAGCATCGCGGCGACGAACGGCGCCAGGCCCCAGGTGAGCGACTTCACCCACGACGGCACCACGCCCACCAGCAGCAGGAACTGGTTGCGGTCGATCGCGTTGTTGATGCTGGCGGCCACCGCGAACAGGAACGCCGCCAGCAGGAAGCCGCCGAGCACCGGCACCCACGGCGCCGCGCCGATCAGGCGGCCGCGCCAGCCCTCGGGCGGCTCGCTGCGACGGCGGCGGAACACGCGCACGACCTCGGTCACGCTGTACACGGGCACGGCGCTGAACAGCAGGGCCAGCGCCACGCCCACCGCCATGCCGGGCACGGCCAGCGCCTGCATGTGGTCCTGGATGCTGGCACTGCCCGGCAGCCGCGCCGGCAGGCGCAGCAACTGCTCCGGGGTGTAGAACGCCGGGGTCGCCTCCTGCGCGCAGGCGCTGTCGGGGCGCCGCGTCGGCGCGTCGAGGAACTGCGAGATCAACTGGTTGGCGCACGGCACCGTGAAGGCCTGGCCGTGCGTGCCGCCGGCGAAGGTGACGCGCTGGGCCCGGCTCAGCGTGGCGGCCACGCGGTCGGCCATCTCCGGCGGCGTGATCGGATCGAAGCGCCCCGACAGCAGCAACGTCGGGATGTCGGAGTGCACCGGCTTGAGCAGCGCCTTGTCGAGCAGGCGGATCTTCCAGTCGCGGCAGGTGGCGAGCAATTCCTTGGCGTCGCTCATGCCTTCCTCGGCCAGGCGCTTCAGCAGCCCCGGAAAGCGCAGCGCGCTCTGCGGCGTGTCGCCGTGTTCGGCGCAGACCACGGTGAGGTACATCGCGTCGGCCATGTCGTCGCCCGAGGCCTGCATCAGCTGCACGAAGTTGAGCACGAAGCTGAAGTCGCCCTGCTCGGCGCGATACACCACGTAGGGCACCAGCG
>DATJYZ010000397.1:0-9935 GCA_035499355.1 Burkholderiaceae bacterium | reverse complement strand
GTGGTAGAAGCCGCTGCGCAAGCCCGCGCCGCGGCGCCGGGTGCCTTCGGGCGCGAGCGCGAGCCAGAAGAACTCGTCGCGCGCCCGTGCGTCGCGCAGCCGCTGCACCATCGCGGCCACCGCGCCCTGCGGCGACGTGCGGTCCACCGCAACGCCGCCCAGCCAGCGGAGCCAGCGGCCGAACAGCGGGATGTCGAACAGCGAGGCCTTGCCCCAGAAGTGCACCGGGATGCCGATGCTCCACTTCGCCAGTATTCCGACCACGAAGTCCCAGTTCGAGGTGTGCGGATAGACGATCACCACGCCCTGGCGCGCGGGCAGGCCGTCGAACGCGACGCGCCAGCCCGCCACGCGCAGCAGGGCGCGCGCCGGCGCGCTGCCAGCGCCCAGGCGCACCGGCCGTTCGGTGACCGCACGCGGCGCGGCTGCCGGCGCGCGCGGCGCGTCAGCGGCGCACGGCACGGTGGCCGATGTCGCGTCGATGCTGCGCGCCCTCGAAGCGGATGCTGTCGACGCCTTCGTAGGCGCGCTGCTGCGCGCCCTTGACCGTGGCCGCCAGCGCGGTGACGCACAGCACGCGTCCGCCGCTGACGCTCAAACGCTCGCCCTCGCGCGCGGTGCCGGCGTGGAACACCATCAGGTCGCCGCTGGTGGCCGGCAGGCCTGTGATCAGCGCGCCTTTCTGCGGGCTCTCGGGATAGCCGGCCGCGGCCATCACGACGCCGAGCGCGACGTTGCGGTCCCACTGCAGTTCCACCTGGTCGAGCGTGCCGTCGGTGGCGTGCATCAGCGCATCGAACAGGTCGCTCTTCAGGCGCATCAGGATCGGCTGCGTCTCGGGGTCGCCCAGGCGCGTGTTGAACTCCAGCGTCGACGGCCGCCCCTGCGCATCGATCATCAGGCCCGCGTAGAGAAAGCCGGTGAAGACGATGCCGTCGCGCTTCATGCCGGCCACCGTGGGCTTGATGATCTCGTTCATCACCCTGGCATGCAGGTTCGGCGTGATCACCGGCGCCGGCGAGTACGCACCCATGCCGCCGGTGTTGGGCCCTTCGTCGTGGTCGCGCAGGCGCTTGTGGTCCTGGCTGGTGGCCAGCGGCAGCACGTGCTCGCCGTCGACCATGACGATGAAGCTCGCCTCCTCGCCGGCCAGGTACTCCTCGATCACCACGCGCGCACCCTCGTCGTTGTGCTGCACGCCGAGCGTGCTGCCGTCGAGCATGGTGTCGACCGCCAGATGGGCCTGTGGCAGCGACATCGCCACCACCACGCCCTTGCCCGCCGCCAGGCCGTCGGTCTTGACGACGATCGGCGCGCCCTGCGCCTCGACGTACGCGTGTGCCGCCGCCGCGTCGCCGAACGTGGCGTAGCGCGCGGTGGGAATGCCGTGGCGCTGCATGAAGGCCTTGGAGTAGGCCTTCGAGCTTTCGAGCTGCGCGGCCGCGCGCGTGGGCCCGAAGATGCGCAAGCCGCGCTGCCTGAACAGGTCCACCACCCCGGCGGCCAGCGGCGCCTCGGGGCCGACCACGGTGAGCACCACCTTCTCGCGCAGCGCGAACTCGGCCAGCGCCTGGGGGTCGGTGATCGCCACGTTCTCCAGCCGCGGGTCGCCGGCGGTGCCGCCGTTGCCCGGCGCCACGTACACGCACTGCAGCCTGGGGCTCTGCGCCAGCTTCCAGGCCAGCGCGTGCTCGCGGCCGCCGCCGCCGATGACGAGGACCTTCAAGACAGCGCCCGCCCGGCCGACCGCAGGGCGCGAACGCCCCCACGGGGGGCAGCGAACGAAGTGAGCCGGGGAGTCATTCGAGCACCGCGTTGTGGTAGACGGCCTGCGTGTCGTCGAGGTCCTCGAGCACGTCGAGCAGCTTCTGCATGCGCTGCGCGTCGTCGCCGGCGAGCTCGACCGGATTCTCGGCACGCCAGGTGACCTCGGCCAGGTCGGGCTTCAGTCCGGCCTTGGCCAGCGCCTGTTGCACGGCCTCGAAGTCCGCCGGCGCGGTGAGCACCTCGATCGCGCCGTCATCGCCGGTGATCACGTCGTCGGCGCCGGCGTCGAGCGCGACCTCCATCACCCGGTCTTCGCTGGTGCCCGGCGCGAACACGAACTGCCCGCAGTGCTTGAACTGGAACGCCACCGAGCCTTCGGTGCCGAGGTTGCCGCCGTGCTTGGAGAACGCGTGCCGCACCTCGGCCACCGTGCGCACGCGGTTGTCGGTCATGCAGTCGACGATGATCGCGGCGCCGCCGATGCCGTAGCCCTCGTAGCGGATCTCCTCGTAGTTGACGCCTTCGAGGTTGCCGGTGGCCTTGTCGATGTTGCGCTTGATCGTGTCGGCAGGCAGGTTGACGGCCTTGGCTTTTTCGATCGCCAGCCGCAGCCGCGGGTTGCCGGCCGGGTCGCCGCCGCCGGCGCGGGCAGCGACCATGATCTCGCGGATGACGCGCGTCCACGCCTTGCCGCGCTTTTCGTCCTGCCGGCCCTTGCGATGCTGGATGTTGGCCCACTTGGAATGTCCGGCCATGTGCGCTCTCTTCCGCCCCGCGCGCTCGCCGGATGCGGCCTCTTCGGATACCGATCGAGCGCGGATTTTAGCGGGCGGTCAGAAGCCGATCGCGAGCAGCGCCGCCGCGGCCACCAGCGTGATCAGCGCGGCGCCGCCGTAGCAGACGAGCTTGGCGATCGCGCCGGTGTGCACGCCCACATCGTGCAGGCTGTGGAACAAGCGATGCATCGCGTGCCATGCGAACAGCGCGATCACGACGAACAAGAAGCCCTTGCCGAGCCAGTGCTGCGCGAAGGCCAGCGTGCGCGGATAGGTCATCCAGTCGCTGCCCAGCGTGAAGCCCGTCGGTGCGACGAGCCCGGTGATGAACACCAGCACGGTGCCGAGCAGCGCCGACAGCATGCCGCCGGCGCCGAACAGCAGCCAGAAGATCGGGGCGTTCGAGCGCTTCATCCGCGGGCCCACAGCGCGAGCGCGAACACCAGCACCGTCACCACCACCGTCGCCGCCCAGCCGGCCCGCTGGATCGTCCGCGCGGCGAGGCGACGGCCGCCGACGACGATGATCGGCATCGTCTTGGGCATGATCTCGAACCAGCTGTACGCGTGCACGATCATCGACACCAGCAGCACCGCGTGCAGCGCCAGCGACACGGGCGACCGCAGCGCGTGCAGCCAGCCGTTGAAGGCGGCCTCGCCCTGCGCCAGCCGGACGACGCCGACCGTCAGCACGATCGCGTAGACGAGCACCGCCAACGCAGTGGCCTCGCGCACCATGTAGCGCACGAAGAACGGGTCGCGCCGCCACCAGCCGCGCATCGGCCGCACGTAGGGGCCTCGCGTGGTCGGCCTGCCGTGGCTCATCGCGTCGCCCCCTTGGGCTGCAGGAAGCGCAGGAAGTAGTCCTTCGCGCTGTTGACCTTGTTCTGGTTCACCGCGTTGGCCGGGTCGACGTGCTTGGGGCACACCTCGGAGCAATAGCCCACCGCGGTGCAGCTCCAGACGCCCTCTTCCGCGTTGAGCACAGGCATGCGTTGTGCGCGGCCGCCGTCGCGCGAGTCGTCGTTGTAGCGGTGCAGCAGCGCGAGCACGCCGGGGCCGATGAAGTCGGGGTCGAGTCCGAACTGCGGGCACGCGGCGTAGCACAGCATGCAGTTGATGCACGAGCTGAACGACTCGATGCGCTCCAGCTGCTCGGGCGTCTGCAGGTACTCACCCTGCGCCAGCGTGCGCGGTTCTTTCGGGATGAGATACGGCTTGATGCCTTCGAGCTTCTTGACGAAGCCATCGACGCTGACGATCAGGTCGCGCTCGATCGGCAGGTGCGCCAGCGCCTCGATGCGCAGCGGGCCCGGCAGCAGGTCGCGCACGAAGGTCTCGCACGACAGCGCCGGCTTGCCGTTGATCATCATGCCGCAGCTGCCGCAGATGGCCATGCGACACGACCAGCGAAAACTCAAGCTGCCGTCGAGCTCGTCCTTCACGTGCTGCAGGGCCTGCAGCACCGACATGTCGTGGCTGTACGGCACCACGTAGCGTTGCCACACCGGCGCGTCTTCCTGCTCCGGGCGGTAGCGCAGCACCTCGAGCTCGACCGACTTCACCGCGTCAGGCACGTGCACCCTCCTCGGCGTGGCTGACGGCATCGTAGTGCTCGCCGGCTTCCCCGTAGGCGCGGATGCCCGGCGGCAGGTGCGTGATCTTCACCGGCCCGTAGCCGATGCGCGGCGCGTCGTCGCCCTGGTAGGTCGCCAGGCTGTGCTGCAGGTAGTTGACGTCGTCGCGCTGCTCGTAGCCGTCGAGGCGCTGGTGCGAGCCGCGCGACTCCTTGCGCTGCAGCGCCGAATGCGCGATGGCCTGCGCCACGTCGAGCTGGTAGCCGAGCTCGAGGGCCAGCAGCCGTTCGGTGTTCCAGCCGATGGAGCCGTCGTCGACCCGCACGCGCCGATAGCGCTGCTTCAGCTCGGCCAACTTGTCGCACGTGGCCTGCATCGTGGTTCCGCTGCGGTAGATGCCACAGCCGTCTTCCATGCTCTGCGCCATCTCGCGGCGCAGCGTGGCGATCCGGTCACCGCCGTCGTGCGGTGCCACCGCGGCCAATGCACGTTCGCGCGCCGCATCGGCCAACATGCCGAGCGCCGATGCGTTGCCGTGCTGGGTCGACACCGCATCGCGCGCGGCCTCGACGCCGGCCACCTTGCCGAAGACGAGCAGCTCGGTCAGCGAGTTCGAGCCCAGCCGGTTGGCGCCGTGGATGCCCACGCTCGAGCACTCGCCCACCGAGTACAAGCCCGGCAACGGCGCGGCGGTGCGGATGTCGGCGCTGATGCCGCCCATCGTGTAGTGCACCGCGGGCAGCACCGGAATCGGCTCGCGCGCCGGGTCGACGCCGAGGTAATTCAGCGCCAGCTCGTAGATCTGCGGCAGCCGCTCGCGCAGCTTGCGCTCGCCGAGGTGGCGCAGGTCCAGGTGCACCACCTCGCCGTGCGGGCCGCTGATCGTGCGGCCCTTGCGCTTCTCGTGCCAGTAGGCCTGGCTCAGGCGGTCGCGCGGCCCGAGCTCCATCGCCTTGTTGCGCGGCTGGGGCGTGGCGGGCCCGAGCCCGTAGTCCTGCAGGTAGCGGTAGCCGTCCTTGTTGAGCAGGAAGCCACCCTCGCCGCGGCACGCCTCGGTGAACAGCAGCCCGGTGCCCGGCATGCAGGTCGGGTGGTACTGCATGAACTCCATGTCGCGCAGCGGCACGCCGTGGCGGTAGGCCAGCGCCATGCCGTCGCCGGTGACGATGCCGCCGTTGGTGTTCTCACGGAACACGCGCCCGGCACCACCGGTGGCGATCACCACCGCCTTGGCCTGGATCAGGCGGAACTCGCCGCTGGCGATGTCGATCGCCACCACGCCCCGCACACGGCCGTCGTCGACCACCAGGTCGACGCAGAAGTGCTCGTCGAAGCGGCGGATCGACGGGTACTTGATCGAGGTCTGGAACAGCGTGTGCAGCATGTGGAAGCCGGTCTTGTCGGCGGCGAACCACGTGCGCTCGATCTTCATGCCGCCGAACGCGCGCACGTTGGCGCGGCCGTCCGGCGTGCGGCTCCACGGGCAACCCCAGTGCTCGAGCTGCACCAGCTCCTCGTGCGCCTGGGCAACGAAGTAGTCGACCACGTCCTGCTCGCACAGCCAGTCGCCACCGGCCACCGTGTCGTGGAAGTGCGCGTCGAGGCTGTCGTGCGGCTGGGTCACACCGGCCGCCCCGCCTTCGGCGGCGACCGTGTGGCTGCGCATCGGGTAGACCTTGGACACCAGCGCCACCGCCAACGACGGATCGGCCTCGGCCACGGCGATCGCGGCGCGCAGCCCGGCCCCGCCGGCACCGACGATCGCCACATCGGCCTTGAAGACGTCCATGCCCCTGCCGTCGGCTCAGCGGATCAGCACCAGCTTCTGGTACAGACCGCCAAAGTAGGTTCGCTTGGACAGCGACGACGGCGCGCTGCCGGCCGGCATGAAGTCGGCGATCTCGTGCCGCCAGAGGTCGATGGCGTACGGCTCGAGCTTGCGAAACACCAGCCGCATCAGCGGGCGCATCGGATGCCAGCGCGACGGCCGGTGGTAATCGACGATCACCACCTTGCCGCCGGGCTTGACCACGCGCATGGCCTCGGCCAGCGTGGCGCCGCGCACTTGAGCCGGCTGCTCGTGGAGCAGGAAGAACACCAGCACCTGGTCATAGCTCGCGTCGTCGCAGGCCAGCGCCGCGGAGTCGCCGCGCATCAGGCACAAGCGCTCGTCGAGCGGCAGTTTGCTGGCCAGGTTCTTCAGCTGGATCGGCAGGATGTCGACCACGTCGAGCCGCGCATCGGGCGCAAGCCGCTGCTGCAGGCGGGCCGTCAGGTTGCCGTAGGCGCAGGCCACCTGCAGCGTGTGGCCCTGCACGACTGCACCCAGGTCGGCGAGCGCCAGATCACGCAGGCGGCCGTAGTTGCCGAACAGGATGGCATTGACCAGCCACTCGCGCTCGAAGACGTGCACCGCGTTGGGATGCACGTAGGCCCACCAGTACACCTGCTCGAGGTAGTGCGGCACCGGTGGTCCCGTGCCCACCAGCGCCTGGGCCTGCGGCTCTTCGACGGTGACGCTGAACGATCCGTTCATGGAGCGCGCCGTCAGAACCGATAGCGCAGCCCGAGCTGCAGCACGTTGACCTTGTAGCGCGGCGACTGATCGCCGAAGACCAACAAGTTCGACACGGTGGCCGGATAGACGCCGTCGAGGCGCCAATCCTGCGAGTCGTAGTGTTCCCACCACCAACTGCCCACCAGCGACAGGTTCTTCTGCAGCTGGTAGGTGGCGCGCAGCCGGAAGCGGTCGATCGACGTCGAGGCCGTCGGGAACGGCGGATCGGCCACTCCCGCGTTGACGGCGACGTCGTTGTGCATGCGGGTGTGTACCACATCGGCGTTGAGCTGGAGCTTGCCACCCATCGCCAGCTGCTTGACGCCGAAGCCCACCGTATCGATGCTGTCGTCGTTGCGGCCCGTCCAGTCGGGCTGCGCGAACACCTGGCTGCCGGCCTGTTCGGAGCGGATGCGCTCGGACTGCGCAAACGCGTACACCTGCGTGTCATCGGAGAACGCGGCCGAGAAGTCGCCGCCGACGCTGTAGGTGCGCGCTGCGGTCAGCCCGATCGTCGTGTCGTGGTAGTCGTCCTTCGCGTAGTCCGCGTTGAGGCCGACCGAGACGCCCTCCTTGACGGTGAAGTCGACGCGCCCTCCGGCGCTGTCGCGCTTGCGGTCGGCCAGGTAGAACTTGCGCATCAGCGGGTTCTGCGGCGGATCGATCCACTGGGCAATGCCATAGGTGGTGCCGCTGCGATCCCCGTGCGCGAGCTTCAGCTGCAGCTGTACGCTTTCGGAGGCCCGGCCCTCCATGCGGGCCCACACCGTCGTCTCGCGCGTGGTCACCACCTCCTGCAGCGAGCGTTCGATGGAGTCCCAGTCGACGCCGACCGAGGTCTTCACGTTGGCGGGCCAGCGATAGTCGCCGGCAGCCTTGAAACGATCCTGGAAGAAGCTGAACGGCTGGTTGGTGACCGGGGTCGTGCCGAGGAACATGTCGGTCGACACGGCCGGGTAGCTCTTGCTCGCGGTCTTGTTGTCGCGCGTGTTGCGGTCGTAGCTGGCGCTCAGGTTCAGGCCGGCGATCGGCTTGGCGGTGAGCCGCGCGCTGGCATTGAAGGTGTCGGCCTTGCCGTCCAGCGACTGCGCCGGCAATCCCGGCACGGCCAGCGTGCTGTTGGCGGTGATCGGCAGGTACGACTCGTCCTGCAGCATGCGGCCGAACGCGATGTCGCCGCTGAAGCGGATCGTCGGCGTGACCTCGTAGCCGACGCTGCCCACCAGCTGATGGAACTGGTTGCCCGGCGGCAGCGCAAGCTGCCCGGTGTCGCCGCCGTTGATCGCGATGAACGGGTTGGACCACGTCAGCGACGGGTCGTCGTTGCGGAACACCGACAGCTGATACGCCACCGTCGCCTGCAGCCGCTGCGTCGCGTACATCGCCGAGGCCTCGAGCTGATCGGTGGTCTGGTCCAGCGGCATCGTCAGCTGCGACGCGCTCGAGAAGAAGGAGCCTGCGATGCGCTGCAGGCCGTCGCGCACGTCGTGCCGGTAGGTGACCTGCGTGCTCCACTGCTCGCCGAACAGCCAGCCGAGCCCGGCGTCGAAGCGATGCCGCTTCGACTCGATGTCCACCGGCTGCAGCGTGGTGGCGAGCGGCATCGACGCGGTGTCGGCCGCCGGGAAGCCGCCCGGCAGCGTCAGCCTCGACCCGCCCACGCCGAGGAAGGGTGTCTTCGCCCCGTCGGCCGAGAAGCGCGGAATCTCGGCATAGCCCAGCTTCAGCGTGTACGAGCCCTCGCGGCCGCCGTCGAAATAGATCGAGCGCGTATCGAGGCCGAGGTCGTTCGCGTCGAGCCTGCCGTAGACGCCGTTCTCGCCGCGGTAGCGCACGCTGCCGCTCAGCCCGAGGTACGCGCCCTGCTGGTTCAGGCCGGTGTAGTCGCCGAACTTCTGCGAGTCGTCGCTCACCCCGATGACGCCGACATCGACCGAGCCGCTGCGGCCTTCCTTCTCGAACGGACAACTCTCGCACTTCCACTGCGAGGTGTCGACGGCCAGGGCGTCGCCGGCGACGCTCGACAACGCGCCGAGCGCGGCCAGCGGCAGGAGCGAGCTGAACGTTTTCATGGTCACGTCCGTGGTCGTTGGCTCGGCCAGCCAGGCGTGTTGCGGATGGGCGCGGTGTTCATCGCATCAGCTTGGCGCCGGCCGGATGGTTGGAGCCATGCACCTGCGAATGGCAGTTGGTGCAGCTGCCGGCCACCAGATAGATCTGCCCACCGGCCGTGCCGCCCGGCAGCGCCGCGCCGGTGCGCGCCACCGAGGGATGACCGGCCTGGCTGTGGCACTGCTGGCACAGCAGCGGCGGGCTCTTGGTGAGCAGCGCCGAGCGCACCGAGCCGTGCGCGGTGTGGCACAGCGAGCAGTCTTCGGACACCGGCGCGTGCTCCCACAGCAGCGGTCCGCGCTTGTCGGCATGGCAGGTGTAGCAGGTCTGGTTCAGCGTCGGCTTGATCAGCATCGCATTGCTCGGCGCGCCATGCGGGGCGTGGCAGTCGCCGCAGCGCATCAGGCCGAAGCGCACCGGGTGGGTCGACGCCTTCTGAAAATCAGCGCGCTGCTTCTTGTGGCAGTTGAAGCACACCTCGGGCTGGTCGGCCTTGGTCAGCACGGCGTCGCGCTCGGCATGCAGCTTGTGGCAATCGGTACAGGCGAGCGCGCCGCGCTCGTGCCCGCTGGCGTGCCAGCCGGTGCGCGCGCTGTTCTGGTGGCACTGCAGGCAGGCCGCGTTGCGCTCGGCCACCGTGAGGAACGACGTCGACTTGAAGCTGTTGATCGTCGCCTTCTTGTCGCTGCCCTTGGTGGCGTGGCGGCCGCCCGGGCCGTGACAGGCCTCGCACTGCAGGCCGCCGGGGCCGAACGGGACGTGCGCGTTGCCACGGTGGGCGTGCCGGGTCTTGAAGATCAATGCGGTGGAGAACGTGGCAGTGTCCGCCTCTTCGTCGTGGCAGCCCAGGCAGGTGTCGGCGCCCTTCTCGCTGTACTGCGTGCCTGGCCCGGGCGGCGCGGCCGGAGCCGACGCCGCGGACACAGCGGCCGGGGCCGACGCCGCCTGCCCCCACGCATCGAGATGCGTCGCCATTCCAGTGAACAGCAGCAGCGCGACGAACAACGCCTGCACGACGCTCATGGCACGCCAACCTTCCCTTTGGCCTTCTGCTTGGCGATGATGCGTCCCTTCAGCGACACGTAGACGCCCGTCGGAATCACGTCGCGCTCGGCGAGGTCGGCCTTGCTGCGGTACGGACGCCCCG
>DATJYZ010000396.1:0-2545 GCA_035499355.1 Burkholderiaceae bacterium | reverse complement strand
GCGCCGATCGACGGCAAGATCGGCCGCACTGCGGTCACACCCGGCAACTATGTAAGCCCTGGCACCGGTACGCTGGTCTCGATCGTCAGCCAGGATCCGATGTTCGTGGTCTTCCCGGTGCCGACCCGCACCGCCATGGATCTTCAGGCCAAGAGCGCCGAGAACCGCTCGGACGATCTGCTCATCCGCGTCCGCCTGCCCGACGGAAAGATGTACGACCACGCGGGCGCACTCGACTTCGTCGACAACACCGTGGGCGGCAACACCGACACCATGATCCTGCGCGGGGTGATCTCCAACCCGCGGCTCACGCGTTTCCGCGGCGGCATCCGTGCGCTGGTCGACGGCGAGCTGGTGACGGTGATCCTCGAGAACAGCGAGAAGACCGAGGCACTTGCCATCCCACGCGCCGCCGTGCTGTCGGACCAGGAGGGCGACTACGTCTATGTCGTGGGCGCCGACAACAAGGCCCAGCAGCGGCGGGTCAAGCTTGGCCAGTCGACGCCCGCCTTCGCCGCCGTGCTGAGCGGCCTTAGCGAGGGCGAGAACGTCATCGTCGACGGCATCCAGCGCGTCCGCCCGGGCCAGGTGGTGGCGCCGGGTCCGGCCGCCCAGCAACCCCAGTCGGCCGGCGCGCCGCCGTCGGGCGGCGGCGGCGGGCGATGATCTCCGAAGTCTTCATCCGCCGGCCGCGGCTTGCCGCCGTCATCGCCATCGTCATCACGCTCGCCGGCGCCATCTCGATGCTGCGCATTCCAGTGGCGCAGTTTCCCGACATCGTGCCGCCGCGCGTGCAGGTGTCGGCGACCTATCCGGGCGCCTCGGCCGCCGTGATCGAGGCGGCGGTCGCCCAGCCGCTCGAGGCCCAGATCGTCGGCGTCGACCGGATGATCTACATGAAGTCGACCAGCGGTAACGACGGCAGCTACAACCTCACCGTCTCGTTCGCCGTGGGCACCAACCCCGACACCGCCACGGTCAACGTCAACAATCGCGTGCAGACAGCGCTGCCTCAGCTGCCGCAGGCCGTGCAGGTGCAGGGCCTGACCGTGATCAAGCGCTCTGCCGCCGTGCTGCAGTTCATGAATCTCTACAGCGAGACCGGCAAGCTCTCGCCGGTCTTCATCACCAGCTACGCCACCATCAACGTGCTCGACGAGCTGGTGCGCGTGCCGGGTGTCGGCCAGGCGCTGCTGTTCGGCAGGCTCAACTACTCGATGCGCATCTGGTTCGACGCGCAGCGGCTGGCCAGCCTCAACCTTTCGGCGTCGGACATCGTCCAGGCGATCCAGGCTCAGAACGTGCAGGCGCCGGTCGGCCGCATCGGCGCCCGGCCAGTCGCCAACGACCAGCAGTTCCAGCTGAACGTGCAGACCCAGGGCACGCTGACCACGCCCGAGCAGTTCAGCAAGATCGTGCTGCGCGCCAATCCCGACGGCTCGGTGCTGCGCGTGGGCGACGTCGCGCGGGTCGAGATGGGGGCGCAGAACGAGGACACCGAGACGCGCATCAACGGCCAGCCGGCCGTCGGCATCGCGCTTTATCTCGCGCCCGACGCCAACGCCGTGTCGACCGCCGCCGCGGTCGGCCGCACCCTCGACAAGCTCAGGGCCCGCTTCCCCGAGGATCTCAAGGCGCGCGTCGTCTACGACTCCACGGTGTTCGTGACCGACACGATCCACGAGGTGCTGGTGACGGTGGGCGAGGCCTTCGTCCTGGTCGTCATCGTCGTGTTCCTGTTCCTCGGCACCACGCGCGCCACCATCATCCCCGCGGTCGCCGTCCCGGTCAGCCTGATCGGCACCTTCGCGTTCCTGCTGGCGGCGGGCTACTCGGCCAACACCGTGTCGCTGCTCGCCATGGTGCTGGCGATCGGCATCGTGGTCGACGACGCCATTGTCGTGGTCGAGAATGTCGAGCGCGTCATGCACGAGCATCCCGAGTGGGAGCCGCACGAGGCCACCATCGAGGCGATGCGGCAGATCACCGGCCCGATCATCGCCATCAGCCTGGTTCTGCTCTCGGTATTCGTGCCGGTGGCGTTCATTCCCGGCATCTCGGGCCAGCTGTTCCGCCAGTTCGCCGCCACCATCTCGATTGCCATGCTGATCTCGGCGGTGGTGGCGCTGACGCTGTCGCCCGCGCTCTGCGCGATCTTTCTGCGCCACTCCGCACCGACGCGCGGGCCGATCGCTGCCGTGCTGCGGGGTATCAACTGGGCCCGTGACGGTTACGCCGCCATTGTCCAGCGGCTGATCCGGATGGCCATCCTGTCGCTGCTGGCGGTGGTCGTGATCGGCGGCGGCATCTTCAGCCTGGCCCGTATCACGCCCACTTCCTTCCTGCCCGAGGAGGATCAGGGCGCGTTCTTCCTCAACATCCAGCTGCCCGAAGGCGCCTCGGTGTCGCGCACCAGCGAGACCGCCCGCCAGGTTGAGGCCGTGCTGAAAACCATGCCTCAGGTGCAGGACGTGTTCGCCGTGATCGGCTTCTCCCTGCTCGACGGCGCCAACTCGTCGAACTCGGGCTTCATGGTCGCCAAGCT
>DATJYZ010000395.1:0-15014 GCA_035499355.1 Burkholderiaceae bacterium | reverse complement strand
CCAACGACGCCAACTGCCTGGCGCTGTCGGAGGCCACCGACGGCGCGGGTGCGGGCGCCGACGTGGTGTTCGCCGCCATCCTCGGCACCGGGGTCGGCGCCGGCATCGCCGTGCGCGGCCGCGTGCTCAACGGCCCCAACGGGCTGGCGGGCGAATGGGGACACAACCCGCTGCCGTGGGCCGAGGCCGGCGAACTCGATCACGCGTGCTTCTGCGGCCAGCGGGGCTGCATCGAAACGGTGGTCAGCGGCCCCGGGCTCGCGCGCGACCATGCGCGCGTCGACGGCTCGGCGCTGAGCGCCGAGCAGATCGCGCAGCGCGCCGCACAGGGCGACGCGGCCTGCGCGGCGACCATGCAGCGCTGGGAGTCTCGCCTGGCGCGCGCGCTCGCCCACGTGATCAACCTGCTCGATCCCGACGTCATCGTGCTCGGCGGCGGGCTGTCGCGCATCGAGCGCCTGTACGCCAACGTGCCGGCGCTGCTGCCGCGCTGGGTGTTCGCCGGCGGCGTGCGCGACGAGCCGGTGCGCACGCGCCTCGTGCCGAGCCTGCACGGCGATTCGTCCGGCGTGCGCGGCGCGGCCTGGCTCTGGCGGGAGTGACCGCCCGGATGCACCGCACGCCGGCCTGCGGGCCGAGCGCTGCGACGGTCAGTCGATGCTGCGAATGCCGAGCGCGCCGAGGGTGGCCGCGGTCAGCAGACCGCTGTCGCGCATGCCCTTGAGCGTCTGGAAGTGACGCACGCCTTCGACCAGGTCGCGGTTCATCATGCCGTCGATCGCACCGTCGTACAGACCAAGGCCGGTCAGTTTGAGCTGCACCTGCATGACCTGCAGGCGCAGCCGCTCGGTCTCGGTGAGCACCACGCCCGAGCGATGACCGGCGCGGGTCATCTTCGGCGGCGGCGTGGGCTCGACATGGCTCGGCAGCGCGATCTGCGTGGTCGCACGCGTCACCGCGTGCAGCGCGCGCGACGACGCCGACTTGCGCGCGCTCTTGGGGGAAGCCGGCTGCGCGGGCAAGGTCGCCAGCATGCCGGGCGCGGTGGTCCCGCTGCCGTCGCCGGCATTGGCGCTGCGCGCGTCGGCCTGCAGGCCAGGTGCCGGTTGCTCCGTGGCAGGCAACTCGGAATCGCTGGCCGTCAGCGGGAACAGCGGCGTGGTCAGCGTCGACGGGCCGGCATCGGACTCGCCGGCTGCTCGCCTGGACGAACGATCCGCGGCACCGTTCACCAGCGAGGACAGACTCTTCAGAAATCGGCTCATGCAAATCCGGTGGCCGCCGACACGGCGCGGCGCTGTGACGCACACTAGCGCCGATCGGCCGAGGGCTGAAGCGTGCG
Organism: Burkholderiaceae bacterium; assembly: GCA_035499355.1. Taxonomy (GTDB): domain Bacteria; phylum Pseudomonadota; class Gammaproteobacteria; order Burkholderiales; family Burkholderiaceae_C; genus JAEUPI01. Next base: position 13,672 of record DATJYZ010000395.1, on the reverse strand, counting down.
CGCGTCGGCCCCCGGGTCGATCCCACCCCCGAAATCGGGTGTCGCCGAGACGTTGGAACGTAAAGTGTCCTCGACCTCCTCATGGGCGGCGGGCGGTGTGCGCCCGGCGCGCGGCGGCCGCGCGGCCGCGACCGTGCTGGCGGCCGTGCTGGCGGCAGGGCTGGTGGCGGCGCTGGTGGGCGCGCTCACAGGCTGTGCGACCACGACCTACAAGCCTTTCGAGACCCGCGGCGACGCGATCTTCGATGGCAAGGGCGGCACCCGGTCGGTCGAGGACGGCATGGACATCTGGGAATGGGGCGACCCGCCGCGGCGCTACCGGGTGCTCGGCCTCATCGACGACGAGCGGCCCGGTGGCGCCGTCCAGATGGCGCGTCTGAGGTCCGACATGGTGAAGAAGGCGCGCGAGGTCGGCGGCCAGGCGCTGATCCAGGTGCGCAACCAGTCGCGCGTCGTCGGCTCTCAGACGACCGGCAATACCAGCGCGGCAGCGTACGCGGGGCCAGCCACCGCGATGGGCGCCACGACCACCAAGCCGCTGCGCGAGAACAGCGCGCAGTTCATCGTCATCCGGTACCTCGACTAGCCGGAGGTCGCTGCGCGCTACATCTGCCTGAACAGGTGCAGGTAGCTGCGGCTGACCGGCAGCGCCTCGTTGCGCCCGCGCAGGTGCACCTCGGCGGTCTCGTTGGCGCCGCGCGTCACCTGGGCCACCTGGCGCAGGTTGACGATCACCGAGCGGTGCACCTGCACGAACTGATCGGGGTCGAGCTCGTCGACCAGTTCGCGGATCGGCTTGCGGATCAGCGCCTCGCCGCCCTCCCACACCACCAACGTGTACTTCTCGTCGGAGCGCAGGTAGGCCACCTGGTCGACCGGAATCAGCTTGACCATGCTGCCCACCGACGCACGAATCCATTGCAGCCGCGGCGCCGCCGACGGATGGCGGCTCAGCCGGCGCGCCAGCTGGTCGAGGGCGGCGTCGAGCTGGGCATCGTCGCCGCGCCGCGCCGCGCGGTCGGCGAGGCGCTCCTTCAGGCGCAGCACGGTGGCCGCGAGTCGCACCTCGTCGAGCGGCTTCACCACGTAGTCGATCGCGCCGTGCTCGAAAGCCTGCACCGCGTACTGCTCGTAGGCGGTGACGAACACGATCTGCGCCAGTGCGCCGATCGCGCGCGCCGCGTCGACGCCGCTGATGCCCGGCATGTGCACGTCGAGGAACACCACCTCCGGGCGCAACTGGTCGAACAGCTCCACCGCCTCGCGGCCGTTTCGTGCCTCGCCGACGATGCGCAGCTCGGGCCACTGGCGCGCCAGGTGGCTCGCCAGATGCTCGCGCAGCAACGGCTCGTCGTCGGCGATCAGCGCGGTGGTCATGTCGCGCCGAAGCTCAGTTCGGCCCGCGCACCCTGCGGCTGCATCGCCTCGAGCGTGAGCGTCGCGTCGGCGCCGAAGGCGCCGCGCAGCCGCTCGCGGGCATTGACCAGCCCCGTGCCGGGGCCGGGTTGACCGCGAAGGCCCAGCCCGGTGTCGGCCACCCACAGCCGCACGCGCCGGCTCGCCGGGTCGACGCGGCCGCCGACCTCGATGCGGCCGCCCTGCTCGCTGGGGTCGATGCCGTGGCGCACGGCGTTCTCCACCAGCGTCAGCAAGAGCATCGGTGGAAAGCGCATCGTCAGCAGTGCGGGATCGACGTCGATCTGCACCTGCAGGCGATCGGGCATGCGCAGGTGCATCAGGTCGAGGTAGGCGCGCACCAGCGCGAGCTCGTCGTGCAGCGCCGACAGGCCGCCCTCCTGCAGCTTGGGCATCGCGGCGCGCAGGTACGCGATCAGGCTCTTCAACACCGGCGCGGCGCGCGGCGAGCCGCTGTCGACCAACGCCTGCACGTTGGCCAGCGTGTTGAACAGGAAGTGCGGCTCGATCTGCGCGGTCAACACCGCCAGCCGCGCATCCAGCGCCTGACGCTCGAGGCGGCCGCGCTCGATCTCGAACTGCAGCGCCTGCGAGCGCGTGGCGGCATCGCGCTCGCGCACCAACGCTCCCAGTGCCACCAGCAGGCCGACGCCGAGCGCGCAGCCGGCGATCCACATGAACCCCATCACGCGGTACGGGTTGCCGATGAACGACTGCACGTCGCCGCTGGTGGCCACCAGATAGACGATCGCCGTGGCCACCGGCGCGGTGAGCGCCACCGCCACCGTCTGCGCCAGCCAGCGCGGCAGCAACGTCTGGCGCAGCAGGCCGACGCCATGGAACACCAGCACCAGCATCAACGCGACGAACAGTGTGCGCCCCAGCAGCACCGGCAGCGGCACCACGAAGATCGGGTTGAGCGCCAGCGCCACCACGACGGCCAGCACCAGCGCCAGCACCACGCTGCCGCGATGGAACTCGCGCCAGACGCGGCGCACGATCGACGTGCGCTCGGGCGGCAGCTGCGGCGAGCCGATCGACTGGGCCATGCCGCCACGATAACCGCGAGCGCACGGCCGTCCAAGGCGTGGGGTTGCCCGGTGCGACGAACGACGGTCGGCGCGGTGCGAGCGCCGACCGCGCGGGCTCGAATCGTCAGGCGCCCTGGCGCACGAGCGGCGCGTTCAGCGCCTGCCGCAGCGTGTCGGCGCTGTCCTGCAGATGGGCGCGCGCCTCGCCGCTCAAGCCCTTGCGCTGCTGTGCCGACTGGATGCGGCCGAGCAGCTGCTGGGACTGCACGCGCAACAGCGAGCGCGCGTCGGCCCGGGTCAGCGCGCCGGGCCGCAGCAGCAGGCCGGCCAGACGATTGACGTATTCGCGCTGCAGCTCGCGACGCATCGACGGGATGTCGCCGCCGCGCTGGGCCAGCTCGCTCCACACCTCGTCGCTCAGACGCTGCAGCAGTTCCGACAGGTGCAAGGCATTGCCGCCATCGGCCTTGCCCTCGCTGTCGAGCAGGCGTTGTGCCACGCCGTCGTTCAGCAGCGCGCCGAGCAGCGCGCGCTGCATCTCGATCACCGCGCTGGCCAGCGAGTAGTCGGTGGCCACCGCGCCGTCGCCGTCGAAGATGGCTGCGCTGCGCTCCGCGAAGTTGGGGGCCATGCGCCGCTGCAACGCCGGCGACAGCATGAAGCTGTCGGCCGACAGCACGCCGCTGGCCAGCACGTCGAGCGCCTGGCGCTGCACCGTCGCGCTCACCGGCAGCAGCGGGTCGCGCCCGCTGCCGGGAAAGTCGCGCAGCGTGCGCACGCCGCCGATCTGCCGCGCCAGGATGCCCGACGCGCGCGCCACGTCGCGCAGCGCGAAGTTCACCGAGCGGCGCAGCACCGAGTAGTCCTCGTCGGGCTTGAGCTGCCGCGCCTCCTGGCGACGGAACAGGTCGCGCGCGATGTCGAAGCGCTTCTTGGCGAACGCCACCGGGTCGTTGCCGAGGTCGAAATGCAGCGACTCCGGGTCGATGCCGAGGAAGTTGTCCTCGTCGGTGCCGAACGCCAGCAGCGGCTCGTTGCTGCGCGACGCGATGCGCTGCAGTTCGGCCGCCTCCTGCCCCTGCGCGACCGGCTTGTAGCCGTACTCGATGGCCCAGTAGTCGTAAGGTCCCAGCGACAGCTGCCACGCCGCTGCGGTGGGCTCGCCCGGGCGGGCGAGGTTGATCGGTGCGTACTCCATCACCGAGCCTGCGAGGCCGTTCTTGCGCACGAACTCGGGGTCGGCCAGCTGAGCCTCGGTGTAGATGCGCGAGCTGCGGAAGTTGTGGCGCAGCCCGAGCGTGTGGCCGACCTCGTGGATGGTGGTGTCGGTCAGGTAGTCGAGCACCCATTGCTGCGCCTCGGGGCTCGCCGGGTCGAGCTCGCCGCGCGCCTCGAGCACGTCCAGCGCGTAGCCCAGCTGCTCGGCCGCCATCTCCGCGTGCTGACACTGCTCGGCGGCATAACCGGCGCCTGCGGCGCTGCGCGCCGTCAGCTCGGCCACGCGTTCGGGCGCGCTGGATTGCATCAGCGCCGGCCAGTCGGCGGCCGCCTTGGCGGTCAGCACCTGCGCGCGCAGCGCACGCACGTTGCGCGAGCTCAGGCTCTCGAGCGCGATGTCGGCGTCGAGGATTTCGCCGGTGCGCGGGTCGACCTGACGCGGGCCGATGGCCCCGAACGCCGGCGATGCGTTGGTCATCCAGCGCACCGACGCCACGCCGACGTCGAGCGTGTCGAAGTCGGCATCGTCGGGCTGCACCTTGACGACGATCGCGTTCTTGAAGCCGATGCGCTCGAAGGCGTCGTTCCAGGCCAGGATGCCCTTGGCGATGGCGTCGCGGTACTTGACGGGGATGGTGCGGTCGAGCCAGTAGGTGATCGGCTTCACCGGCTCGGAGAGCGCGGCATCCGGGTCCTTCTTCTCCAGCCGCCAGCGATTGATGAACTGGCGCCGCGGCGTGCGCGCGACGTCGTCGCTGAAGTCCTGCACCCCGGTGTCGAAGTAGCCGACGCGCGGGTCCGACTTGCGCGGCTGCATCGGCTGCTCGGGCAGCTTGGCGAGCGAATACTGCATCGTGAAGAACATGCTGCGCGCGTCGGGCAGCGAGCCCGGCATCGTCGGCACGGGGCCCGGCGGCCCACCGGGCGTCGCCTGCGCGATGCTCGCGGTCGCATAGTGCGCCGACACCTCGAACACCACCTGGTCGGGCTTGCCACGCACGGTGGTGATGGCGGAATTGCGACCGTCGAACGAATAGCCCTGCCGGTACGTGCGTTGCAGCGCGATGCCGATGCCCAGCAGGTCGTTGACGAAGATGGGGTTGGCCTCGATCAGCACCGCCTTGCTGTCGGGGTGCGGCTGGCTCGCCACCACGGTGCTGCCGATCAGGCTCGGCGAGAACGCCGCCTGCACCGCGCGGCCCTCGGGCGTGCCGTCGTTGGCGCGGAACTCGGTGTTGCGCGCCAGCAGCTGCACCTGGTTGTGCACGCGATGGAACTCCACCAGTTGCTGGCGACCATAGCGGCCCCAGGGTCCGACCATCGTGCCGCCGAACAGGCTGGACTCGCCGATGCCCTGGGCGATCTTCGGCGCGAACAGCAGCGGCTTGCCGAAGTCACCCGGCGCGAGCTCGATCCAGAACTTGTCGTCCTTCTGCCACAGCGTGAGCGCGCCGTCGATCTTCCTGGCGTCCTTGATCACGTTGGCGAACAGCGGTGGCTGGCCGGGCTGCTGCGGCGTCGATGCGGAGCCCGATGCCGGCCGTGCGGCAGCGGCGGCAGCGCCGGGCGCAGACCCCGCGGCGGCTTGCGCGCCCGGCGTGCCCACGGGCGCCGTCGTCGCACAGCCGGTCGCCAACAACAGCGCGGCCGGGCCACCCCAACCGATCGAACGCCAATTCATCCTGCTCATCGAAACACCACGAAACCCGCGATCGGCCGCGGCCAAACCGTGCGCGTCGCACGCGCGCTGGCGATTGTGGAGCAACGGGTGTTGAACCGCTGATCCGCCTTTTCCCCAATCGTGCGCGACCGCGACCGCCGTCACGCGGCAGCGCCGCAATGGCCTATTTCAGCGCCTTGAAGCGCAGCCGGTGCGGCCGCGCGCCCTCTTCGCCGAGCCGCTTGACCTTGTCGGCCTCGTACTCGTGGAAGTTGCCGGTGAAGAACACCCACTTGCCGTCGTCCTCGCAGGCCAGGATGTGGGTGGCGATGCGGTCGAGGAACCAGCGGTCGTGGCTGATCACCAGCACCGAGCCGGCGAACTCGAGCAGCGCATCCTCCAGCGCGCGCAGCGTCTCGACGTCGAGGTCGTTGGAAGGTTCGTCGAGCAGCAGCACGTTGCCGCCCTGGGACAGCGTCTTGGCCAGGTGCAGCCGGCCGCGCTCGCCGCCCGACAGCTGGCCGACGCGCTTCTGCTGGTCGTTGCCCTTGAAGTTGAAGCGGCCGAGGTAGGCGCGGCTCGGCATCACGAACTTGCCCACCGTGATGTTGTCGAGGCCGCCGGAGACGTCTTCCCACACCGTCTTGTCGTTGGCCAGCGATTCACGGGTCTGGTCGACGAACGCGAGCTGCGCGGTCTTGCCGACGAGGATCTCACCGGCGTCGGGCTTCTCCTTACCCTGGATCATGCGAAACAGCGTCGACTTGCCGGCGCCGTTGGGGCCGATGATGCCGACGATCGCGCCGGCCGGTACCTTGAACGACAGATCCTCGATCAGCACGCGGTCGCCGAAGCCCTTGGTCACGTTCTTGAACTCGATCACCTCGTTGCCGAGCCGCTCGCCGACCGGGATGAAGATCTCGTTGGTCTCGTTGCGCTTCTGGTAGTCGAAGTCGGACAGCTCCTCGAAGCGCGCCAGGCGCGCCTTGCTCTTGGCCTGGCGGCCCTTGGGGTTCTGGCGCACCCACTCGAGCTCCTTCTTCATCGCCTTCATGCGCGCGTCTTCGGTCTTCTGCTCCTGCTCGAGGCGCTGCTCCTTCTGGTCGAGCCAGTTGGAGTAGTTGCCCTTCCACGGGTGCCCCAAGCCGCGGTCGAGCTCGAGGATCCACTCGGCCGCGTTGTCGAGGAAGTAGCGGTCGTGCGTGATCGCCACCACGGTGCCTGGAAAGCGCTTCAGGAAGATCTCGAGCCATTCCACCGATTCGGCGTCGAGGTGGTTGGTCGGCTCGTCGAGCAGCAGCATGTCGGGCTTGCTCAGCAGCAACCGGCACAGCGCGACGCGGCGCTTCTCGCCGCCGGAGAGCTTGCCGATCACCGCGTCCCACGGCGGCAGGCGCAGCGCGTCGGCGGCGATCTCGAGCTGGTGCTCGGTGTTCTCGGAACCGGCGGCGGCGATCAGCGCTTCGAGCTCGGCCTGCTCGGCAGCGAGCTTGTCGAAGTCGGCGTCGGGCTCGGCGTACGCGGCGTAGACCTCGTCGAGCCGCTTCTTGGCCTCGAGCACGCCGCCGATGCCCTGCTCGACCGCGTGCCGCACGGTCTGGTCCGGCTCGAGCTGCGGCTCCTGCGGCAGGTAGCCGATCCGCAGGTTGGGCATCGGCACGGCCTCGCCCTCGATGTCCTTGTCGAGGCCGGCCATGATCTTCAGCAACGTGCTCTTGCCGGCGCCGTTGAGGCCGAGCACACCGATCTTGGCGCCGGGGAAGAACGACAGCGAGATGTTCTTCAGGATCTGCCGCTTCGGCGGCACCACCTTGCCGACGCGGTTCATCGTGTAGACGTACTGGGCCATGTCTTGAATCGTCCTGGAATGCAAACGAGGCTGCACGGGCAGCCAACTGCGTATTGTCGCCGCTCGCAGCGCTGGCACGCCCGGTGCGGCGCGCGCGGCCGGCCTCAGCGCTCGAGACCGGCCAGCGCCAGGGCTTCGAGGTGGTGCGCCTTGTCCTCGGCGCGACGGTAGTGCAGGCTCGACAAGTACTCGCCGAACTCGAACGGCCGCGCGCAACGCAGCGCCGCGGCCGCGCTCGCCTGCGCGCCGGCCACATCGCCCGCGCGGGCCTGGCACGCGGCCTTCAACGCCAGCACCGACGCGTCGGGTGCGCTGAAGTGGCGCAACGCCTCCAGCGCCTCGGCGTAGCGGCGCGCGACGAAGTACGCACGCGCCAGATGCCCCCAGAAGCGCTCGGGGTGGTACGGGTTCAGCTGCATCGCCTTGCGGATCCAGGGGATGCCTTCGTCGGCCCGGCCGAGCCAGGTGAGGATCTCGCCCTGTTGCACGACCACCAGGTCGTCGTTCGGGTTCAGGCTGAGCGCGCGCTGCTGGTGGTATTCGCTCTGCTCGAAGCGCTCGAACACCAGGTGCACCGCGGCCATGATGCGATGCGCGTCGCTGTCGTTGTCGTCGAGCGCCAGCGCGGTCTCGATCTCGGCGACGATCACCGGCTCGAGCTGCTTGCGGTCCTTGCTCCAGTTGTAAGCCCAGCGCTGACCGAGCGTGCACGCCCGCCAGGCGTGTGCGTGGGCGTAGCTGGGGTCGAGCGCGATCGCGCGCTCCAGCAGTGCGAGCGCGCGGTCGTTGTCCTCGCGACGGCTGGCGTGGTGAAGGCGCTTGCCGGTGAGCACGCATTCGTACGCCGCCATGTTGTCGGTGGTCTTGCGCGCGGCGCGGTCGCGCGACGCCGCCTCGACGCGCCCGGGCAGGGTCGCCACGATGGACGAGGTGACCTCGTCCTGGATCGCGAAGATGTCTTCGAGGTCGCGGTCGTAGCGCTCGGCCCACACGTGGGTGTCGGTCTCGGCATCGATCAGCTGCACCGTGATGCGCACGCGCTTGCCGGCCTTGCGCACGCTGCCTTCGACCACGTACTGCACGCCGAGCTCGCGCGCGAACTTCTGCACCTCGACCGGGCGCCCCTTGTACTTGAACGACGAATTGCGCGAGATCACGAACAGGCCGCGAAATCGCGACAGCTCGGTGATGATGTCCTCGGTGATGCCGTCGGCGAAGAACTCCTGTTCGGCCTCGCCGCTCATGTTGTCGAACGGCAGCACAGCGATCGCCGGCTTGTCGACGCGCTCGTGGTGCGCAGCGGCAGGCGGCGCCGCGGCGGCCCGCACGCGATAGGCACGCACCGGCTTGGGCAGGTTCTTCAGCGTTTGCTCGCCGAGGTCGTCGAACGTGGCGGCGACGCGATGCCGCAGCGCGCACTCGACCGTCTCCGAGGCGCACACGCCGCCGGGCTCGGCCAGCGACTCCAGCCGCGCTGCGGTGTTGACCCCGTCGCCGTAGACCGTGCCGTCGGCCTTCTCGATGATGTCGCCCAGATGCACGCCGATGCGAAAGCGCATGCGGCATTCCTCAGCCAGGCCTTCGGCCCGCGCATTGAGCTCCTGCTGCACCGCCAGCGCGGTGGCGACAGCCCCCGCCGCCGTCTCGAACACCGCCAGCACCGAGTCGCCGGCCATGTCGATCACGCGCCCCTGTTGCGAGCCGATGCGGCGCGCGAACACCTCGCGGGCAGCGTCGAGCGCGCTGACCGTGCCGGGCTCATCGCAGGCCATCAGCCGCGAGTAGCCCGACACGTCGGCCGCGAGAATGGCCGCCAGCCGCTGCCGCGTCGCCGCATCACCCACACCGAGCCCTCCAACGAACGCTTGGTCGTAGTGTCGGGTCAATTTCTGACATTGTCTCCCACACGTCCGCGGGCGAAGCGCCCGCCGGGTACAATGGCACCCGCCGATCGCGCCACCAGTCACGCGATCGCAGTCGACTCCCGACTCGTAGCCAATCCATCTGCCTTCCCGACTGGTGCCCGTGCGACGCATGCGGCAGCAGGCCGATCCCACATGCCGGCGCTTCCAGTAGCGCGGCATCCAACCTGAATGAACTTCCAAGACCTCGGCCTGGCCGAGCCGATCCTGCGCGCGGTCCGCGAACAGGGTTACGAAACCCCCACCCCGATCCAGGTCCAAGCCATCCCCGCGGTGCTCCAGGGCGGCGACCTGATGGCCGGCGCCCAGACCGGCACCGGCAAGACCGCCGGCTTCGTGCTGCCGATGCTGCAACGACTGTCTTCACAGTCGGCGCCGCGCGACGCGCGGGGTCGCATCGCGATCCGCTGCCTGATCCTGACGCCCACGCGCGAGCTCGCAGCGCAGGTCGAGGACAGCGTGCGCACCTACGGCAAGCACCTCAGGCTGACCAGCATGGTGATGTTCGGTGGCGTTGGCATGCAGCCGCAGATCGACCGCCTCAAGCGCGGCGTCGACATCCTGGTGGCCACGCCGGGGCGCCTGCTCGACCACCACGGCCAGCGCACGCTCGACCTGAGCCGCGTCGAGATCTTCGTGCTCGACGAGGCCGACCGCATGCTCGACATGGGCTTCATCCACGACATCAAGAAGGTGCTGGCTGTTCTGCCACAGAAGAAGCAGAGCCTGCTGTTCTCCGCCACCTTCAGCGACGAGATCAAGGCGCTGGCCGACCGGCTGCTGAACAATCCGGCGTTGATCGAAGTGGCGCGCCGCAACGCGCCCGCCGAGCTGGTGGCGCAGAAGGTGCACCCGGTGGGTCGCGACAAGAAGAAGGACCTGCTCGCCCACCTGATCCTGCAGGGCGACTGGCACCAGGTGCTGGTGTTCACGCGCACCAAGCACGGCGCCAACAAGCTCACCGACTTCCTGAACAGGTGCGACATCACCGCGATGGCGATCCACGGCAACAAGAGCCAGGGCGCGCGCACCAAGGCGCTGGCCGAGTTCAAGAGCGGCGAGCTGCGCGTGCTGGTGGCCACCGACATCGCCGCGCGCGGCATCGACATCGACCAGCTGCCGCATGTGGTGAACTTCGAGATGCCCAACGTGCCCGAAGACTACGTGCACCGCATCGGCCGCACCGGCCGCGCCGGTGCCAGCGGCGAGGCGATCTCGCTGGTGTGCGTCGACGAAGACCTGTTTCTGCGCGACATCGAGCGACTGATCCACAAGTCGATCCCGCGCGAGACGGTGGCGGGCTTCGAGCCCGACCCCGGTGAACGGGCCGAGCCGATCCTACTCGGACGCACGACGATCGGCGTGCGCGGGCGTGGTGCCAGCGCCGGCCGCGGCCATCGACCGGGGCATGCGCCGCGCCAGTCGCACGGCACGCAGCCGCCGCACACGGCGTCGCAGCGGGCCGCACCGCGCGCCCAGCCCGCCGGCCAGCGCGGCAGCGGCTCGCCAGGCAGCCCGCGTGGCGGCACCTCGCGCGACGGTGGTTCGCAGGGCAACGGCGCGCACGGCGGCGCGCGCCCGGCACGCGGCGGCCGCGGCCGCTAGGCGGGCGCGGGCGCTAAGCTCGCACCGTCACGCACGGAGCCCGACGATGAATGCGCCCGAACCCGCCATCGAACCTCGCCTGACGTCGCTGTCGCATGGCGGCGGCTGCGGCTGCAAGATCGCGCCGGGCGTGTTGTCGGAGATCCTCGAGGGCTCGGTGCAGATGCCCGTGCCCAAGGAGCTGCTGGTCGGCATCGAGACCTCGGACGATGCCGCGGTCTACCAGCTCAACGACGAGCAGGCGCTGGTGGCGACCACCGACTTCTTCATGCCGATCGTCGACGACCCGTACGATTTCGGCCGCATCGCCGCCACCAATGCGATCTCCGACGTCTACGCCATGGGCGGGCGGCCGATCATGGCGTTAGCCCTGGTAGGCATGCCGATCAACGTGCTGTCGACGCGCACCATCGCGCGCGTGCTGCAGGGCGGCGAGTCGGTGTGCCGCGAGGCCGGCATCCCGGTGGCAGGCGGCCACACGATCGACTCGGTCGAGGCGATCTACGGGCTGGTCGCGCTCGGCCTGGTGCATCCCAAGCGCGTCAAGCGCAACGCCGACGCGCGCGCGGGCGACCGCCTGGTGCTGGGCAAGCCGCTCGGCGTCGGCGTGCTGTCGGCGGCGCTGAAGAAACAGCAGCTCGACGCCGACGGCTACGCGCAGATGCTGGCGACCACGACCCAGCTCAACACGCCCGGGCCCGATCTGGCGGCGCTCGACGGGGTGCACGCATTGACCGACGTCACCGGCTTCGCGCTCGCCGGCCACGCGCTCGAGCTGGCGCGCGGCGCCAACTTCGCGGTGGTGATCGACTGGGCGCGCGTGCCGAAGCTGCACCGAGTGCGCGAGCTCGCCGCCAGCGGCTTCGTCACCGGCGCGTCGGCGCGCAACTGGGCCGGCTACGGCGCCGAGGTGGCATTGCCCGATGGCTTCGAGGCGGCCGACAAGGCACTGCTCACCGACCCGCAGACCAGCGGCGGCCTGCTGGTGTCGTGCACGCCCGCCGCGGTGGGCGCGGTGCTCGAGGTATTCCGCCGCCACGGCTTCGCGGCCGCGGCGGAGATCGGCGAGGTGCGGTCGTACGTCGGCGGGGCGCGGTTGATCGTGCGCTGAACTCGCGCGCATCGCACGGACGAAGGGCGCCTCGCGGCGCCCTTGTCGATTCGTCGCGGTGAAGATCAACCCTTCCCGTGCTTGGCGATCAGGTCCTTGGCGGTCTGGTACAGCTTCTTGCCGTCGAAGCCGCGCTTGTTCATGTCGGCGACCCATTCGTCGTCCACCGGCGCCGACAGCTTGATGAACTCCTGCCGCTCCTCCGCCGGGAAGGTGTACAGCGTGTTGCCGCGATCGACCGCCGACTTGCGGCCGATCGGGTCGTTGCCCTGCTGCGTCTTGCCCAGCCACCCCGAGGTGGCCATGCCGGAGTTGGCGTCGATCACCTTCTTCAGGTCGGGTGCGAGGCCCTCGTACTTGGGCTTGTTCATCGCCATCACGAAGGTCGTGGTGTACAGCGCCGGTCCGTTGCTGTCGAACTCGCTGTGGTATTTGGTCAGCTCGTGGACCTTGACCGACGGCACCACCTCCCACGGGATGACGCAGGCGTCGATCGTGCCCTTGGACAGCGCGTCGGGAATCTGCGGCAGCGGCATGCCCACCGGCGTGGCGCCCACCGACGACAGCATCTTGGTGATCTGGCGGGTCGGGCCACGCACCTTCATGCCCTTCAAGTCAGCATGCGTCTTGATGAGCTTGGTCGCCGAATGGAACATGCCGGGCCCGTGCACGTGCAGCGCGATGACCTGAGTCTCCTTGAACTCGTCGGGCGCCTGGGTCTGCACGTATTCCCAGTAGGCCTTCGACGTGGCCTCGGCGTTGTTCATGATGAACGGCAGCTCGAACACCTCGATGCGCGGAAAGCGCCCGGCCGTGTTGCCCGGCAGCGTCCAGACGATGTCGACCACGCCGTCGCGCGCCTGGTCGTACAGCTGCACCGGCGTGCCGCCGAGCTGCATCGCCGGGTAAGCCTCGAACTTGATGCGCCCGCCGGAATCCTTTTCGACCTTCTCCATCCACGGCTTGTGCATCGTCAGCCACACATTGGACAGCGGCGCCATGAAGGTATGGAACTTCAGCGTCACCGATTGCTGCGCCAGGCCAGACAGGCCCGGTGCGCCCAGCGTCGCTGCCGCGGCGCCCTGGATCAGCGTACGTCGTTTCATGCGAATGGTCTCCGTCGACTGAGCATGCAACGGTAACGGCGCTACGGGGCCGCGGTTTCCCGGTTTTCCCCAATCAGCCGATGTACTGGACCAGCCACAGCGAGATCGGGGGAAACGCGATCAACAGCGTCAGCCGCACGGCGTCGCTGACCAGGAACGGCATCACGCCACGGAACGTCTCGGCGACGGGCACCGTCCGCGCCATGCCGTTGACGACGAACACGTTGAGCCCGACCGGCGGCGACAGCAGGCCGAAACTCACCGTCATCAGCACCAGGATGCCGAACCAGATCGCGACGCTCTCCTTGGGCATGCCGAAGTCCATGCCGATCACCACCGGGAAGAAGATCGGGATCGTGATCAGCAGCACCGACAGCTCGTCCATCAGGCAACCCAGCGCGATGTAGAACAACACGATCGCGATCACCACCTGCAGCGGCGACAGGCCCCAGCTCTGCACCAGCTGGCCGAGCTGCGCCGGCACCTGTGTGAGTGCGAGCGCCGAGTTCATCAGGTCGGCGCCGAGGAAGATCATGAAGATCATCGCCGACGCCTCGGCCGTGGCGTAGAAGCAGTGCTTGAACTTCTGCCGCGTCATCTCGCCCTTCAACACGGCTGCGATGAAGGTCGACGCCGCACCGACGGCGGCCCCTTCGGTGGGCGTGAACTTGCCGCCGTAGATGCCGCCGAACACGATCAGGAAGATGATCGCGATCGGTGCCACCGCGCTGATCGCGTTGCGCGACAGTGGTGG
>DATJYZ010000394.1:0-4957 GCA_035499355.1 Burkholderiaceae bacterium | reverse complement strand
TTCTTCGAAGCCGCGCTCAAGCTCGACCCGACGTTCTCGCGCCCGTACGCCGGGCTGTCGTTCACCCATTTCCAGAGCGCTTTCCTCGGCTGGGGCGAGCGCTCGCGCGAGATCGAGCATGCCTATGCGGCGGCGTCGCGCGGGCTGATGGCCGACGAGCACGATCCGGCGGCGCACTGGGCGATGGGTCGCGCGCTCTGGCTGCACGGGCGCGTGGAGGAGTCGCTCACCGAGCTCGACACCTCGGTCGAGCTGAGCCCGAACTTCGCGCTCGGCCACTACACGCTGGCGTTCATCCACGCACAGTCGGGCGACCCGCAGGCGGCGATCCGCGAATCGGACCACTCGCGCAACTTGAGCCCGTTCGACCCGCTGTTGTTCGCGATGCTGGCCACGCGCGCGCTCGGGCTGATCCGCCTCGGCCGCTACGACGAGGCCGCCGACTGGGCCGCCAAGGCCGCGGCGCGGCCCAACGCGCACATGCACGTGCTCGGCATCGGCGCGCACTGCCTGGCGCTGGCAGGACGCCTCGACGCCGCACGCACGCTGGTCGCCGCGATCCGCCGCCAGCAACCGAGCTACCGCATCGACGACTTCCTGACCGCGTTCCGCTTCACCGGCGAGGCCGAGGCGCTAGTGCGGCGCGCGGCCAGGCTCAACGGGCTGACCTGAGCGTCAGGCCGGCGCGGTCTTGCGCACCTCGAGCGTGACCCCGGCGCGCTCGCGAGTGTCGAAGTAGCTGAAGCCCGAGCCGTCGCCGCGGCGGCCGCGCGCGGTGACGGCGACGCCGTGCGCGGCCATCTGCGCCTCGGCCGCGTTGCAGTCGGGCACTTCGAAGCCGAGGTGATAGACGCCCTCGCCGTGCGTATCGAGGAAGCGCCGCTGCGGACAGTCGAGCAACGGCGGCTGGCACAGCTGGATCTGCACGTTGTCGAGGTCGAGGCACTTGTAGCGCATCGCCTCCGAGGCGGCACGGTCGGGCACCTCGAAGCGCACGTACGGCGCGCCCTTCGGATAGTCGGTCCACGGCCCCATGCCGATGGACTCGTACCAGGTCTGCGCGCGCTCGAGGTCGTGCACGACGATGCAGACGTGATGCAGCACGCGGAAAGGCTGAGCGTTCATGCGACGGACTCCGGGGTTGCGGGCGTTGACGCGCCGAATACGCGCACGTATATTTGATCGTATACGAAGACCGGAGCACGCGTTGCACTACTTCGCCTACTGCACTTGGCTCGACGACGCCGAGCTGAAGCGCTACTTCCCCCAGGCCACGCTGGTGACCACCGGCCACGCCGCCAACCACCGACTGCAATTCCATGCGGCGGGCACGCGCACCGACCGCGGCTGGTGCCACTTCAATGGCAGTGCCAGCGCGTGGGGCCACCGTTGCCTGGGCGTGGTGTTCGAGCATCCCGAGCACCACTTCGACGAGGACTACGACGACTTCGAGCGCTGCGCGGTCACCGTGCACGGCGACGACGGCAAGGCCTACGACTGCTGGACCTACCGCATGACGAACCCGGGCATCCCCATGCGGCCGCCCAACTTCTACTGGGAACACATCCCCAAGGGCATGGCGCAGTGGAAGTTTCCGCAGGTGTACGTGGACTCGGTGCTCGCCACCTTCGACGCCGCGGCGCCGTGCCCGCGCGCCGACCGCCCCAACCCGTCGGCCATTCCCGGCAAGTCGGCCGACACCCGCTGAGCCCACCCCACTTCCCCGAGGACCGACCATGAATCACCCCTTCGCGCGCAGGCTGCTGCTGGCAGCGGCAGCGGCCACGGCACTCACCGGAATCGCCGCGCCCGTGCAGGCCCAAGGCACCAGCGCCGAGGCCAGCAAGCTGGTGCCTTCGGACGTGCGGGCGCGCGGTGCGTTGCGCGTCGGCTCGCAGCAGACGTTCCCGCCGGTGGAGTTCCGCGAGCCGGGCAAGACCGAGGTGGTCGGCGTCAGCAGCGACCTGCTGTCCGAGGTGTCCAGGCGCCTGGGCCTCAAGCTCGAATACATCCAGGGCGAATACGCGTCGCTGATCTCCGGCGTCGAGGCCGACCGCTTCGACGTCGCCTCCGGCGGCATCAGCGACACCGAGGAGCGTGAGCAGAAGCTCGACTTCGTGAATTACATGTTCTCCGGTGGCGCGATGATGATGCTGGCCGAAGACCCGGCGTCGGCCACCGCCAGGACGATCGACGACTTCTGCGGCAAGACCACCGCCACGCTGCTGGGCAGCCGCGTCATCATGGGCGCGGTGGAGGCGGCCTCCGAGCGCTGCACCAAGGCCGGCAAGCCGGCGATCAAGACCGAGCAGCTGCCGTCGGCACCCGATGCCCGCATGCAACTCGACCTCAAGCGCGTCGACGCCTACATGGGCGACTACCCGGCACTGGTCTACATGGGCACGCAGTTCCCGGGCCGCTACAAGATCGTGGGCGGCAACTACCTGCTGACGCCCTACATCACGTCGTGGGGCTTCGCCAAGAATCGCGCCGCGCTGCGCGACGCCGTGCACAAGGCGATGCAGGAGATGGCGGCCGACGGCACCTACAAGAAGCTGATGGACAAGTGGGGCGTCGGCGGCGGCGCGCTGCCCGAGATCTCGATCAACCTGCCGGCCAGCAAGCGGGCGCCACGCAGCTGAGCCGCGAGCGCTGCCGCCACCCGCATCGCCGGCGCGCGGGTCGACGGCCGTCACGGCGGACCCTACGATGAGCATCGTCGTGGCCAACTCCAGCTCAGCGCCCGCAGCGGTCCAACGCGTCGTGCACCGGCGCCACTGGGGTGCGTGGATCTTCGGCGTCGTCGTGCTGCTCGGAGTCGCCGCCCTGGTCAAGGCGGCGATCGCCGCGCGCATCGTCGACCTCGGCATCGTCGGCCAATACATCTTCAGCCGGCAGATCGTCACCGGCGCGATCAACTCGCTCGCGCTCGGCACGGTGGCGCTGCTGATCGCGGTGGCGGTGGGCCTGGTGACCGCGCTGATGCGCGTGTCGGGCAACCCGATCCTGGTGGCGTTCGCGGCCGCCTACGTGTACCTGTTTCGCGGCACGCCGATGCTGATCCAGCTGATCTTCTGGTTCAACGCGTTCCCGACCATGTTCAAGCGGCTGCACGTCGAGGTGTGGGGAACCGTGCTGGTCAGCGTACCGATGACGCAGCTGATCACGCCCTACGGCGCCGCGCTGCTCGGGCTCTCGCTGGCCGAGGGTGCGTACATGTCGGAGATCATCCGCGGCGGCATCCTCGCGGTCGACGCCGGCCAGCGCGATGCCGCGCGCTCGCTGGGCATGAGCACTGCGCGGCTGATGCGCCGCATCGTGATCCCGCAGGCCTCGCGCATCATCGTGCCGGCCACCGGCAACCAGTACATCATGCTGCTGAAGTCGACGTCGCTGGCGTCGGCGATCGGCTACCTCGAGCTGCTGCGCATCTCGACCGACATCTACGCGTCGAACTTCCGCGTCGTCGAGCTGCTCACGGTGGCGGCGTTCTGGTACTTGGTGATGACCGCGTTCGCCACCGCGATCCAGACCGGCCTCGAGCAGCGCTTTCCGCATCGCTGATGTCCGTGAGCGACGGCCCTGCCATCCGCATCGAGCGCGTCACCAAGCGGCGCGGCGCCCTCACCGTGCTGGCCGACGTCAGCCTGGAGGTGCCGCGCGGCCAGGTGGTGGCGCTGCTCGGGCCGTCGGGCGCCGGCAAGTCGACGCTGCTTCGCTGCATCAACCACCTCGACACCATCGACAGCGGAAAGATCTTCGTCGACGGCGACCTGATCGGCTACCGCGAACACGGCGACGTGCTGCACGAGCTGCCCGACGACCACATCAGCCGCCAGCGTCAACGCGTCGGCATGGTGTTCCAGAACTTCAACCTGTTCCGCCACCTGACGGCGATCGACAACGTGATGGCCGGCCCGCTGCACGTGCGCGGCATGGCCAGGCCGGCAGCCGAAGCGCTGGCGCGCACGCTGCTGAAGCAGGTGGGCCTGGAGGAGAAAGCGGCGGCGTTCCCGAACCAGCTCTCCGGCGGTCAGCAGCAGCGGGTGGCGATCGCGCGCGCGCTGGCGATGTCACCCGGCGTGATGCTGCTCGACGAGCCGACCAGTGCGCTCGACCCCGAGCTGACGCAGGAGGTGGTGGCCACCATCCGCTCGCTCGCCGGCCAGGGGCTGACGCTGGTGATCGCGACGCACGAGATGGCGATCGTGCGCGACTTCGCCGACCGCGTGCTGTTCATGGTGCAAGGCGAGCTGGTCGAAGACGCCAGTCCCGAGGAGTTCTTCCGCGCGCCCAGGCACGAACGCGCGCGGCAGTTCGTGGCGCGCCACGCATGAGCGCTAAACGCACCGTTGCGATAGCGCCGACAATGCCGGTCGTCGCCCACGCACGAAACGACGCGATGAAACGCATCGGCACCGACCTGCTCGCCTCCGACGTGCACACGCGCCTGCGCCACAAGATCATGTCGCTCGAGCTCAAGCCGGGCACCCGGCTGGTCGAGGACGAACTGACCGAGACCTTCAGCGCCGGCCGCACGCCGGTGCGCGAGGCACTGCTGCGGCTGCAGGGCGAAGGCCTGGTGAGCCGACAGCGCGGCTGGATCGTCGAGGCCGCGGACCCCGGCTCGTTTCGCAGCATCTTCGAAACGCGCATCGCGATCGAGGGCTATGCGGCGCGGCTGGCGGCCGAGCGCATCACGCCGGCGGCGCTGCGACGACTCGAGCAATTGATGGGCGAGATGGAACGCACCGACAAGCCGCGCGCCGAGATCAATCGCCTGAACCGCGCATTCCACGTCGAGATCGTCGCCTCGTCGCAGAACTCGCTGTTTGTCGAGATGCACCAGCGCACGCAGTTCCAGTACTGGAACCTGCGCCTGCCGGTGGTCTTCCTCAAGGAGCAGCTGGCAGCCTCGACCGAGCAGCACCGCAGCATCTTCGAGGCGCTCAAGTCG
>DATJYZ010000393.1:0-16357 GCA_035499355.1 Burkholderiaceae bacterium | reverse complement strand
CGTTGGGGCCGTTGAGCACGCGGCCGCGCACGGCGATGCCGGCGCCGACCCCGGTGCCGAGGATGGCGGCGAACACCACGTCGGCGCCCGCACCCGCGCCGTCGGTGGCCTCCGACAGCGCCAGGCAGTTGGCGTCGTTGGTCACGCGCACCGGCTGGCCGAGCAGCGCTTCGAGGTCGCGCGGCAACGGCCGGTTGTTGAGCTGCGTCGAATTGCAGTTCTTCATCACGCCGCGCTGGGTCACGTTGCCCGGTGCGCCGACGCCGATCGAGCAGGGCGCGCCGCGGGCCGCCTGCTTGCCGCGTTCCACCAGTGTGGCGATGGCACGCAGCGACGCGTCGTAGTCGCCGCGCGGCGATGCGATGCGCTCGCGCCAGCGTTCGCGCCCGCCGGCATCGAGCAGGATCGCCTCGATCTTGGTGCCGCCGAGGTCGACGCCGATGGCGCACGTCGAGCCGGTGGTCATCGGGTCAGTGCGCGGCCAGCGGCTCGGTACGCTGCAGCAGCCAGGCGCGCGCGTCGCCGTCCACCAACGGCAGCAGTCGCTCGCGCACCACGGCGTGATAGCCGTCGAGCCACGCCATCTCGTCGCCGCGCAGCAGCGACATGTCGAGGCACCGCGTGTCGATCGGACACAGCGTGAGCGTCTCGAAAGCGAGCATGTCGCCGAAGGTGCCGTGCTCGGGGGTGTCCACCGGCACGGTGAGCCCGAGGTTCTCGATGCGCACGCCCCACTGGCCCGGCCGATACACGCCGGGCTCGATCGACGTGATCATGCCGGGCTGCATCGCCATCTGCGGCTCCGGCACTGCCTGGCTGATCGTCTGCGGACCTTCGTGCACGTTGAGGAAGTAGCCCACGCCGTGGCCGGTGCCGTGGCCGTAGTCGATGCCGTGCTCCCACAGCGGCGCGCGCGCGATGGCGTCGATCATCGGCGATAGCACACCGCGCGGAAACTTCGCGCGCGACAGGTTCATCATCGCCTTGAGCACCAGCGTGTAGTCGCGCCGTTGCGCGTCGCTGACCTGGCCGATCGGCCACACGCGCGTGATGTCGGTGGTGCCGCCGGTGTACTGCGCGCCGGAGTCGATCAGCAGCAGGCCGTCGCCGGCGATCGTCGCGTGCGAGGCCACTGTCGCGCGGTAGTGCGGCAGCGCGCCGTTGGCGTTGAAGGCCGCGATGGTGGAGAAACTGAGGCCGACGAACCCCGGCTGCCTGGCGCGCTGTTCGCTCAGGCGCTCGTCGATCGTCAGTTCGGTGATGCGCTCGCCGCGCGCCAGCGCAGCCTCGAACCAGGCGTAGAACGCGCACATTGCCGCGCCGTCGCGCGCCATCGCCTCGCGCACGAACTGCGCCTCGGGTTCGCTCTTGCGGCTCTTGAACAGCGTGCTCGGATTGATCGCCTCGACCACGCGCACGCCGTCGGGCACGCGCTGGCGGAAGCCCAGCGTGATGCGGCGCGGGTCGACCAGCAGCGTCGCGCCGGCCGGCAGCGCGCGCAGCGCATCGGCGGCGCCGCCATAGTCGGCCAGCGCGATGCCGTCGCGCTGCAACCGTGCCGCGAGCGCGTTGTCGATCTTGCCCGCGCCGACGAACAGCGTGGCGCTCTGCGCGCCGATCAGCAGGTGCGCCAGGAACACCGGGTTGTACTCGACGTCGCCGCCGCGCAGGTTGGTGATCCATGCCACATCGTCGACGGTCGACACGAAGTGGTGGCTCGCGCCGTGGCGTGCCATCGCCTCGCGCACGCGCGCCAGCCGCTGCGTGCGCGTCTCCACCGCCTGCGGCGCCGGATGCTCGTACACCGCGCGCACCGGCAACGCGGGGCGCCCGGGCCACGCTTCGGCCAGCAGATCGACGCCGGTGCCGAGCGCGATGCCGGCCTTGTCGAGCGCAGCGCGCAACGCCTGGGCGGCGGCCAATCCGAGCACCTCGCCGTCGACCATCAGCGTCTGTCCAGCCGCGAGCTGGCGCGCGATCCAGTCGATGTGGTGCGTGGCGCCGCCGGCGGGAATCTTCTCGAGGTCGATGCCGCTGCCGGCGAGCTCGCCCTCGGCCTGTACCCAGTAGCGGCTGTCGGCGAACAGCACGGCGCGGTCGAGCGTGACCACCAGTGTGGCCATCGAGCCGGTGAATCCCGACAGCCACTGACGGCCCTGCCAACGCGCGGGCAGGTACTCCGACAGGTGCGGGTCGGCCGACGGCACCAGCAGCGCGTGCGCGCCATGGCGCGCCAACGCTTCACGAACCCGCTCGATGCGCTCGCGTTGCACGCTGATACGGCTGTCCATGCTGCACTCCGAACCGGCCCCGAGGGGCGCCGACGACCGATTCTAGGCGGGGCCGTCCGCCGCGCCGGCGGGCCGGCGCAACGAGCCACCTCTGCGTCGTGCGGTGTTGCGCGTCAGGTCACCGCCTGGCGCTGATTGAACCGCGGCTGCTTCCACTCGTCGCCGCGCATCACCTGGCGCAGGTGTTCGACGGCGTCCCACACGTCGACGAAGCGCAGGTACAGCGGCGTGAAGCCGAAGCGCAGGATGTCGGGCAGCCCGAGGCCGCCGGCGCGGAAGTCGCCGATCACGCCGCGCGCGATCAGCGCCTGCACGATCGCGTAGGCCCCCTCGTCGCGCGTCAGGCACACCTGGCTGCCGCGCTGGGCATCGATGCGCGGCGACACCACCGTGAACCCGTCGTCACCACAGCGCGCGTCGACCAGCTCGGCGAACGCGCGCGTCAGCGCGATCGACTTCTCGCGCAGTGCGCGCATGCCGCCATAGGGCTCGGCTGCCAGCAGCGTGTCGACGCCGCAGTCGAGCGCCGCCATCGACAGCACCGGTGGCGTGCCGCACAGCGCGCGCGTGATGCCGGCGGCCGGGCGATAGTCGGGGCCGAACTCGAACGGCGCCGCGTGGCCCATCCAGCCGGTGAGCGGCTGTTCGAAGTGCGGCGCGTGGCGTGCATGCACCCACACGAACGCCGGTGCCCCGGGGCCGCCGTTGAGGTACTTGTAGCCGCAGCCGATCGCGAAGTCGGCCTGCGCGCCGTTGAGGTCCACCAGCACTGCGCCCGCCGAGTGGGCGAGGTCCCACACGGTCAGCGCGCCCGCGGCGTGCGCCGCCGCGGTGAGCGCGGCCATGTCGTGCATGCGGCCGGTGCGGTAGTTGACGTGGGTGAGCATCAGCACGGCCACGCCGGCGTCGAGCGCGGCCGCGATCTGCTCGGGGTCGACGGCGCGCAGCTCGCAACCGTGCGTGGCGGCGATCGATTGCGCGATGTAGAGGTCGGTCGGGAAGTTGCTGCGCTCGCTGACGATGACGCGGCGTTGCGGCGCCTGCGGGCGCTGCAGCGCCAACGCCGCCGACAGCACCTTGAACAGGTTGATCGACGTCGAGTCGGCCACCACCAATTCGCCCGGCGCGGCGCCGACCAGGCGCGCGATCTTGTCGCCGACCCGGCGCGGCAGGTCGATCCAGCCGGCATGGTTCCAGCTGGTGATCAAGCCGCGCCCCCACTCGTCGCGCAGCGTGCGCTGCACGCGGTCGGCGGTGGCCTTGGGCAGCGTGCCGAGCGAGTTTCCGTCGAGGTAGATCACCTCCTGGGGCAGCTCGAACAGCTGGCGCAGCGGCGCCAGCCGGTCGGCGGCGTCGAGCGCCGCGAATTGCTCGCGCGTTGGCGTCGAGCGGGTCGAGCGCGCTGCGTTCACGCGAGCCCCCGCCTCGCCGGGGACAGCGATGCGCCCCCCGAGGGAGCGCCGGGCCGGCTTCGGAGCGGCCATGCGCTCGGCCCGCCCCACGTCGATCGATCGTTCATGGTGAGTGTCCCACCCAGGGTCTCAGGATCGCCCGCACCGGCGACGCATCGGCGTGCACCAGCTTGAGCGGCAGCGCGATCAGCTCGTAGTCGCCTTCGGGCACGTCGTCGAGCACGAGGTTCTCCAGCACGCGCAGACCGAGTCGCCGGATGGCCTGGTGACTCGGCAGCGACTTGCTGGCCGCAGGGTCGATGCTGGCGGTGTCGATGCCGACCAGCACGACGCCGCGCGCTGCGAGCTGCTCGATCGTCGCCGCGGCGTAGGCGGTCAGGCCATCGTCGAAGTGCTCCAGCGGCGCGCGTGCGTAGGTGCGCACCAGCACACGCGCCGGCAGACCGGCGGCCGCGTGCTCGAGGTGCCGCCACTCGATCAGCGGCCCGCAGTCGATGGCATGGATCACCCGGCAGTGGCCGAGGTAGGGCGCCAACGGCAGCCTGCCCACGGTGGCACCGGCGGGGTCGTAGTGCAGCGGCGCGTCGGCGTGCGCGCCGACGTGCGGCGACAGCTCGAGCGCACTGACGTTGACCGGGCAGTCGCCGCCGATCGTCGCCTGCCAGCGCTGGCGGTACGGCGTATCGCCCGGGAACACCGGCGCGCCCTCGTGCACCGGCGGCGAGATGTCCCAGAACTCGGTGCCTTCACGCATGCGCATGGTCGCCGCGCTCAGCGCGCGCTGCCGGGGCAGGCCGCGCGCTTCATCGGAAAGTCGACGCGGCGATCGCGACCATCGTGGCGGCCCTCGATATGGCCGATCAGCGTCGCGTCATCGGGCGACTCGTAGATGACCCGCTGCGGAAAGTCCTTGTCGGGATTCTCGAAGACGACGCGACGGGGCTCGACACGAATGGCCCGGAAGCTCGCTGGCGCCTTGGCCGACGGCATCGCGATGAAGGTGAGCCCATCGGCACCGTCGACGATCTGCATGAACTCGTGCGCCACCGTTCGACCCGAGCGCACGGTGCGCGACATCCCGAGCACGCTCGCGCCCGCCGCGGCCATCCACATCTCAGCGGATCCGGAGTCACCGCGTTCGGCCGTCCAACAACCGGCCAGCCAGCCCAGCTCGTCGAGCGGCGCCGCCGTCAACGGCGTGGCGGCCAGGACCATCACGCAGGCGGCCAGTGCTCTCATGCGCCCGATGATACGAGCGCAGCGCCCGCGTCACCAGCGGTACAGTCGCTGCATCGCAAGGCAGACCATGAATCCCAGCGGCCACGTCGACACCTTTGCACGCGACAACCTGCCACCGCCGGAGCTGTGGCCCGAGTTCCTGTTCGAACTGCCCGAGTTGCAGTTCGCGCCGCGACTGAACTGCGCGGCGGAGTTGCTCGATCGCGCGCTCGAGCGCGGCTGGGGCGATCGCGTGTGCGTGCTCGGCCATGGCGTGCGCTGGACCTACGCCGAGCTGCTGGGCCAGGCCAACCGCATCGCGCGTGTGCTGGTCGACGACATGGGTCTGGTCGCCGGCAACCGCGTGCTGCTGCGCGGTGCCAATTCGCCGATGCTCGCCGCATGCTGGTTCGGTGTCGTCAAGGCCGGTGGCATCGCGGTGGGCACGATGCCGCTGCTGCGGACGCGCGAGCTGACGACGATCATCGACAAGGCGCGGATCACGCACGCGCTGTGCGACGCACGGCTGGCCCAGGAACTGCAGCTGGCGCAGCCGCAGTGCGAGACGCTGCGGCAGGTGGCGCTCTACCACGACGATTCGGCCACCGGGCTCGAGGCGCGGGCCGCTGCCAAGCGCGCGCAGTTCGACGCCGTCGACACCGCGGTCGACGACGTGTGCCTGATCGCCTTCACGTCGGGCACCACCGGGCAGCCGAAGGGCACGATGCATTTTCACCGCGACGTGATGGCCGCCTGTGCCTGCTGGCCGCCGCACGTGCTGCGCGCGCGGCCCGACGATCGCTTCATCGGCAGTCCGCCGCTGGCGTTCACGTTCGGCCTCGGCGGGATGCTGCTGTTTCCGCTCGCGATCGGCGCCAGCACCGTGCTGCTCGAGAAGGCGACGCCCGACGTGCTGCTCGATGCCATCGCGCAGTGGCGCGCCAGCGTGTGCTTCACCGCGCCGACGTCGTACCGCGCGATGGCGTCGCAGGCGGCGTCCCACGACCTGTCGAGCCTGCGCAAGTGCGTGTCGGCCGGCGAGGCGCTGCCGGCGGTCACGCGCACGTTGTGGCGCGAGACGACGGGCATCGAGATGATCGACGGCATCGGCTCGACCGAACTGCTGCACATCTTCATCTCGGCCACCGAGAGCCAGGCGCGCGGCGGCGCCACCGGCGTGCCGGTGCCGGGCTACCGCGCCACGCTGCTCGACGATCAGGGCCGCGAGGTGCCCCGCGGCGAGGTGGGACGCCTGGCCGTCAAGGGCCCCACCGGCTGCCGCTACCTCGCCGACGAGCGCCAGACCACGTACGTGCAGCACGGCTGGAACCTCACCGGCGATGCCTACCGCATCGGCGAAGACGGCCAGTTCGAGTACCAGGCGCGCACCGACGACATGATCATCAGCGGTGGCTACAACATCGCCGGCCCCGAGGTGGAATCGGCGTTGCTGTTGCACCCGGCGGTCGCCGAGTGCGCGGTGATCGGTGCCGCCGACGAGCAGCGCGGGCAGATCGTCAAGGCGTTCGTCGTCGTGCGCGCCGGCCACACGGCCGACGAGGCGCTGGTCAAGACGCTGCAGGATTTCGTCAAGCAGACGATCGCGCCCTACAAGTACCCGCGCGCGATCGAGTTTCGCAGCGAGCTGCCGCGCACCGAGACTGGCAAGCTGCAGCGCTTCCGGTTGCGGCGACCGTAGGCACGGGCCCGATGGCGGCCGCGAGCGCCGGCTACTCGGGCGCGCCGCTGGCGCGCAAGCTCGGCCTGCGCCCGGCATGACCGTGCCGGTGATCGACTCCACCGCGGCCCTACGAACGCACCGTCGGCTGCGGGCTTGGTCGACGCCACCTGGTCGGGGCTCAAGCTGGTGCCACGCAAGGCGTTGCGATAGCGCGCCGCGGCTCGGGCAGGCTCAGTGACCGGTCAGCAGCCGCGCCGCCAAGCGCAGCGGCAGCCCGGCGGCGCGGATCTTGTCGGCCGCCGTTCCGTGGTCGTACGGCACGCGGTGGTAGGTGATGCTGTTCTCGGCATCGTCGAACACCGCATAGGCCGCCGCCGGGTTGCCGTCGCGCGGCTGACCGGACGAGCCGGGGATCACCAGCCACTGGCGATCGTCGCGCAGCAGGATCGGCGCCCCCGGCTTCGGCAGGTACTCGCCGGCGCGGCCGGTGGCACCGGCGTGGAACAGACGCTGCTCGTGCAGGTGGCCGCAGAAGGTGTAGCGGCACTCGGTGGCCAGCATGCTGCGCAGCGCCAGGTTGGCGTTGATCAGGTACTCCCACTGGTCGGGCGCATACGCGTTGGCGTGCACGTAGAGCTGGTCGTCGAGGCGTTGCGACAGCGGCAGCGCACGCAGGAACTCGAGCTGCGCGTCGTCGAGTTGCGCGCGGGTCCACTCGATCACCGCACGGGCCTCGATGCGCATCATCGGGTTGGCGCCGAGCACGGTGGCGAGGTCGTGGTTGCCCTGGATGACGACGGCGCCTTGCGACGCATGTTCGCGCATCAGGTCGACCACCCAGCCCGGGTCGGCGCCGTAGCCGACGAAGTCACCGAGAAAGACCCAGCGTTGCGCGCCCTGGTCGCGCGCGTGGGCGAGCACCGTCTCGACGGCCTCGCGGTTGGCGTGCAGGTCGGTGACGAGCGCGGTCTTCACGGCACCAGCGTGCGCACCAGTTGCTGACGCGTGTCGTGCACGGCGGCGAAGCGCGTCGCCAGTGCATCGAGCAGCGTCTGCGCCTTGGATGTGTTGTCGCTCGCGATGTTGCAGACGAAGACGTCGAGGGTCACCGCGCGCAACTCTGGCCAGGTGTGCACCGCCAGGTGCGACTCGGCCAGCAGCAGCACGCCGGTGTGGCCGCCGTCGCCCGCGGGCGAGAAGGCGTGGAACTGCCGCGCCACGACGCTCAGCCCGGTATCGCTGGCCAGCCGCTCGCACAGCGCGGCCAGCGCCGGCCCATCGCGCAACAGGTTCGCCGGGTCGCGGCAGCCGCTCAGGTCGGCCGTGAGATGAACGCCACGCATCGGGAAGGCGTCGATCGCGGCTAGCCGATGCGACCCAGGAGCAGGTACTCCATCAGCGCCTTCTGCACGTGCATCCGATTTTCGGCCTCGTCCCAGACCACCGACTGCTTGCCGTCGATCACGTCGGCGGCCACCTCTTCGCCGCGGTGCGCCGGCAGGCAGTGCATGAAGAGGGCATCGCGTTGCGCCAGCTGCATCATCTGCGCATCGACGCACCAGTCGGCGAAGGCCTTCTGCCGAGCCTCGTTCTCCGCCTCGTAGCCCATGCTGGTCCAGACGTCGGTGGTCACCAGGTGCGCGCCCTCGCAGGCGGCGAACGGGCTGCGGAAGGTCCTCACGCAGCCCGGGTTGGTCACGCCGGCGACCTTGGGGTCGATCTCGTAGCCGCTGGGGGTGCTGACGTGCAGCGTGAAGCCCAGGATGTCGGCGGCCTGCACCCACGTGTTGGCCATGTTGTTGCCGTCGCCGACCCAGGCCACCACCTTGCCGGCGATGCTGCCGCGCTGCTCGATGAAGGTGAACACATCGGCCAGGATCTGGCACGGGTGGTACTCGTTGGTCAGCCCGTTGATCACCGGCACGCGCGAATGCGCGGCGAAGCGTTCGAGCTTCTCCTGCTCGAAGGTCCGGATCATCACGATGTCGACCATGCGGCTGATCACGCGCGCGGCGTCTTCGATCGGCTCGTCGCGCCCGAACTGGCTGTCGGCGGCGGTGAGGTGCACGACCGAGCCGCCCATCTGGTACATGCCAGCCTCGAAGCTCACGCGCGTGCGCGTGCTGGCCTTCTCGAAAATCATCGCCAGCGTGCGGTCGACCAGCGGTTGGTAGCGTTCGTAGTTCTTGAAGCGCGTCTTGATGATGCGCGCGCGCTCGAACAGGTAGGCGTACTCCTCGGCCCGCAGGTCCTTGAACTGCAGGTAGTGCTTCATCAGGCTGTCGCCGGGCTTCACGCCTTGCCGGTGAGGAACTCGCGCACCAGCGGCGCCAGGATGCGCACCACCTCGTCGCCCTCGGCCGCGGTCATGATCAGCGGTGGCAGCAGGCGGATCACGTTGTCGGCGGTGACGCTGATCAGCAGGCCCGCGTCGGCGGCCTTGCCGAGCAACTCGCCGCACGGCCGCTCGAGCTCGATGCCGAGCATCAGGCCCTGGCCGCGCATCTCGACCACGCCCTTGATGGCGGCCCACTCGCGCTCGAGGCCCTTGCGGATGCGCTCGCCCACGTGCGCCGCGTTGTCGATCAGCCGGTCCTCGGCGACGATGCGCATCGTCTCGATGCCGGCGCGCATCGCCAACGGGTTGCCGCCGAAGGTGGTGCCGTGGTTGCCGGGGCCGAACACGTCC
The DNA here is from genome assembly GCA_035499355.1 of Burkholderiaceae bacterium. GTDB lineage: Bacteria > Pseudomonadota > Gammaproteobacteria > Burkholderiales > Burkholderiaceae_C > JAEUPI01. The sequence continues at coordinate 7,066 of DATJYZ010000393.1, read as the reverse complement.
TTCGCGCGTGGCCCGACGACGATGGCGCCCACCGGCACGCCCGAGCCGAGGCCCTTGGCCATCGGCATCACATCGGGCTTGATGCCGGCCCACTGGTGCGCAAACCACTTGCCGGTGCGGCCCATGCCGCACTGCACCTCGTCGAGCATCAGCAGCCAGTTCTTCTCGTCGCACAGCGTGCGCAGCTCGCGCAGGTATTCGGCGCGCGTCGGGTTGATGCCGCCTTCGCCCTGGATCACCTCGAGGAACACGGCCACCACGTTGGGGTTGCTGCGCGCCACCTCGCGCACTGCGCCGATGTCGTTGAGCGGCACCCGCACGAATCCCTCGACCAGCGGCTCGAAACCCTTCTGGACCTTGGCATTGCCGGTGGCCGACAGGGTGGCGATCGAGCGCCCGTGGAAGGCCTTCTCGTAGACGATGATTTCGGGCCGTGCGATGCCGCGGTCGTGGCCGAACTTGCGCGCGATCTTGATCGCGCCTTCGTTGGCCTCGAGCCCGCTGTTGCAGAAGAACGCGGCCGACAGCCCCGACACCTCGCACAGCGCGGCGGCGAGCTGCTCCTGCAGCGGCATCTGGTAGTAGTTGGAGCAGTGAATCAGCCTGGACACCTGCTCCTGCAGCGCCGGCACCAGCTTCGGGTGGCCATGGCCGAGCGTGTTGACCGCGATGCCGGCCAGCGCGTCGAGGTACTCGCGGCCGTCGGTGTCCCACACGCGGCAACCCCTGCCGTGCGACAACGCGAACGGCAGGCGGCCGTAGGTGTTCATCAGGTGCGAGGCGGCGGGCATGACGGCGACTCCAGGAGACTCGGGCAGCGGCGCGACGGCGGTCACGCCGGGCGCGAATTCATTCTAAAGGCGAGGGTCCGACCGGCCGACATCCGGCAACAAGGGTGCGATCGGGCACGAAGCATGCATGCTGCAACGCAAGACCGTCCGGGCACAATCGGCGCCCTGGTGCATGCCTTGCCGCACGACGGCGTGCCGGCGGCCACCGGCGCGGCGATGCGCTCGCCCACGCCCGCCATGCCCGCCGCCCAACCCCGCCTGTTCAAGATCCAGGGCATCACCCGCGAGGGCAAGGCATTTCGTCCCAGCGACTGGGCCGAGCGGTTGGCCGGCGCCTTGTCGTCGTTTCGGCCGGCGGGCGGCATCGGCGGCCACATCGGCTACTCGCCGTTTTGCGTGCCGCGCGTCGTCGACGGCGTCAAGTGCGTGATCGTCAACGCGGCGCTGCGCGAGCTGGAGCCGATGGCGTTGGACTTCGTGCTGAACTTTGCGCGCGACAACCACCTGCTGACGAGCGAGATCACGCCGCAAGAGCTGGCGTGAGCCAAGCAAAAGGGCCTGCATCGGCAGGCCCTCGTCGTGTGGATCGCGCGAGCCTCAGGCCGACATGGCCTTCAGCTTGGCCGCCAGTCGGCTCTTGTGGCGCGCCGCCTTGTTCTTGTGGAAGATGCCCTTGTCGGCCACGGTGTCGATCACCGGCTGCGCGCTCTTGAAGAGCTCGGTCGCCTTCGCCTTGTCGCCGCTGGCCACCGCCTTCTGCACGTTCTTGATCACGGTGCGAAAGCGTGAGCGCAGCGCCGTGTTGTGGGCGTTCAGCGTGACGTCCTGGCGCGCGCGCTTGCGACCCGACGCGAGGCGGACGGTCTTCTTCTTGGCTTTGGTGGCAGTGGCCATGGTGGTGCTGCGGTGTGGCGGGCGCGCTGGCCGAACGGCCGCACGCGAAGCCGCGCAGTATACACCGTGCCGTCATCGCTCCCGGCCGTGCCGAGGGGTGCTGCCTATAATCCGCGCGCCCGATGAACCTGCTCAAGGCCGCATCCACCGTTTCGGTACTGACGCTGGCGTCTCGGATCACCGGGCTGATCCGCGAAGCGCTGATCGCCAGCGCCTTCGGCGCCAGCGCGCTGACCGATGCGTTCAATGTCGCCTGGCGCATCCCCAACCTGCTGCGCCGCCTGTTCGCCGAAGGCGCGTTCGCGCAGGCGTTCGTGCCCATCCTGGCCGCGACGCGCGAGCGCGACGGCGACGCGGCGACGCACAAGCTCGTCGACGCGGTGGCCACCGTGCTGTGGTGGAGCCTGCTCGCGACGGTGGCGCTGGGCATCGTGGCTGCGCCGGTGGTGGTGTGGCTGGTGGCCTCGGGCCTGCAGCGCTTCGATGCCGCGGTCTGGATGGCGCGCGTGATGTTCCCCTACATCGCGCTGATCTCGATGGTGTCGCTGGCTGCCGGCATCCTCAACACCTGGCGACGCTTCGCGGTGCCGGCGGCCACGCCGGTGCTGTTGAACCTGGCGGTGATCGCCGCCACGCTGTGGGGCTCGCCGTGGTTCGCCCGGCTCGGCATCGAGCCGATCTATGCGGTGGCGTGGGGCACTCTGGTGGGCGGCGTCGTGCAGCTGGTGATTCAGGTGCCGGCGCTGCGCGCGGTGGGCTACCTGCCGCGCCTGCGCTGGTCGCCGGCGGCGATCGGCGACGCGATGCGCCATGCCGGCGTGCGACGGGTGCTGTCGCAGATGGCGCCGGCGATCCTCGGCGTGTCGGTGGCGCAGATCTCGCTGCTGATCAACACGCACATCGCGTCGCGGCTGACGGTCGGCTCGGTGTCGTGGCTCAACCTGGCCGACCGGCTGATGGAGCTGCCCACCGCGCTGCTCGGCGTGGCCATGGGCGTGGTGCTGTTGCCGCAGCTGGCGTCGGCGCAGGCGCGTAAGGACGAGGCCGCGTATTCGGCGATGCTCGACTGGGGCCTGCGCCTGGTGCTGCTGCTGACCCTGCCGTGCGCGGTGGCGCTGCTGGTGTTTCCGCAGCCGATGCTGGCGGTGCTGTTCCACCACGGCAACCTGACGGCGCGCGACGTCGCGCAGAGCGCAGCCGCGCTGGCCGCCTATGGCGTCGGGTTGCTCGGCATCGTGGCGATCAAGGTGCTGGCGCCGGGCTACTACGCGCGCCAGGACATCCGCACGCCGGTGCGCATCGCCATCGCCGTGCTGCTGATCACCCAGGCGCTGAACTTCGTGCTGGTGCCGAGGCTGGCGCACGCCGCCCTGACGCTGAGCATCGGCCTCGGCGCGATGATCAACGCCGCCTGGCTGCTGGTGGGCCTGATGCGCAGCGGCGTGTATCGCCCCGCCGCGGGCTGGAGCCGCTTTGCCATCGGCGTTGTGCTGGGCTGTGCCGCGCTGGGCGGCGTGCTCTATTGGGCCGACGGTGCCTTCGACTGGATCGGCACGCAGTCGCGCCCGTGGTGGCGCGCCGGCGTGCTGGCCGCGGTGCTGGCGGGCGTGGCGCTGCTGTACTTCGCGGTGCTGGCCGCATGCGGCGTGCGTTTGCGCGAATTCATGCGCCGCGGGTGACCGCGCTCGCGCCCCGCTGCACAGCGGGGCGCAGCAGCGAACGCCTACACTGGAGGGGCTGGACGCGGGTCTGCGCTCCGGCATCGACCGCGATGACGCCCAAGACGCTGTTCAGTGCGCCCACTCCGCTGCAGTACTTCGCCACCCTGGTGGCCGAGGACTCCGGCCTCGCGCTGCTCGAGGCGGCGATCTCGATCGCGCAGGACGAGTACCCCGAGATGGACGTGCAGGCTGTGCTGTCGGAGGTGGACGGGCTCGGCGCCAAGCTGAAGGCGCGCGTGCCGGCCGACGCGGCGCCGGTGCAGCGGCTGCGGCTGCTCAACCGCTACTTCTATCGCGAGCTCGGCTTCGCCGGCAACGTCAACGACTACTACGACCGCCGCAACAGCTTCATCAACGACGTGCTTGCGCAGCGCCGCGGCATTCCGCTGACGCTGGCGCTGCTGTACATCGAGCTGGCCGGCCAGCTCGGCCTGACCGCGCGCGGCGTGTCGTTCCCGGGGCACTTCCTGGTCAAGCTGCGCATGCCCCAGGGCGAGGTGGTCCTGGATCCGTTCAACGGCCGTTCGCTGTCGCGCGAGGAGCTCGATGAGCGGCTGGCGCCGTACCGCCGTCGCCAGGGCCTGGTGGGCGAGTTCGAGGCGCCGCTCGGGTTGTTCCTGCAGGCCGCGCAGCCGCGCGACGTGCTGGCTCGCATGCTGCGCAACCTCAAGGAGATCCACCGCAGCGGCCGCGACGGCGAGCGCTGGCTCGCGGTGCAGGAACGCCTGGTGATCCTGCTGCCGCAGAACTGGGACGAGCGGCGCGACCGCGCGCTGGCATCGATCGAGCTGGGCCGAGTCGACCCGGCGATCGCCGACCTCGAGGCGTACCTGGCCAACCGGCCCGATGCCGACGACGCGCTCGCGATGTCCGAGCGGCTCGATGAACTGCGCCGCATGCCGCGGTTGCACTGAGCGGAGCGCCCCGCAGGCGGATGAAGCAGCTGCCCCTGCCGATCGTGGCGCCGGCGACCGCCCGCTTCGACACCTTCATCGGCGGTGCCAACGTGGCGGCGCTGCAGCACCTGCAGCAGCTCGACGGTGCGACGCCGGCGTTCCTGTGGGGCCCGGCGGGCAGCGGCAAGACGCACCTGCTGCACGCGCTGGCGCATCAGCGCCAGCAGCGCGGCGAGCGCATCGGCTGGTTCGACCGCGCGACACGGCTGCCGTGGTCGATGGACCCGGTCTGTACGCTGCTGCTGCTCGATGGCTGCGATGCCTACGACGACGCGCAGCAGCGCGCTGCGTTCGCCCTGCTGGTCGAGGCCCAGTCGCACGGCGTGCCGTGGGTGGCGGCCGCGCGCGTGCCGCCGGTCGATCTGGACCTGCGCGAGGATCTGCGCACGCGGCTCGGTTGGGGTCCGGTGTTCGCGCTGCGCTGCCTGCCGGAGGAGCAGGCGCGCGCGGTGCTGCGCCGCGAGTCGGACCGGCGCGGCATCTTCCTCTCCGACGACGTGATGGACTATCTGTTGACGCGCTTTGCGCGTGACCTGTCGCACCTGATGGCGCTGCTCGATCGGCTCGACGGCTTCGCGCTGGCCGAGCACCGCGGCGTCACGGTGCCGCTGCTGAAGAAGATGCTGCATGAGCAGGAGTCGACCGGCGCATGAGGGCCACGAAGCTGGCGCTGTTCGACCTCGACGGTACGCTGATCGCCAAGGACTCCGACCATGCATTCGGCGAGTTCCTGGTCGCGCTCGGCTGGGCCGACGCGGCCGAGTTCGCGGCCGAGAACGACAGGTTCTACAGGCAGTACCAGGCCGGATGCCTCGACATCGACGCCTACGTCGACTTCGCGACCCGCCCCTGGCGCGACCGCCCCGTCGCCGCACAGGCCGACGCCCTCGAGCGCTTCATGCGCGAGCAGATGGCGCCGCAGATCGGCGAGGCGGCGCGTTCGCTGGTGCGCGCGCACCTCGACGCCGGCGACCTGGTGGCGATCGCCACCTCGACCAACGAGTTCATCACGCGGCCGATCGCCAGCGCGTTCGGCGTCGATGCGCTGATCGCCACCGAGCTCGAGCGCGACCCGCGCGGCCGCGTCACCGGTCGCATCCGCGGCACGCCCTCGCTGCGCGAGGGCAAGCTGCAGCGCGTCGAACAGTGGCTGGCGACGCAGGGCAGGGCGCTGTCCGACTTTGCGGCCAGCGTCTGCTACAGCGACTCGACCAACGACCTGCCGCTGCTCGAGGTGGTGAGCGAGCCTGTGGCCACCAACCCGAGCCCGGCACTGGCCGCGATCGCGCGCGAGCGCGGCTGGCGTATCCTGAATCTCTTCGCATGATCAAGCGCTTCATCGACAAGCTGCTCGGCAAACCCGCACGCGTGCCGTTGGGCAAGCGGGTCGACGTTCCTGCCGGCGAGCACGGCATCGACCACTCGCTGGTCGACGACCACGCGATCCGCGTCGTCAGCACGCTCAAGCAGGCGGGCCACGAGGCCTACATCGTCGGCGGCGCGGTGCGCGACCTGCTGGTCGGCCGCCGGCCCAAGGACTTCGACGTTGCCACCGATGCCACGCCCGAACAGGTGAAAGCGCTGTTCCGGCGCGCCTTCGTGATCGGGCGGCGCTTCCGCCTCGTGCACGTCGTGTTCGGCCGCGGTCGCGAGCACGAGGTGATCGAGGTCTCGACCTTCCGCGCCTATCGCGACGCCAGCGAGGCCGACACCGTGGCCGGCAACGAGCGCACGTCGAAGGCCGAGCTGGCCGGCAAGACCCACGTCGTCGACGCCGCCGGCCGCGTGCTGCGCGACAATGTCTGGGGCCCGCAGATCGAGGACGCCGCGCGCCGCGACTTCACCGTCAACGCGATGTACTACGACCCCGAGACGCGCATCGTGGTCGACTTCCACCACGGCATCGCCGACGCCAAGCGCCGGACGCTGCGCATGATCGGCGACCCGGCCACGCGCTACCGCGAAGATCCGGTGCGCCTGGTGCGCGTGGTCAGGTTCGCAGCCAAGCTCGGCTTCGCGATCGAGAAGAAGACCGCCGCCGCGATGACAGAGGCGGTGCCGCTGCTGGCCAACGTGCCGGCGTCGCGTCTGTTCGACGAGATGATCAAGCTGCTGCAGACCGGCCACGCGCTGGCCAGCATCGACGCGCTGAAGGCGCATGGGCTGCATCGTGGCGTGTTCCCCGTGCTCGACGCGGTGTTCGACGAGCAGCGCAGCACGCCGCAGCGCCAGCGCTTCATCGAGCTCGCGCTGGCCGATACCGACCGCCGTGTCGCCGAGGGTCGCGCGGTGGCGCCGAGCTTTCTGCTGGCGTGCCTGCTGTGGCACGACGTGCAGTCGCGCTGGCAGCAACTGCGCAAGGGCGGGGAGCACCCGATGCCGGCGTTGCAGCAGGCGATCGATGCCGCCTTCGACGCCCGCATCGGCGACGTCTCGGGCCGCGGCCGGCTGGCGGCCGACATGCGCGAGATCTGGATGATGCAGCCGCGCTTCGAGCGGCGACAGGGCAACACCGCCGGCGCGCTGATCGCGCAGCCGCGCTTTCGCGCCGGCTACGACTTCCTGCGCCTGCGGGCCGACGCGCAGGAGGTCGACAGCGAGCTCGCCGACTGGTGGGAAGACTTCTCGCTCGGCGACGCCGACGAGCGCGAGGCGCTGCTGCAATTGGCGCGCGACGCCGAGCGCAGCCGCCGTCAGCCCGAAG
>DATJYZ010000392.1:0-6645 GCA_035499355.1 Burkholderiaceae bacterium | reverse complement strand
TGGGCGAGGTGCTGTCGCCGCTCGCCGACAAGGCGGCGTACCAGGGCAGCGCGATCGACTTCAACGTGCGCGCCGAGCGCATGGGCTGGCTGCCGTCGGCGCCGCAGCTCAACACCAACCCGCTGCAGGTGGTGCGCGACGCGCGCGCCGCCGGCAAGGACCCCAAAGATTACGCGGTGCAGGCGCTGAAGGCCGGCACGCTCGACCTGGCCTGTCACGACCCCGACGCGCCGCAGAACTGGCCGCGCAACCTGTTCGTCTGGCGCTCCAACCTGCTCGGCTCCAGCGGCAAGGGCCACGAGTACTTCCTGAAGCACCTGCTGGGCACCAGCAACGGGGTGCAGGGCAAGGACCTGGGACCTCAAGAAGCCAAGCCCACCGAGGTCAAGTGGCACGCGCAAGCGCCGGAAGGCAAGCTCGACCTGCTGGTGACGCTCGACTTCCGCATGAGCACGACATGCCTGTACTCCGACATCGTGCTGCCCACCGCCACGTGGTACGAAAAGAACGACCTCAACACCAGCGACATGCACCCGTTCATCCACCCGCTGTCGGCGGCGGTGGACCCGGTGTGGCAGTCGCGCAGCGACTGGGAGATCTACAAGGGCTTCGCGAGGAAGTTCAGCGAGGTCTGCGTCGGCCACCTCGGCGTCGAACAGGAGCTGGTGCTGACGCCGCTGATGCACGACTCGCCGGGCGAGCTCGGCCAGGCGCTCGACGTCAAGGACTGGAAACGCGGCGAGTGCGACCTCGTGCCCGGCAAGACGGCGCCGGCGATGGCGGTGGTCGAGCGCGACTACCCCAACGTCTACAAGCGTTTTACCGCGCTCGGGCCGTTGATGGCCAAGGTCGGCAACGGCGGCAAGGGCATCGCGTGGAACACGCAGGCGGAGGTCAGGCAGCTCGGCGAGCTCAACGGCCTGGTGCGCGACGACGGCGCCACCAGCGGCCTGCCGCGCATCGACAGCGACATCGACGCCTGCGAGGTGATCCTGCAACTCGCGCCCGAGACCAACGGCCACGTCGCGGTCAAGGCGTGGGAGGCGCTGTCGAAGGCCACCGGCCGCGAGCACAAGCACCTCGCGCTGTACCGCGAGGACGAGAAGATCCGCTACCGCGACGTGCAGGCGCAGCCGCGCAAGATCATCAGCTCACCGACGTGGAGCGGCATCGAGAGCGAGACCGTCTCGTACAACGCCGGCTACACCAACGTGCACGAGCTGATCCCGTGGCGGACGCTGACGGGGCGCCAGCAGTTCTACCAGGATCACCCGTGGATGATCGCCTTCGGCGAAGGCTTCTCGAGCTACCGCCCGCCGGTGGACCTGAAGACCACCGCCGCGCTGCACGACCAGCGGCCCAACGGCAACCCCGAGATCCTGCTGAACTTCATCACGCCGCACCAGAAGTGGGGCATCCACTCCACCTACACCGACAACCTGATGATGCTCACGCTCAGCCGTGGCGGGCCGATCGTGTGGTTGAGCGAAGCGGACGCCAAGCGCGCCGGCGTGGTCGACAACGACTGGGTCGAGCTGTTCAACGTCAACGGCGCGATCGCCGCGCGCGCGGTGGTGAGCCAGCGCGTCAACCCCGGCATGGTGATGATGTACCACGCGCAGGAGAAGATCGTGAACACGCCGGGCAGCGAGATCACGCACGTGCGCGGCGGCATCCACAACTCGGTGACCCGCATCGTGCTGAAGCCGACGCACATGATCGGCGGCTACGCCCAGCTGGCCTACGGCTTCAACTACTACGGAACCATCGGGACCAACCGCGACGAGTTTGTGGTGGTGCGCAAGATGGACAAGATCGACTGGCTCGACACGCCGGTGGGTGAAGAGCGCGTTCCGCTCGTGCAGGCCCAAGGAGAGAACCCATGAAGGTGCGCGCACAGATCGGCATGGTGCTGAACCTCGACAAGTGCATCGGCTGCCACACCTGCTCGGTGACCTGCAAGAACGTCTGGACCAGCCGGCCGGGCATGGAGTACGCCTGGTTCAACAACGTCGAGACCAAGCCCGGCATCGGCTACCCGAAGGAGTGGGAGAACCAGGACAAGTGGCACGGCGGCTGGGTGCGCAAGGCCGACGGCTCGATCGAGCCGCGGCAGGGCGGCAAGTGGAAGCTGCTGATGAAGATCTTCGCCAACCCCAACCTGCCGGAGATCGACGACTACTACGAGCCGTTCACGTTCGACTACGACCACCTGCAGAGCGCGCCCGAGATGAAGGCCAGCCCGACGGCGCGGCCGCGCAGCCTGATCACCGGCCAGCAGATGGACAAGATCGTCTGGGGCCCCAACTGGGAGGAGATCCTCGGCGGCGAGTTCGCCAAGCGCAGCGCCGACAAGAACTTCGACGAGATCCAGAAGCAGGTCTACGGCGAGTTCGAGAACACCTTCATGATGTACCTGCCGCGGCTGTGCGAGCACTGCCTGAACCCGGCGTGCGTCGCGTCGTGCCCGTCGGGCTCGATCTACAAGCGCGAGGAAGACGGCATCGTGCTGATCGATCAGGACAAGTGCCGCGGCTGGCGCATGTGTGTGTCGGGCTGCCCGTACAAGAAGATCTACTACAACTGGAAGAGCGGCAAGGCCGAGAAGTGCATCTTCTGCTACCCGCGCATCGAGGCCGGGCAGCCCACGGTGTGCTCCGAGACCTGCGTCGGCCGCATCCGCTACCTCGGCGTGCTGCTGTACGACGCCGACCGCATCGAGCAGGCGGCCAGCGTCGAGCACGACCGCGACCTCTACCTGGCGCAGCTCGGCATCTTCCTCGACCCCGACGATCCGCAGGTGATCGCGCAGGCGCGCGCCGACGGCATTTCCGACGCCTGGCTCGCCGCGGCGCGCACCAGCCCGGTCTACAAGATGGCGGTCAAGTGGAAGGTGGCGCTGCCGCTGCACCCCGAGTACCGCACGCTGCCGATGGTCTGGTACGTGCCGCCGCTGTCGCCGATCACCGCGGCTGCCAACGCCGGTCACCTCGGCAGCAACGGCCTGCTGCCCGACGTGCACCAGCTGCGCATCCCGGTGAAGTACCTGGCCAATCTGCTGACCGCGGGCGACACGCGCCCGGTGGTGACCGCGCTCGAACGCATGCTGGCGATGCGCGCCTACCAGCGCGGTAAGCACGTCGAGGGCCGCCCCGACGTGGCGGTGTTGCAGCAAGTGGGCCTGTCGGTGGCGACGGTCGAAGACATGTACCAGGTGATGGCGATCGCCAACTATGAAGACCGCTTCGTGATCCCGAGCACGCACCGCGAGTACGCAGAGAACGCGTTCAACGTGCGCGGCGGCTGCGGCTTCAGCTTCGGCAACGGCTGCTCCGAGGGCGTCGGTGAGACGAGTCTCTTCGGCAGCGAGAAGCGCCGCACGATCCCGATCAAGGCGGAGGTCAGACGATGAATCCGTTCAAGACTTCACCGCGGCCGATGGCGCGCACGCTGCGCGGGCTGTCGAGGCTGCTCGCCTACCCCGATGCCGAACTGCGCGCGCACCTGGGCGCGATCGGCGAGGTCATGCGCGCCGAGGGGGCGCTCGGTGCCGCGCGGCGCTCCGAGCTCGACGCGCTGATGGCCGCCATCGCCCGCCAGGCGCCGCTCGACGCCGAAGCCGACTACGTGCAGTTGTTCGACAGCGGCCGGCGCACGGCGCTGCATCTGTTCGAACACGTGCACGGTGACTCGCGCGACCGCGGGCCCGCGATGATCGACCTGGCACGCACCTTCGAGCAGGCCGGCCTGTACCTCGCCGAGGGCGAGATGCCCGATTACCTGCCGGTGGTGCTGGAGTTCGCGTCGACCCAGCCGCAGCGCGAGGCCGCAGCCTTCCTCGGCGAGATCGCCCACCTGCTCAACGTGATCTTCAACGCGCTGCAGCAGCGCCGCAGCCGCTACGCCAGCGTGCTCGGGGCACTGCTCGATCTGGCCGGCGAACTGAGCCGGCCGGTGGCGATCGCCGACGAGGAGCCGCTCGATGCCAGCTGGGCCGAGCCGGCGGCTTTCGCTGGTTGCGCCAGCGCCGGCCAGGCGCGGCCCGATACACCGCAACCGGTACAGATCGTCCGCCGCACGGCGCCTCGACCGAATGGAGTTCATGCATGAGCGCCTACCTGCACGACTTCCTGTTCACGGTCTACCCGTACATCTGCCTGGCGGTGTTCGTCATGGGCAGCATCGCGCGCTTCGACCGCGATCAGTACACCTGGAAAAGCGATTCCTCGCAGCTGCTGCGCCGCGGCACCTTGCGCTGGGGCAGCAACCTGTTCCACGTCGGCATCCTGTTCCTGTTCTTCGGCCACACGGTCGGGCTGCTGACGCCGCACGCGCTGTACGAGCCGTTCGTGACGCCGGCGCAGAAGCAGATGCTCGCCATCGTAGCCGGCGGCGTCGCCGGCGCGCTGTGCTTCGTCGGCCTGACGCTGCTGCTGCACCGGCGCCTGTTCGATCCGCGCATCCGCCTGACCAGCCACCGCACCGACATCGCGATCCTGGTGATCCTGTGGGTGCAGCTGGTGCTCGGCCTGGTGACGCTGCCGTTCTCGCTCGCCCATGCCGACGGCAGCGTGATGATGATCCTGGCCGACTGGGCGCAGCGCATCGTCACCTTCCGGCCGCTGGCGGCCAACCTGATCGACCTGGCGTGGCCGTACAAGGTGCACATGGTGCTCGGCATGACGATCTTCGTGCTGTTCCCGTTCAGCCGCCTGGTGCACGTGTGGAGCGGCTTCGGCGCCGTCGCCTACCTGTTCAGACCGTATCAGCTCGTGCGCTCGCGCCGCTTGAACCTGCCGCGCGGGCACGACACGCCGCAGCGCGTGCTGTAGGAGCATGACGATGAGCACGATCTCGACCGACGCCATCGCGCGCGTCAACGGGCAGCCGCTGCATGACCCCGCAGAACGACCCGACGAGGCCGCGCTGCGCCAGCGCGCCTGCGCCGAACTGCTGCGTCAGGCGGCACAACGCGCGGGGCTGCTCGCGGCCGACGACCGCGCGGGCGCCGACGGCGCCCAGAGCGAGGCGGCGAGCGCGGCGATCGAGCGCTTGCTCGAGCGCGAACTCACCGTACCCGAACCCGAAGAGGCCGCCTGCCGCCGCTACCACGCGGCGCACGAGGGGCGCTACCGCAGCGGCGAGCGAGCACGGCTGCGGCACATCCTGTTCGCCGTGACGCCGGGCGTCGACGTGCGCGCGCTGCGCGCGCGCGCCGAAGCCGCCCTGCTCGAGGTGCGGTGCCACGACGGCGGCGCGAACCAGGAAGCTTTCGCGGCGCAGGCGCGCGCGCTGTCCAACTGCCCCAGCGGCGCCGGTGGCGGTGAGCTCGGCTGGCTCGGCAGCGACGACTGCGCACCCGAGTTCGCGCGCGAAGTCTTCGGCCGCGCCGAGGTCGGCGTGCTGCCGCGCCTGGTGCACAGCCGCTTCGGGCTGCACGTGGTCGAAGTGATCGAGCGCGAGCCCGGCACGCTGCGCGCGTTCGAACAGGTGCACGCCGCCGTCGCCCTCGCGCTGCGCCAGCAGGCGTGGGCGCACGCGCTGCGGCAGTACCTGCAGCTGCTGGCCGGTGGCGCCGCGCTCGAGGGCGTGTCGCTGCTGGCGGCCGGGACACCGCTGGTGCAATAGCGGGCGGTCGGCACGCGGGCTCACGATGGGCCTGCCTGGCCGACCCGCGGCGCGCGTGACGGACCCCGATTCCTGCTCGTGCTAGCGTGCAGCGGAGTCCCAGCGCTGGTTGATCACGCGCCAGTTCACGAGCTGGCGCAGCACGGTCTCGATGTAGCGGGGGCGCAGGTTGCGATGGTCGATGTAGTAGGCGTGCTCCCACACGTCGAGCGTGAACAGCGGCCGGTTGGCGGTGGTGAGCGGCGTGGCGGCGTTGGCGGTGTTGACGATGTCGAGGCCGGCGGGGGTGCGCACCAGCCATGTCCAGCCCGAGCCGAACACGCCGGCTGCGTTCTGCGCGAACGCGGCCTCGAAGCCGGCGCGGTCGCCGTAGCGTGCGGCGATCGCCGCCGCGAGTGCGGCGTGGGGCGCGGTGCCGGCGTCGGGCGTGAGGCCGTCGAAGAAGAAGGTGTGGTTCCAGGTCTGTGCAGCGTTGTTGAACAGCGCGCCGCTGGCGTTGCGCACGATGGTGTCGAGATCGGCGCTCTCGAACTCCGTGCCCGCAACCAACTTGTTGAGGTTGGTCACGTAGGCCTGGTGGTGCTTGCCGTGGTGGAAGTCGAGCGTCTCGGCGCTCATGTGCGGCGCGAGCGCGTCGCGCGCGTACGGCAGCGGGGGCAGCGTGTGGGTCATGGTGGCTCCTGTGGGCGATGGCGCCATGTTCCCGCAGGCCGTCCGCCGCCGTTCATTCAAGACGCAATTGACCTCATTCGCGCAATGTCAAGCGCGAGCGCTGCCTGCGAGCGGACGCAGGCTCGACGCGCGCGACGGCGACTTGAGCGCAGTCAAGCGGCCTCCACGCCGGCCCTCTCTAGAATCGATTCGCGCGAGCCGTGCGCGATGCCCAACGCGTCGCGATGGCGGCCGAGTGCATCGCCATCGACGCCTGCCACTGCAGCGCCGACATCGGGAATCACTTCAGCATGTCGCTGCACGTCATTGAGGAGCCAGCCCGCGCGACGCGTGGCGGCTTCGCGC
>DATJYZ010000391.1:0-2408 GCA_035499355.1 Burkholderiaceae bacterium | reverse complement strand
CGCGCATCATGACTTCTTGCCCTGGGGAGCGGGCTTGCCGTAGGCGGTGCCCCAGCCCCAGACCTCGCTGCCGCGGCCGCGGTTGAGCACGCGCGTGCGGAAGATGTCGGCGACGACGTCGCCGTCGCCGCCGAGCAGTGCCTTGGTCGAGCACATCTCGGCGCACGCCGGCAGCTTGCCTTCGGCCAGGCGGTTGCGGCCGTACTTCTCGAACTCGGCCTCGCTGCCGTTGGCCTCCGGGCCGCCCGCGCAGAAGGTGCACTTGTCCATCTTGCCGCGCAGGCCGAAGGTGCCGTTGCTCGGGAACTGCGGCGCGCCGAACGGGCACGCGTACGAGCAGTAGCCGCAGCCGATGCACACGTCCTTGTCGTGCAGCACCACCCCCTCGTCGGTGCGGTAGAAGCAATCCACCGGGCACACCGCCATGCACGGCGCGTCGGAGCAGTGCATGCATGCCACCGACACGCTGCGCTCGCCGGGCAGGCCGTCGTTGAGCGTGACCACGCGGCGCCGGTTGACGCCCCACGGCACGTCGTGCTCCGCCTTGCAGGCGGTGACGCAGCCGTTGCATTCGATGCAGCGTTCCGCGTCGCAGATGAATTTCATTCGGGCCATTTGTGCTCTCCTGAAGACGCCGGACGCGTTAGGTGGTGGCTCGTTCGATCTGGCAGACCGTGGTCTTGGTCTCTTGCATCATCGTCACGCTGTCGTAGCCGTAGGTGGTGGCCGTGTTGACCGCCTCGCCCCGTACCACCGGGTGCGCGCCTTCGGGGTAGTAGGGCAGCATGTCGGCGCCACCCCAGCGACCCGAGAAGTGGAATGGCATGAAGACGGTGTCGGCCGCCACGCGCTCGGTCACCTGCGCGCGCACGCGCAGGCCCTTGAACTCGGGCATCGCCACCATTGGCGGCGTCTTCAACCACACATACTCGCCATCGCGGATGCCGCGGTCGTTGGCCGCTTTCGGGTTGATCTCGACGAACGCTTCCTGCTGCAGTTCGGCCAGCCACGGGTTGGAGCGCGTCTCCTCGCCGCCGCCCTCGTACTCGACCAGGCGGCCGCTGGTCATCACCAGCGGGAAGGTCTTGCCGATGTCCTTGTTCTTGTCCTGCACCGTCTTGAACAGCGTGGGCAGGCGCCAGAACGCCTTCTTGTCGTCGTGCGTCGGGTACTTGGCCACCAGGTCGGGCCGGGTCGAGTACAGCGGTTCGCGGTGCTGCGGCACGCCGTCGGGGAAATTCCAGACCACCGCACGTGCCTTGGCGTTGCCCCACGGGTGGCAGCCGTGCGCCATCGCGACGCGCTGGATGCCGCCGGAGAGATCGGTCTTCCAGTTCTTGCCTTCCGCCGCCTTCTGCTCCGCTTCGGTCAGGTCACCCCACCAACCGAGCTTCTTCAGCAGGATGTGGTCGAACTCCGGATAGCCGGTCGTCAGCTCCGAGCCCTTGCTGTGCGAGCCGTCGCCCGCCAGCAGGCTGACGCCGTCACGCTCGACGCCGAAGTTGGCGCGGAAGTTGCCGCCACCTTCCATCATCGAACGCGAGGTCATGTACAGGTTCGGCGAACCCGGGTGCTTGATCTCCGGCGTGCCATAGCACGGCCACGGCAGGCCGAAATAGTCGCCGTCGAGCTTGTAGCCGGTCTCCTTGTCGATGCCGCCCTTGGCGCGCAGCGTCTTGACGTCGAAGACGTTCATGTTGCGCATGTGCGCCTTCAGCCGCTCGGGGCTCTGGCCGGTGTAGCCGATGGTCCAGGTGCACTTGTTGATCTCGCGCAGGATGTCCTCGGGCACCGGCTCGTCCATGCCCTTGACCTTCTGCATCTTGTAGTTCTTGACCAGCTCCTTGTCGAAGCCGAGCTTCTGCGCCAGCTGGTACATGATCATGTGGTCGGAGCGGCTTTCCCACAGCGGCTCGATCACCTTCTCGCGCCACTGGATCGAGCGGTTCGAGGCCGTGCACGAACCGCTGGTCTCGAACTGGGTGCACGCCGGCAGCAGGTAGACGGCGCGGTTCGGGTTGAGGTCGTCCTTGTTGCCAGGCATCGCCGCCATCGCCGCGGTCGCGCTCGGGAACGGATCGATCACCACCAGCAGATCGAGCTTGTCCATCGCGCGCTTCATCTCGAGGCCACGGCTCTGCGAGTTGGGCGCGTGGCCCCAGAAGAACATGCCGCGCAGGTTCGAGTCCTGGTCGATCAGCTCGTTCTTCTCCATCACGCCGTCGATCCAACGCGACACGGTCATGCCGGGCTTGTTCATCATGCCCGGCGCGTACTGCTTCTTGATCCAGTCGAAGTCGACGCCCCACACGGCGGCGAAGTGCTTGAAGGCGCCGTCGGCCAGGCCGTAGTAGCCGGGCAGCGAGTCGGGGTTGGGCCCGACGTCGGTGGCGCCCTGCACGTTGTCG
>DATJYZ010000390.1:0-2696 GCA_035499355.1 Burkholderiaceae bacterium | reverse complement strand
AGACGGCGCCGGCGTTCTGGCTCAACCCGCAGAACGGTGTCGTCTACAACATCGCGGTGCAGGCGCCGCAGTACAACGTCGACTCGCTCGACGCGCTGCTCAACATGCCGGTCGGCGGCAGCGGTGCCGCCGCGGCCGGCGCCGGCAGCGGCGGCACGCAGCTGCTCGGCAACCTGGTCGAAGCCAGCGCCGCGGCGCAGACCGCGGTGGTGACGCGCTACAACATCCTGCCGGCGATCGACGTCTACGTCGGCGTGCAGGGCACCGATCTGGCCAGCGTGGCGCGCAAGGTCGAGGCGCTGGTCGAGCAGATCAGGCCGCGGCTGCCGCGCGGCAGCCAGGTGGTGATGCGTGGCCAGGTCGAGACGATGCAGGCGTCGTTCATCGGGCTGGGCGTCGGGCTGGCGATGGCCATCGTGCTGGTGTACCTGCTGATCGTCGTCAATTTCCAGAGCTGGCTCGACGCCTTGATCATCATCGCGGCGTTGCCGGCGGCGCTGGCCGGCATCGTGTGGATGCTGTTCATCACCGGCACCACGCTGAGCGTGCCGGCGTTGACCGGCGCGATCATGACGATGGGCGTGGCCACCGCCAACAGCATCCTGCTGGTGTCGTTCGCGCGCCAGCGTCGCACCGAAGGCGCCAGCCCGCTGGTGGCCGCGCGCGACGCCGGCGCCACCCGCATCCGGCCAGTGCTGATGACCGCGCTGGCGATGATCATCGGCATGATCCCGATGGCGCTGGGCATCGGCGAAGGCGCCGAGCAGAACGCGCCGCTCGGCCGCGCGGTGATCGGTGGCCTGCTCTTCGCGACGGTGTCGACGCTGCTGTTCGTGCCGGTGGTGTTCGCCTCCGTGCACGAACGCCTGCTGCGGCGCCAGGCCACGCGGCCCGCACCCCCACTGCCCGCCCACCCGCAGGAGACCTGACGCGATGACCGAGCCCCGACCCGCAGCCGCCGATGGCGGCGACCCGGCCGAGTTCGAGCAGCGACGGCGCGCCATGCGCCGCACCAAGATCGCCGCGCTGGTGGTGCTGGCGCTGCTGGCGGTGGGCGCCGGGCGCACCGTGGTGAGCCGCATCGCCAACGCCCGCACGCTCGACGCCGCGGTGGAAGAGAACACCAAGCTCTACGTGCGCATCACGCAGCCACGGCGCAGCGGCAGCGGCGACCGGCTGTCGCTGCCCGGCACGCTGCAGGGCAACGTGCAGGCGCCGATCGCTGCGCGCGCCAACGGCTACCTGAAGCGCTGGACCAAGGACATCGGCAGCCGGGTCGAGCGCGGCGAGTTGCTCGCCGAGATCGAGACGCCCGAGATCGACCAGCAGCTGAGCCAGGCGATCGCCGCGCGCGACCAGGCCGCGGCCAGCCTGGCGCTGAGCCGCAGCACGGTCGAGCGCTGGGAGGGTCTGCGCAAGAAGGACGTGGTCTCGCAGCAAGACCTCGACGAGCGGCGCAGCGCCGTCGCGCAGCAGCAGGCCAGCCTGGCGGCGGCCGACGCCAACGTGCAGCGGCTGCGCCAGTTGGAGGGCTTCAAGCGCGTGCTGGCGCCGTTCGCCGGCGTGATCACGCGGCGCAATGTCGACGTCGGCGACCTCATCGACGGCGCGGGCTCGCGGCCGCTGTTCCTGCTGGCGCAGACCGACCCGCTGCGCGTCTACGTCAACGTGCCGCAGACGTTCGCGCAGCTGGTCAAGGCCGGGCAGCCGGTGGTGGTGACGCAGGCCGAGCTGCGCGGCCACAGCTTCCAGGGCGTGGTGGCGCGCACCGCGGCGTCGATCGACGCCGGCACGCGCACGATGCAGGTCGAGGTCGCGCTGCCCAACCCCGACGGCAGGCTGCTGCCCGGCGCCTACGTGCAGGTGGCGTTGCCGCTGGCCTCGAGCGGCGCGCTCACGATGAACACCAACACGCTGATGTTCCGCGGCGAAGGCACGCTGGTGGCGGTGGTCGATGCGAAGGGCAAAGTCGCGCTGCGCAAGGTGGCGGTCGGCCGCAATTTCGGCGACGCCTTCGAGGTGCTCGATGGCGTCACCGAGAACGACCGCGTCGTGCTCAACCCGCCGGATTGGCTGGCCGAGGGCCAGATCGTCGCGCTGGCCCCGGCCGGCAGCGCGCCTGCCGCGTCGCCGCCGGGCAAGGACGCGCAGGGCAAGGACCCAGCGGGCAAGGACCGGTTGTGAGCGCACGGCACGTCGTGCGCGCGGCTGCCATGGGCTGCGCCGCCTTGCTGGTCGGCTGCGTCGCCGGCCCCGACTACCGCAAGCCGGAGGTCGAACTGCCGGTCACCTGGAAGGTCGAGGCCCCGTGGCGGGAGAGCCGGCCCGACGATGCGGCGTCCAAAGGTCCCTGGTGGCAGCGCTTCGGCGACGAACGGCTCAACGACCTGACCGACCAGGCGCTGGCCAACAGCCCGACGCTGGCGATCGCCGAGGCCCGGCTGACGCAATCGCGGGCGGTGCTGGCGGCCACCAGCGCGGCGGTGCTGCCGCAGCTGGGGCTCAACGCGCGCGCGGCGCGGCAGAAGATCTCGGCCAACCGGCCGCTGTCGAACTACGCGACGCCGAATTTCTCGACGGTGCAGAACGACCTCGTGCTGGCGATGTCGGTCAACTATGAGTTCGACCTCGCCGGTCGCGTCAAGCGCTCGATCGAAGGCGCCAGCGCATCGCTGGAACAATCGATGGCCGACTAC
>DATJYZ010000389.1:0-33100 GCA_035499355.1 Burkholderiaceae bacterium | reverse complement strand
CGCCTGGCGCGGGTTTCTTCCACCGTGTTCGACATGTAGGGCGGCGATGGGCTTGCAATGGTGGCGC
This sequence comes from Burkholderiaceae bacterium, assembly GCA_035499355.1. GTDB lineage: Bacteria > Pseudomonadota > Gammaproteobacteria > Burkholderiales > Burkholderiaceae_C > JAEUPI01. The sequence continues at coordinate 33,033 of DATJYZ010000389.1, read as the reverse complement.
CGCACATTTCGAAGGAGCCAACTGAACGGGATCTGAAGGTTTGCAAGGGAGGCACCGAGATGTGGGTGCCCGGCGTACCCGCAGACCAGCGCTTCCGATCACCAACACGCCTGCGCTGTTGCGGCGTCACATCACCATGGCAGTTCTCGGCCGACAACAAGGGCAAGAGCCGCCAGGCTCAAACTGAATCGATATCGGTGGTGCAAATTACGCCCGACCGTCGGGCGCCATGGCGGAGACGGTGAGATTCGAACTCACGGACGGCGTAAACCGTCGGCAGTTTTCAAGACTGCTGCCTTAAACCGCTCGGCCACGTCTCCTCGGATGCGCTCCCGATGCTACGGCAATTCGATGCAGGCTCCGCACTGGAAGACAAAGCGGCGCTGCTCTCGCAGCGCCGCCGTCGGCAGAATGTGCTCAGCGCAGCTTGATGCCGAGCTCCGCGTAGCCGTTGCCGGTTTCGAGCACGTAGACCCCGTTGCCGGCCAAGAAGCCCATGCCGCCACCGTTGGTGGTGGCCACGCCCTGCCATGGCGAGTTGGCGGTGAACGTGCCGCTGACACCGGTGACGGGCAGGCCGTCGAGGCTGTTCAGCGTGATGTCGCTGCCGCTGGTGGTGAACACCGCCCAGTGCCCGTTGCTGGTGCCCGCGATCCAGAGGCCGTCGGTCTGCGCGGTGGTCATGGTCACCTGCTGCGCACCGACGACCAGGCCGATGCCGAGACCACCGACACGCACGTCCTTGAGGTCGATCAGCAGCACGTTCTGGCCGGCCGAGTTGAAGCCGAGCGCGGTGCCGACATTGGTGCCGCCGTCCATCACCTGCCAGCGACCGTTGCCCAGCGGCACCAGCGTGCCGCTGCGGCCGCCGGCCGGGCACGACGCCCCGCTTCCGATGTCGGCACCGGGGCACGATGCCCACGTGCTGTTGGCGTTGATCACGAAGGTGCCGATGTCGGTGGCGCAGACGGCGCTGAGGCAGCCGCGGTGCATGTAGTTGTAGTTGGCGGCCAGGGCGCTGACCGTGCTCACCGGGCTGCTGATGCCGACGATCGGCACGGTCACCACGCCGGCACCGAAGTTCTCGCGCACGGCACCCAGCAGCAGGCCGTTGGGCAGGATGACGATGCGCGCGTTCGGGATTCCCGACGGCGAATAGCTGCCGTCGAGATTGCGCACCAGCGTGCCCGATCCGGTCTTGCCGGTGAGGCCGAACTGGCTCTCGGTGATGGTGTAGCTGTAGGTCAGCGCTGCCGGGTCGACCGTGTAGGTGACCAGTTCGCCGGCCATCGCGACCGATGCGTATTGCACCGGTGCGCTCGGCGAATCGCCGCCCCCGCACGACGCGAGCGTGGCGCCCAGTGCGAGCAGGACAGCGGTCAGACGGGACCGAATGGATGTGAACAGCGTGCGCATGTGGAACCCTCCTCCAATCGCAGTTGCGTTGCAGCCTAGCAGCGCGGTAGGCCGCGCGGTGGTTGTTCAACGCGCGCAACGCGCGCAGGACGACGGAGTTTTCACGCGCCGCACGTGGCGTGTCACCTGATACATCCGCTCACGGTGCGGCAACGCTGCTCAACGCGGCGCGGTCCGCACGGCGTCGAGCTCGCTGCACAACGCGCGCGCGCCCAACAGCACGCGGTCGGACTGCCGATGCAGGAGGTCGGGGTCGACCTGCAGCAGGTGGTCCTCGCGGGTGGCGCGCAACGCGCGCAGGCGGCGCCACGCCTGCAACGGAGCCTGGCCGTACGAATCGCTCCAGCCGGCGACGATGACGTCGGGGTCGGCCAGCAGCACAGCCTCCTCGGTCACCGTCGGCGTCAGCAGTCGCTGATCGGCGAACACGTTGCGTGCGCCGCAGAGTTCGAGCACCTGGCTGATCAGGTGCTCGCCGTTGATCGTGATCAGCGGCTGATTCCAGATTTGGTAGAAGACCGTGAGCGTGCGGCGCCCGCCGTAGCGCGCACGCAGTTCCGACAGCGCAGCCTCGAACTGGCGCGCGCGCCTCTCGGCGCCCTCGGGCGTGCCGACCAGCGTGCCGAGGTCGCGCAGCGTGCGCGCGATGTCGGCCAGCGTGCGGGCTTCGCTGGCGTAAGTCGGCAGCTGCAGCGCAGCCAGCCGCTGCAGCTGCTGCGGCGAGTTGCCGTGGCGCCAGACGAGCACCAGGTCCGGACGCAGCGCCACGATGCGTTCGAGGTCGAGCAGCGAGCTGTCGCCCACGCGCGGCACGTGCCTGGCGGCCTCCGGATAGTCGGCGTACTCGACGGTGCCCACCACGCGGTCGCCGGCGCCGATGGCGAACATCAGCTCGGTCAGGTGCGGCGCCAGGCTCACCACGCGCGCCGCCGGTGCAGCGAGCTGCACGGCGTGGCCGTCGACGTCGAGTACCCGCACCTGGGCCGATGCGCCCGCCGCGACGGCGAGCGCGAGTGCAGCCGCGCACAGCCTCGCAGCCCACATCACTCGGCGACGTAGATCCATCGCGAGTCCAGGCGTTGGCGCCGCAGCGGGTGCTCGAACGCATCGCTCAGCGTGTCCTCGTTCATCACGTCGCCCGCCGCGCCGGCGATCGGCGTCGCGCCGCCGAGCACGAGGGCGTGGCTGGCAAAGCGCGCCGCGAGGTTGAGGTCGTGCAGCGCGACCACGGCGGCACGATCGCCGCCGTTGACCAGCGTGCGCAGATGCTCGAGCACGCCGATCTGGTGCCTCAGGTCGAGGTGCGCGGTCGGCTCGTCGAGCAGCATCAGCGGTACTTGCTGCGCCAGCAGCGCGGCGATCGCGACCCGTTGGCGCTCGCCGCCCGACAGCGTGGTCACGTCGCGCTGCGCCAGCGCTGCCGCGTCGACGGCCGCGAGGGCGTCGCGCGCGACGCGCCGGTCCTCCGCATCGTCGTCGAACGACCAACGGGCGCGGTGCGGGTGGCGGCCGAGCAGCACCACTTCCAGTGCCTTGGCCGAGAAGCTGTCGTGCACCGTCTGCGTCAGCAGGCCGCGCCAGCGGGCGAGCCGTTCGGGTGTCGTGCGGGCCGGGTCGTGGTCCATGACGCGCAGCACCCCTTCGGCCGGCGCCAGCACACCCGCCAGCGTGTGCAGGAGGGTCGTCTTCCCGCTGCCGTTGGGTCCGAGCACGCACCACAGCTCGCCGCCCCGCACCCGCAGCGACAGGTTGCGTGCCAGCTCGCGCGGGCCGGCACGCAGCGTCAGCTGTGCAGCGTCGAGCAGCGGCGGGGCGGTCGTCGTCATCGGGCGCGCCCGAGCAGCAGCGCAAGAAACGTCGGCACGCCGAGCAGCGCGGTCAGCAGGCCCACCGGCAACTGCTGCGGCGCCACCAGTGTGCGCGCCGCGGTGTCGGCCAGCAGCAGCAGCGTGCCGCCGCCCAGCGCGCACGCCGGCAGCAGCACGCGCTGGTCGTTGCCGATCGCCAGGCGCAGCGCGTGCGGCACCACCAGGCCGACGAAGCCCACCGCGCCGCTGCTGGTCATCGCCACCGCCGTGGCCAGCGAGGCGAGCACGAACAGCGCTCTGCGCAATGCGATCACGTGCACGCCCAGCGACTGCGCGATCACCGGGCCGCGCAACATGACGTTGAGCGAACGGCCGAGCGGCCATACGACCGCAACCAGGATCACGAGCACGGCGAGCGGCGCGGCACCGCCGCTGCCGGCGCTCAGATCGCCCGCCAGCCAGAACAGCATGCCGCGGATGCGCGCCTCGGGTGACAGCGTCAGCAGCAGCGTCACCAGCGCGGTCCACAGCGCGGCCAGCATCACGCCGGCCAGCAGCAGCCGCGGCGCGCCGAGCCCGGGGTCGGCCAGCGCGGCAGCGGCGAACTCGCGCCGCGCCAGCGCGAACACCAGCGCGGTCGACGCCAAGGCGCCGACGAACGCGGCGCCGTGCGTGAACGCCGCGCCGAGGCCGAACAACATCGCGGCCAGCGCGCCGACGGCGGCGCCGCCGGAGGCGCCCATCACGTACGGATCGGCCAGCGGGTTGCGCAGCAGCACTTGCATCAGCGCGCCGGCCACCGCCAGCAGGCCACCGGTGCCGAACGCCGCCAGCGCGCGCGGCAGACGCAGCTCGTGCACGATGGTCGCATCGACGCCGCCGTCCGGCCGCAACAGCACACGCACCATCTCCCCGGGCGCGATCGCGTGGCTACCGATCGCCAGCGCGACGGCCAGCGCGCCGACGGCGATCGCCGCAAGCGCGAGCCAGATCCGGACGGCGCGATTCATGCTGCCGGTGCGCTCCGCGTCACTTCCACGTCGCGTCGGCCGTCAGCATGAACTGGCGCGGCGCGGTGTTGTAGCCCTTGGCAAGCTCGTAGTGCTTGTCGGTGGCGTTGAGCACGCGCGCGCCGAGCGTGACGGTGCGCGTGACCAACCAGTTCGCGTACAGCGACAGCAGTCCGTAGCCGCCCATGCGCGACGCCGGCGTGTTCGCGGCGCTGTCGTAGCGCTCGCTGCTGGCGACGAGATCGGCGCCGACGCGCCACGAGTCGCTGTCGAAGGCGAGCCCGGCACGGCCGTGGTCGACCGCGCGCCGCACCAGCAGCAGCCCGGTGTCGGCATCGCGCGGGCTCTGGTGCGTCCACTCGGCGTCGGCGCGCCACGGGCCCCACAGCTGTTGCGCGGCCAGCGTGGTGCCGTGGATGCGGGCGCGGTTGACGTTGATCACCGTGGTGAAGCTGGGGTCCACCGCGATCAGGTCGTCGATGCGGTTGTCGAACGCGGTCAGGCTCACCGTCGTGCCGCCGCTGCGCCAGCGCAGCGCGGCGTCGACCCCGCGCGAGCGCTCGGGCTTCAGGTCCGGATTCCCGGAGAAGCCGAACGCGGGTGGAAAGTACAGGTCGTTGAACGACGGCGCGTGGAACGCGTTGCCCGCGGCGGCGCTGACGCGCCAGTCGCGCGCGAACGACCAGGCCGCGCCGACGCGGCCCGTGGTATGGGTGCCGAACTGCGAGTTGCTGTCGCTGCGCACCGACCCCTCGAGCTGGATCGTGTCGAAGGTGTGCTGTGCCGCCGCAAACACCGATGCGATGGTGCGCTCGGTCTGCGTGTACTGGGTGTCGCTGCTCACGCGCTCGCGGCGCCACTCGGTGCCCAGGCTGAGCGCGGTGGCGCCGAGCGTGAGGTCGTTCTGCCACAGCGCCTGGTCCTGGTCGGTGTCGAAGGTGCTCGGGAAGGCGCCGCTGGTGCTGGAGTGATCGCTGCCTCGCGCCAGCCGCACGGTGCTCAGCCAGTTACGCGTGAAGCGGTCCTCGCTCTGCAGCGACAGCGTCGACAAGCGCTGGTGGTTGATGTCGTCGCTGCCCGGGCCGGCGTCGAAGTGCGTGTCGGCGCTGCTGAACAGGCCGCGCAGGCTGACCTTGTGGCCGTCGGCCCAGCGCCACTGCAGCGCGCCGTCGGCGTTCTTGTTGCGGTACGGGTCGTTGTCCGGGTTGAACGAGAACGCGTTGCTCGCGTTGGTGGCCGAGAACGCGTCGACCGCGAGCGCACCGGCGTTGAGCGCCCACGACCAGTCGCCGGCGGTGCGGCCGATGCCGGCGCGCACCTCGCCGCGGTGTTCGCTGCCGGCCGAGATGCCTGCGGTGATGCCGTCTTGCGCTTTGGTGAAGATCTGGATCACGCCGCCGATCGCATCGGCGCCGTAGAGGCTGCTGGCGGGGCCACGCAGCACCTCGATGCGATCGATCTGCGCCAGCGGCAGATTCTCCAGCGCGTTGGTGCCGGTGGTCGCCGAGTTAAGGCGCACGCCGTCGACCAGCACCACCACGTGATTGGTGTTGGTGCCACGCAGGAACACGCCGCTCGGCTGGCCCGGGCCACCGGTGGCGCTGATCTCGGCGCCGGCGTGGCGCTGCAGCAACTCGGCCAGGCCGATCGGACCGGCGCGCGCGATCTGGTCGGCATCGATCACCACCACGTCGGCCACTGCCGTGTCGGCGGCCTGCGGCACGCGGTTGGCGGTGACGATCACCTGGGGGATGGCGGCGTCGGCGCCGCGTGCGGTGGGGGTGATGACGACGAGTGATGCAAGAACGGCAAAGCCGGCCGCGAGGGCCCGGCGCAAAGGCTTGGGTGGGTGCACGACTGAACTCCCGCAGCCAGCGTCCCCGCAGGCTGCTCAGACAGGAATCACCGTGCCCGAACGCACGGCGGCCAGCGCAGCAGGCCGGTATCCGGGCTCATGGGCCGGCGCATGACGCAGCGCCTTCGGTGGCCGCCTTCCCACGAACCTTGCGAGCGTTCGCAGTGGCATTCGGCCACGTCAGGGATGTGTGCGAGACATCCCAACCCACCAACCGGTGCGGGGGCAGCGCAGGCTTTGCGCGCGTGCGTCGACTGCGAGTGACTCGGCGCGCGCACCTGCTTCCCGTTTAACCCCAAGCCATCGAACGACGGCCCGGAGCACCCAATGCGCGCGCGATCTTAGCGCGTGCCTGCGGTGGCCCAGTGTCGAGCGTCAGCGCGCACCGCAGCGCACCTGGATGATCTCGCGATGGCCGTCGTCGATGCGCGCTGCGGTGAGCTCGCGGCCCCACACGCAGCCGGTGTCCAGCGACAGCAGCTCGGGGCTGTCGATCAGGCCGATGGTCGACCAGTGGCCGAACGCGATCGGTGTGCCCGCGGTGCGTCGCGAGGCGATGCGGTACCACGGCGCGTGCCCGGGTGGCGCCGCGTCGGCGCCCTCCTTGACCTCGAAGTCCATCGTGCCGTCTTCGGTGCAGAAGCGGATGCGCGTGAGCGCATTGATGATGACGCGCCAGCGGTCGACGCCGTGCAAGCCATCGTCCCAACGGGCCGGGGTATTGCCGTACATGCGTGGCAGAAACGCCGCGAACGCCTCGTCGTCGCGCAGCATCGCCTGCGCCTCGGCGGCCAGCGCCAGCGTCTGCGCGGCGTCCCACTGAGGCGGCACACCGGCGTGCACCAGCAGCCAGCCGTGAGCGTGGTCGGCCAGCAGCCCCTGGCGCAGCCAGCGCAGCAAGGCTTCGCGCTCGGGGCTCGCCAGCACCGCGTGCAGCGTGTCCCCCCGGTGGGGTGGCCGCAAGCCCGCGGCGACGACCAGCAGGTGCAGATCGTGGTTGCCGAGCAGAACGGTCGCTGCGCCGTCGAATGCGCGCAGGCGCTGCAACACGCCCAGGCTGTCGGGGCCGCGGTTGACCAGGTCGCCCAGCACGTGCAGGTGGTCGCGCGACGGCGAGAAGCCGATCTCGGCGAGCAGGCGTTCGAAGGCGTCGCGGCAGCCCTGCAGGTCGCCGATCAGGAAGTGCATGTCAGCGTCATGCGGCCGTCGGAAGGGAGGCGCACCGCGCGAGGGGGCAGTGACAACCGAGGGTTGCGGCGCAGGCTCACATCGCGCAGCGATGCGAAGGCGCGCAAGCGCCGGCCGGAGCCAAGGTAGTGAGCCTGGAGGTTCAAGGGCTCGATTCTGCTACGCTCGGTGCCCCCTGGCTGCGACCGGGCGTGCCGCACCGCTGGCGCGCCGATCGATGGACGTTGCGCTTCTCGTCTTCCTGATTCTGCTGAACGCGCTGTTCGCGATGTCGGAGATGGCGCTCACCGCCGCGCGCAAGGCACGGCTGACGGTGATGCTCGAGGCCGGCGAATCGGGTGCGCAGGCCGCGATCGACCTGCACGAGCAGCCGACCCGCTGGCTGTCGACGGTTCAGGTGGGCATCACGTCGATCGGCATCCTCAACGGCATCGTCGGCGACGCCGCGTTCTCGGCGCCACTGTCGGCGTGGCTGCACGGCCAGTACGGCGTGCCGCAGCGCATCGCCGAGCTGAGTGCCACCGCGCTGGTGGTGCTCATCATCACCTTCCTCACCATCATCTTCGGCGAGCTGGTGCCCAAACGGCTGGGCCAGATGTATCCCGAGGCGGTGGCCCGCCACGTGGCGACGCCGATGCAGTGGTTGTCCAACGCGACGCGGCCGTTCGTGTGGCTGCTGTCGGCGTGCACCGAGACCATCCTCAAGCTGCTGGGCATTCGCGGCGCGCCGGACCGCTCGGTGACCGAGGAGGAGATCGCCGCCAGCCTGGAGGAGGGCGTCGACGCCGGCGTGATCGAGGCGCACGAGCACCAGATGGTGCGCAACGTGTTCCGCCTCGACGAGCGGCAGATCGGCTCGATGATGATCCCGCGCACCGAGATCGCGTGGATCGACGTCGAGGCGCCGCTGCCCGAAGCGCTGACGACCATCGCCGATCATCCGCACTCGCGCTTTCCGGTGTGTCGCGGTGGCCTCGACGACGTCATCGGCGTGCTGGCGGCGCAGCGGCTGATCGCTCCGCTGGCCGCCGGCCAGACACCGCCGCTGGCCGAGCTGGTGCAGCCGGCCGTGTTCGTGCCCGAGACGCTGTCGGGCATGGAGTTGCTCGAGCACTTTCGCGTCAGCGAGGCGCAGCTGGTGTTCGTGGTCGACGAATACGGCGCGGTACAGGGCGTGATCACCGTGCGCGACGTGCTGGAGGCGATCACCGGCGAGTTCTCGGTTCCGAGCGCCGACAATGCCTGGGCGGTGCAGCGCGAGGACGGCAGCTGGCTGATGGACGGCCTGATCCCGGTGCCCGAGCTGAAGGACCGGCTCGACATCAAGGACCTGCCCGAGGAAGACCGCGGCCGCTACAACACGCTGGCCGGCATGATCATGTTGCTGCTCGGGCGTCTGCCCGACACCACCGACCGCGTCGATTGGGATGGCTGGCGCTTCGAAGTGGTCGATCTCGACGGCAAGCGCGTCGACAAGGTCCTCGTCAGTCGCGCGCCGGAGGCCGGCGCCACCGAAACCGCATGATCCACCCCGAACTCCATACCCAACCGGTCGCGCTCGACCGCGACCAGCACCGGCTGCTGCGCCTGCGCCGCGACCTCGACGACCAGGCGCGCTTCGCGCAGCTGAACTCGAGCTTCGTGCTCGCCGGCGAGTTCGCGCATGCCTGCAAGGACTATCCGCTGCTGTGGATTCGCGCCGGCACCGATCACAAGGGCGAGCCCCAGGTGGCGCCGATCGCGGTCTTCGGGCTGACCCGGCAGAGCAACCTGTGCATCGACGGCGGGCGCTGGCGCACCCGGCACGTGCCGGTGCTGCTGCAGGCCTATCCGTTCGCGATGGCGCGGACCGGCGAAGAGACCTGGGCGATGTGCTACGACGCCAGTTCGCCGCGCTTCTCGCTGACCGAGGGCGAGCCGCTGTTCGATGCCGACGGCACGCCCGCTGCGCTGACGCTCGAGGTGCAGAAGCAGCTCGAGGCGATGGAAGCCGACGTCGAGCGCACGCGCCTGCTGGGCCGCGAGTTGTTGCAGCGCGACCTGCTGCGCGAGATGCGCTTCCAGATCGACTCGCCCGACGGCGAGAAGGTCGGCGTCGACGGTTTCCTCACCGTCGACGAGCAGCGCTTCTCGGCGCTGGCCGATGCCGACGTGCTGGCGCTGCATCGCGCCGGCTTCCTGCCGTTGATCCACGCGCACCGGATCTCGCTGCCGAACATGCGCGTGCTGGCGCAGTGGCACCTGGAGCGACAGCGCGCCGCGGCGGCCTGACGCCGCGGCGGCCTATGCAGCTGCTGCGCTAGGCGGCGATCGCCTCGCGCAGCGCGCCGTGCACGCCGAGCGTCGCGACGCAGGCGCGCGCCGCCTCGCGGCCCTTGAGCACCAGATGCTCCGCGAAGAAGCGGGCATGCGTCTCGTGCTCGTGGAAGGCCTGCGGCGTCAGCACCGCCGACAGCACCGGCACGCCGCTGTCGAGCTGCGCACGCATCAGGCCGTCGATCACCGCGTTGGCCACGAACTCGTGGCGGTAGATGCCGCCGTCGACCACCAGCGCGCAGGCGACGATCGCCGCATAGCGGCCCGAGCGCGCGAGCGCTTGAGCGAGCAGCGGGATCTCGAACGCGCCGGGCACCTCGAACGCGTCGACGGTGTCGGCGTCGATGCCGAGCGACGCCAGTTCGTCGAACAGGGCCTCGCGGGCCTGTGCGACGAGGTCGGCGTGCCACTGCGCGCACACCACGGCGAGCCGATGCGGCTTGTCGCCGGCGATCGGGAAGGACCTGGGGTACTGATTCATGGTGAACTCCAAAGAAGTCTTGGCTACCTGAATCAGGGCGCACGAACCACGCCGACGCACGCGCAGCGAACGCGCGGCCGACGCAGTGTCGCGCTCTCTTTCATCCGGACTTTGACCGTCGGCCCTGGAATCGCACCAGATCTGCTGACCCTGCGATCTCAAGCGAATGTGGCCTTGCCCCTTCGCTGGATTCCCTCGGGGGGCTTGGGGCCCCCTGCAGATCGCAGGCGCTCGCGGGCTTGTGCGCCTGGACTGCGCGCATTTACCGCCGGTGGGGAGTTCCACCCCGCCCTGAGAACGCACCGGCACCAGCGGCACCGGCGGCGGCAGTCTAAGCCCTGCGGGTTGACCTTGCTGTCGTCGCAGCGACAGCAGCGTGCTGCGGCGGCAGCGGCGGCGTCTCGAGGCCGAACAGCTCGGCGTAGCGCAGGCCGATGTAGGCGTGCTCGCGCATCAGCGTCTCGGCGCGCGCCGATTCACCGCGCGCCAGCGCCTCGACGATCAGCCGGTGCTGCAGCTGCGCCAGCTGCAGCTTGCGGTACTCGGCGCCGAGCGAGCGCTTGTCGATGGTGATCGAGTCGGCGGCGGCGAACGGCAGGTGGTTGTTGCGCGCGATCGCGTCGCCGATCACGCGGCTGCCCGATGCGCCGACGATGGCCGCGTGAAAGCGCTGGTTCATGGCCGACCAGCGGTCGACGTCGCGCGCCGACAGCCGGCCACTGGCGAGCACCGCGTCGCCGTCGGCCAGGCAGCGCTGCAGCTCGGCCTGCTGCTCGGGCGACACGCCGGCCTCGGCCAGACGGCGCGCCGCCAGGCCTTCGAGCACGCCGCGCACCTCCACCGCGCACAGCACGTCGGTCTCGGTGAAGGCGCGCACCTCGAGCCCGCGCTTGCCCACGCGGTGCAACAGCCCCTCCTGGCTCAGCGTGCGGAAGGCCAGCCGCACCGGCGTGCGCGACACCCCCAGCGCCTCGGCCACCGGAATCTCCGCCAGCCGGGTGCCGGGCGGGTAGCGGCCTTCGAGGATCAGCTGGCGCAGCGTCGCCACCACGCTGGGCGATGGCAATACGGGATCCAATTCCTGCGAGCGTTCCTGGGTCATGGCTTGCAATTGTCGCCCAGATTGGCGATTATTGGATCCAATTGTGCAAGATGGAGTCTTCCCGATGTTCCCGATGAACGCGTGGTACGTGGCCTGCACGCCGGCCGAGATCGACGACAAGCCGCTCGGACGCACCGTCTGCGGCGAGCGCATCGTGTTCTACCGAGGCCCCGACGGCCAGGCCACCGGCCTCGAAGACTGGTGCCCGCACCGGGGCGCGCCGCTGTCGCTCGGCCGCGTGCTCGAAGGCAAGCTGGTGTGCGGCTACCACGGGCTCGAGATGGGCTGCGACGGCAAGGTGATCGCCATGCCCGGCCAGCGCGTGCGCGGCTTCCCCGCGATCCGCACCTATCCGGTGATCGAAAAGCATGGCTTCGTCTGGGTCTGGCCGGGTGACCCCGTGCAGGCCAGCGCCGAGCTGCTGCCGCACCTGCACTGGGCCGACCATCCCGAGTGGGCGTACGGCGGCGGGCTGTATCACATCCAGGCCGACTACCGGCTGATGATCGACAACCTGATGGACCTGACGCACGAGACCTACGTGCACGCCGGCAGCATCGGCCAGAGTGAGATCGACGAAACCCCGTGCAAGACCAGCGTCGACGGCGACACCGCCATGACCAGCCGCTTTATGAACGGCATCCAGGCGCCGCCGTTCTGGCGCATGGCGATGCGCGCACACGGCCTGCCCGACGACGCGCCGGTCGACCGCTGGCAGATCTGCCGCTTCAGCCCGCCGAGCCACGTGATGATCGAGGTCGGCGTCGCGCTCGCCGGCCACGGCGGCTACGAGGCGCCGAAGGACAAGAAGGTCTACAGCATCGTGGTCGACTTCATCACGCCGGAGACCGAGACCTCGATGTGGTACTTCTGGGGCATGGCGCGCAACTTCCGCGCCGACGACCGCGCGCTCACCGCGCAGATCCGCGACGGCCAGGGCAAGATCTTCGCCGAGGACCTCGAGATCCTCGAGCGCCAGCAGGCCAACCTGCTGAAGTGGCCGCAACGCGATCTGCTCAAGCTGAACATCGACGCCGGCGGCGTGCAGGCGCGCAAGGTGATCGAGCGGCTGGTCACGGCGGAGCGTGCATCGCGCGCTGCGGCATGACCATGGGCAGCACGCACGCTCGCCGTTCGGCGGCCAGCCGATGAACGCGCCGTCGGTGCTGCGCGTGCGGGTCACGCGCAAGACGGTCGAAGCGCAGGACATCTGCAGCTTCGAGCTGGCCAGTGTCGACGGCACGGCGCTGCCGTCGTTCTCGGCCGGCTCGCACATCGACGTGCACATCGAGGATGGCGGCTCGAGAGGCCTGACGCGCCAGTATTCGCTGTGCAACGACCCGGCCGAGGGACACCGCTACCTGATCGGCGTGCTGCGCGACGCCGGCTCGCGCGGTGGCTCGCTGGCGATGCACGAGCAGGTGCACGAAGGCAGCGAGTTGTCGATCGGCCCGCCGAAGAACCACTTCGCGCTCGCCCATCAGGCGGCGCGGCACCTGCTGCTGGCCGGCGGCATCGGCATCACGCCGATCCTGTGCATGGCCGAGCGGCTGTCGGCGATCGGTGCCGATTTCGAGCTGCACTATGCGACGCGCTCGCGCGAGCGCACTGCGTTCTTCGATCGCATCCGCGGCGCGGCCTTCGCACCGCGCGCGGCATTCCACTTCGACGACGGCGCGCCGGAGCAGAAGCTCGACATCGCGGCCACGCTGGCACGGCAAGCCAGCGGCACGCACCTCTATGTCTGCGGTCCCAAAGGCTTCATGGACGCCGTGCTCGGCGCGGCGCGCGGCGGCGGCTGGGCCGAAGAACGCATCCACTTCGAGTTCTTCAACGCCGACGTGCAGCCGCGCACCGGCGACGGTGCGTTCGACGTGCAGCTCGCCAGCTCGGGACGCGTGATCCGCGTGCCGGCAGATCGCACCGTGCTGGCCGCGCTGGCCGACGCCGGCGTGGTGGTGCCGAGCTCGTGCGAGCAGGGCGTGTGCGGAACTTGTCTGACGCGCGTGATCGAAGGGACCCCGGATCATCGCGACCAGTACCTGATGCCCGACGAGCAGGCGGCCGGCGACCAGTTCCTGCCGTGCTGTTCGCGCGCGAAGTCGGCGCGGCTGGTGCTCGACCTCTGAGTCGGCGACGCGGGTGAGGCATGCCGATTCGGTGCCACCGGGTGACTACCAACATGCCGAGTTGGAATATCTGCTAGTGTCCCTCGGCCCTCCCGCGGGGGGCGCGGCGCGACCAGAATCGGCGCACTTCGCAGAAGCAGCTTTTGCACGGAGACAGCCACCATGATTCACCTGCATCGGCGCCACCTGTTGTCGTGGTGCGTGGCCCTGGCGGCGATGCCGTTTGCCCACGCACAGAGCGACACCGTGAAGATCGGCCTGATCCTGCCGATGACCGGGCAGCAGGCTTCCACCGGCCGTCAGATCGAGGCGGCGGTCAAGCTGTGGCAGGCGCAGAACGGCACCAAGGCCGGCGGCAAGACGGTCGAGGTGATCATCAAGGACGACGCCGCGGTGCCCGACACCACGCGCCGCCTGGCGCAGGAGCTGGTGGTCAACGACAAGGTCGCGGTGCTCGCCGGCTTCGGCGTCACGCCTGCGGCGATGGCCACCGCGCCGATCGCCACTCAGAGCAAGACGCCGATGGTGGTGATGGCCGCGGCGACGTCGGCCATCACCGACGCATCGCCCTTCGTCGTGCGCACCAGCTTCACACTGCCGCAGGCGACGGTGCCGATCGCCGAGTGGGCGTCCAAGCACGGCGTCAAGAAGGCGGTGACGCTGGTGGCCGACTACGGCCCCGGGTTCGACGCCGAGAAGTACTTCGACTCGCAGTTCCGCCTCAACGGCGGCCAGGTGCTGGAGAAGCTGCGCACGCCGCTGCGCAGCCCCGATTTCGCGCCGGTGCTGCAGAAGGTGCGCGACCTGAGTCCCGATGCGCTGTTCGTGTTCCTGCCGTCGGGGCAGGGCGCGCAGTTCATGAAGCAGTTCGGCGAGCGCGGCCTCGACAAGGCGGGCGTGCGGCTGATCGCCACCGGCGACGTCACCGACGACGACCAGCTCAACGACATGGGCGACGTCGCGCTCGGCGTGATCAACTCGCACCACTACTCTGCGGCACATCCGAGCGCGACCAACAAGAAGTTCGTCGAGGCCTTCGAGAAGGCCAACAAGTTCCGTCCCAACTTCATGGCCGTGGGCGGCTACGACGGCATGCGCGTCATCTACAACGCGCTCAACGCCACCAAGGGACAAGGAGGAGAAGCGCTGCTCAACGCGATGAAGGGCCAGGTCTTCGAGAGTCCACGTGGGCCGGTGCTGATCGACGCCCAGACGCGCGACATCGTGCAGGACATCTACATCCGCAAGGTGGAGCGCGTGAACGGCCAGCTGTGGAACGTCGAGTTCGATGTGCAGAAGGCCGTCAAGGATCCCGGCAAACTCAAATAGCGCATTCACGACGTCGTTGTGGAGCCGGCTGGTCGGTTGTGCAGCCGGCTCTTTGTTTGCTCTGACTCGCACGCTCGCGCCTGACCGATGCTGACCCTGCTGTTCGACGGCGTTGCCTACGGCATGCTGCTGTTCATCCTGGCGCTCGGGCTGGCGGTGACGATGGGGTTGATGAATTTCATCAACCTCGCGCACGGCGCGTTCGCGATGGCCGGCGGCTACATCCTGATCGTGCTGATGCAGCGCGAAGGCTGGCCGTTCCTGGCCTGCCTGCCGGCGGCGTTCGTGCTCACCGCGGCGGCCGGCGCGCTGCTCGAGCGCACGCTGTACCGGCCGATGTACGGCAAGCCGCACCTCGACCAGGTGCTGTTCTCGATCGGCCTCACGTTCATGGCGGTGGCGACGGTGGACTTTCTGGTCGGCTCGTCGCCGCAGACGGTGCAGCTTCCCGCCTGGCTGCGCACCCGCTTCGAGTTCGGCAGCGGCCACTGGCAGCTCGGCATGGGCGCCTATCGCCTGTTCATCATCGCCACCTGTGTCGCGCTGGCGATCGGGCTGCAGGCGACACTCAACAACACGCGCTTCGGCAGCCGGCTGCGCGCTGCGGTCGATGACTCGCGCGTCGCGGCGGGCCTCGGCATTCCGGTGAACCGCGTATTCCTCGTCACGTTCGCGGTCGGCTCGGGGCTGGCCGGCCTGGGTGGCGCGCTCGGCGCCGACATCCTCGGCCTCGACCCGACGTTCCCGCTCAAGTTCATGGTGTACTTCCTGATCGTCGTCGCGGTCGGCGGCACCAGCTCGATCACGGGGCCGCTGGTGGCGGCGCTGGTGCTGGGCATCGCCGACGTGATGGGCAAGTACTACGTGCCCAAGCTCGGCGCCTTCATCGTCTACGTGCTGATGATCGCGATCCTGCTGTGGCGGCCGCAGGGCCTGTTCTCGAGGCAGGGCGGGCGATGATGGCCCAAACCCGATGCGGCCCATGAAGGCCCCTATGGGCACAGCGACCGGCGCGAGCACCGCCGCCGCGCGTCTGCTCGCGCCGTCGCGCTGGCGCGCATGGGAGATCGTCGCCTGGCTGGCGATCGCGGCGTCGCCATTCGTGGTCAGCCAGCATGCGCCGCTGATCAACGAGGTGGCGATCTTCGCGCTGTTCGCGCTCTCGCTCGACCTGATCCTGGGCTACGCCGGCATCGTATCGCTCGGCCACGCGGCCTACTTCGGCGCCGGCGCCTACGGCGCGGCCCTGTTCGCCAAGCACGTGATGCCTGATCCGCTCGTGGGCCTGGCCGTGGGTACCGCGGCCGGCGCGCTGATCGGTGCGTTGACCAGCCCGATGATCGTGCGCGGCACCGACCTCACGCGGCTGATGGTGACGATGGGCATCGCGCTGGTGCTGCTGGAGTTGGCCAACAAATTCGACAACATCACCGGCGGCATCGACGGCATGCAGGGTCTGGTGATCGGCCCACTGCTCGGCCGCTTCGAGTTCGACCTGGGCGGCCAGGTGGCGTCGATCTACTCGCTGGCGGTGCTGTTCGTCGCCTTCCTGGTGGCTCGGCGGATCGTGCATTCGCCGCTCGGCGCGTCGCTGCAGGCGCTGCGCGACAACCGCCTGCGCGTCAGCGCGATCGGCATGTCGGTGCAGGCGCGGCTGGCGGTGGTGTACACGCTCGGCGCGGCGCTGGCCGGCGCGGCCGGCGCGCTGCTCACGCAGACCACGGGCTTCGTGTCGCTCGACGTGCTCGAGTTCCACCGCAGCGCCGATCTGATGCTCGCGGTGGTGATCGGCGGTGCCGGCTGGCTGTGGGGCGCCTTGATCGGCGCGGTGGCGTTTCGCGTCCTGCACGATTGGCTGTCGGGCATCACGGCGCAGTACTGGACGTTCTGGATCGGGCTGTTCCTGGTGGTGCTGATGCTGGTGGGGCGCGAGCGGCTGTTCAGGCCGTGGCGGTGGTTCGGATGATGAGCTTTGGCTGTCGGCCCCTCATGGGGCAGGTTGATCGAGCAAGGCCGCGGGTGTGCAGGCCCGCGCGCGCTACCGCCGGCGCCTCGGCCCTTCGGGCCGAGGTCCCCTGCGCTGCTCGCACCCTGATGGCGGCTCCGCCCTTCGCCCTCGCGCGGGCGCGACGCTGCTGGCGCAGCGTTGCTGCGCTCGGAGCTCGACATGCTCGCCGTCGCGCCGCGCTCGGGCGCGGCGCGATGCCCCTCAGCGCGCTGCGCTGCTCGGCGCCGACCAAGCGCACCCGGACCTGCCCACCCGCAGCCTTGCGGCACGACCGCGGCATGCCGATGGCGTGCAACGGTGGTGCCGGCTTTGCCAGCGCGGTGCATGAACGTGAGGAGCAACAGCATGGGTGAGGTCGTGCTGCAGACCCACTCGCTGATCAAGCGCTTCGGTGGCATCACGGCCACCGACAACGTGACGCTGGGTGTCGAGCGCGGCGCGCGGCATGCCTTGATCGGGCCCAACGGCGCCGGCAAGACGACGCTGATCAACCTGCTCACCGGCGTGGCGCCACCGACGTCGGGCCGCGTCGTGCTCGCTGGGCGCGACGTCACGACGCTGACACCGCACGCGCGCGTCGGGCTCGGGTTGGTGCGCACGTTCCAGATCAATCAACTGTTCGCGTCGTTGACGCCGCTGCAGAGCCTGGCCCTCGCAGTGGGCAGCCGCCTCGGCGCGGCGTGGCGCTGGTGGCAGCCGGTGGGGCGCGATGCGGCGATTGCCGCCGAGAGCGAGCAATTGCTCGAGCAGTTCCGCCTGAGCGAGCACGCCGACCGGCCGACCCGCGAGCTGCCCTATGGCAAGCGACGCCTGCTCGAGATCGGCCTGGCGGTGGCGCTCAAGCCGCGCGTGCTGCTGCTCGACGAGCCCGCGGCCGGCGTGCCCGCCGGCGAGCGCAAGGACATCCTCGACACGGTGGCGGGGCTGCCGGCCGACGTGTCGGTGCTGCTGATCGAGCACGACATGGACCTGGTGTTCAGCTTTGCGCGCCGCATCACGGTGCTGGTCAACGGCGCGGTGCTGACCGAGGGCGCACCGGACGCGATCGCCAACGACCCGCAGGTGCGGGCCGTGTACCTGGGCGACACGCAGGCCGTACCGGCGGGAGCCAGCCATGGCTGAGCGCCTGCTCGAGGTCGACGGCCTCACGTGCGGCTACGGCGAGGCCGTCGTGCTGAGCAACATCGCCTTCACGCTCGAGGCGGGCCGCTCGCTGGCGCTGCTCGGCCGCAACGGCACCGGCAAGACCACGCTGATCGACACGCTGGTCGGCGTCACGCGCCGCCATGCGGGGCGCATCGTGCTCGCGGGTCGCGAGATTCAGGCGTTGCCGTCGCACGAGCGTGCCGGCGCCGGCATTGGCTGGGTGCCGCAGGAACGCAACATCTTCAAGTCGCTCACCGTCGAGGAGAACCTCACCGCGGTGGCGCGGCCCGGGCCCTGGAGCGCGCAGCGCGTGTTCGAGCTGTTCCCACGGCTGGGCGAGCGCAAGGGCAACCTTGGCACGCAGCTCTCCGGCGGCGAACAGCAGATGCTCGCGTTCGGCCGCGCGCTGGTGCTCAATCCACGGCTGCTGCTGCTCGACGAGCCGCTGGAAGGGTTGGCGCCGCTGATCGTGGCCGAGCTGCTGGCGGCGATCGGCCGCGTCGCGCGCGAGGAAGGGCTGTCGTCGATCGTCGTCGAGCAGCATCCGCACATGGTGCTGCAGGTGACCGACGACGCCATCGTGCTCGACCGCGGCGGCATCGCGCTCAGGGCCACCAGCGCGTCGCTGATGCAAGACCAGAGCCCGCTGGACCAGTGGCTCGGCGTCGCGTCGCACGTGTGAGCGCGCCGGCGTCCGGGGCTGGCGCGCATCGCGTCGCGCGCCCGCGAAGGCGGCCACTCGGCGGGCGCCTATGATGCTCGTGAACGAACCGATGCCGGAGACCGCTCGATGACCGCCCGCACGACCCCCCCGTTTCGCGCCGATCACGTCGGCAGCTTCCTGCGCCCGCCGTACCTGCTGCAGGCGCGCGAGCGCAAGGCCAAGGGCGAGATCGGCGCCGAGCAGTTGCGCGCGGTGGAAGACAAGGCGATCGCCGAGATCATCGGCTTCCAGGCCGACGTCGGGCTGCAGTCGATCACCGACGGCGAGTTCCGCCGCACCTACTTCCACATCGACTTCCTCGAGCAGCTCGGCGGCGTCAAGACCGACATTCCCGTCACCGTCAGGAAGCCCGATGGCAGCGAGGAGCTGGCGCCACCGGTGATCCGCGTGATCGACAAGGTGCGCCATGCCAGGAACATCCAGCTGGCCGACTTCCAGTACCTGAAGTCGCAGGTCGACAAGCTCGGCGTCAAGGGCCTGACGCCGAAGGTGACGATCCCGTCGCCGACGATGCTGCACTTCCGCGGCGGCCGTGCCGGCATCGACAAGATCGCGTATCCCGAGCTCGACCCGGTGTTCTACGACGACGTGGCCAAAGCGTACGGCGACGAGCTGCAGTCGCTGGCCGACGCCGGCTGCACCTACGTGCAGATGGACGACACCAACATGGCCTACCTGTGCGACGAGAAGATGCGCGCCGCCGCGCGCGCGCGCGGCGACGACCCCAACGAGTTGCCGCACCGCTACGCCTGGTTCATCAACAAGGTGGTGGCGCGCAAGCCCAAGGGCATGACGCTGGCGATGCACCTGTGCCGCGGCAATTTCAAGAGCACCTTCGCCGCGCAAGGCAACTACGAGCCGGTGGCCGAGGCGCTGCTGGCGGAGATGAACCTCGACGCCTATTTCATGGAATACGACGACGACCGCTCGGGCGACTTCCGCCCGCTGCGCTTCCTGAAGAAGGGCAAGGTCGTCGTGCTCGGCCTGGTCACCACCAAGTTCGGGCAGCTCGAGAAGAAGGAAGACCTGAAGCGCCGCATCGACGAGGCGTCGAAGTACGCGCCGCTGGAGCAGCTGTGCCTGTCGCCGCAATGCGGCTTCTCGAGCACCGTGCACGGCAACAACATCGCGGTGGAGGACCAGCGGCGCAAGCTGGAGCTGGTGGTGCAGACGGCCCGTGAAGTCTGGAACTGACCCCGAGGTGACCCCATGGCTGAACCGCTCGTCCTGATCGACACCGTGGGCGCGGTGCGCAAGCTGACGCTCAACCGTGCCACGGCGCTCAACAGCTTCACCGCGGCGATGCACCGCGAGCTGCGGCCGGCGCTCGACGCGGCGGCCGAGGACGCCGCGGTGCGCTGCGTCGTGATCACCGGCGCCGGGCGCGGCTTCTGCGCCGGCCAGGACCTCAACGACAGCGACGTCGGCAGCGACACCGCCAACCTGATCGAGCGCGTCTACAAGCCGCTGGCGCTGCGCATCGCGTCGATGCCGGTGCCGGTGATCGCCATGGTCAATGGCGTCGCTGCCGGCGCCGGCGCCAACTTCGCGCTCGGCTGCGACTTCGTGATCGCCGCCAGATCGGCCAGCTTCATCCAGGCGTTCTCCAAGATCGGGTTGATCCCCGACTGCGGTGGCACCTGGCTGCTGCCGCGGTTGGTCGGCCGCGCCAAGGCGATCGGCCTGGCGATGAGTGGCGACAAGCTGAGCGCCGAGGACGCCGAGCGCATGGGGCTGATCTGGCGCTGCGTCGATGACGCCGCGCTGGCCGACCAGACGATGGCGCTGGCCACCAAGCTGGCCGCGATGCCGGTGAAGGCGCTGGCCGCCACGCGGCGCACGATCGACGAGGCGATCATGATCGGCTACGCCGACGCGTTGTCGCTCGAGGCGCGCGTGCAGCAGCAGATGAGCGCGCAGGCCGACTTCCGCGAGGGCGTGGCCGCGTTCCTCGAGAAGCGGGCGCCGAAGTTCAGCGACCGCTAGTCATGTCGGCCCCCACGCCCGGCGCTGCGCGCCCGCGCTGCCCCCAGGGCTTGGAACAGGCCCCTTCGTGGCTCGGGCGGCGCAGTCCGGATCGGACCTGCCCGGCACCGGACTGAGGCCGCTTCGATGCACGTCGAGGTGCTTGGCGGCGGCCCGGCCGGGCTGACGCTGGCGATCCTGCTCAAACGCCACGATCCGGCGCACACCGTGCGCGTGGTCGAGCGCGGCTCGCGAGGTGCCACCTGGGGCTTCGGCGTCGTCTTCTCCGACCGCGCGCTGGACTTCCTGCGTGCCGATGCGCCCGAGCTGCACGGCCTGCTGACGCCGCGCATGCAGTCGTGGCAGGACCTGACGATCGTGCACGGCGACACGCGCGTGCCGATCGGCGGCAACGGCTTCGCGTCGATCGGGCGGCTCGAACTGCTCGACGCGCTGCAACGCGAGGCCGAGCGCCTCGGGGTCGAGCTCGCATTCGAGCAGCCGGCTGCCGACGTGCGCGAACTCGGCCAGGCCGATCTGTGGGTGGCCGCCGACGGCGCGTTCTCGGCGTCGCGCGAGGCGCGTGCGGCTGGGCTCGGCACCACCGTCGACTGGCGCCACAATCGCTTCGTCTGGTACGGCACCACGCGGGCGTTCGACACGCTCACGCTGACCTTCCGCGCGCACCGGCTCGGCGTGTTCTGCGCCCACCACTACCGCTACGCCGGCGACCGCAGCACCTTCCTGGTCGAGGTCGACGAGGCCACGTACCAGCGCGCCGGCTTCGAGACGATGAGCGAGGCCGACAGCCTGCGGCTGTGCGAGGAGGTGTTCGCCCCCGACCTGCAGGGGCACGCGCTGCTGTCGAACCGCTCGACCTGGCGGCGCTTTCCGGTGATCTGGAACGAGCGCTTCTTCGACGGCCGCGTGGTGCTGCTCGGCGACGCGCTGCGCACCGTGCACTTCTCGATCGGCTCGGGCACGCGGCTGGCGATGGAGGACGCGATCGCGCTGGCCAAGGCGCTGCGCGAGTGCGGGCCGGAGCGCATCGACGACGCGCTGGCGCAGTTCCAGCGCGAGCGGCTGCCGCCGATGAAGAAGATCTGGGACGCCGCCAACGTGAGCCTGCGCTGGTACGAGGGCATGGGCGCAATGATGGCGCTCGACCCGCACGAGTTCGCCTACCGCTACATGACGCGCAGCGGCCGCGTCGACCATGCCGAGATGCGCCGTCGCGACCCCACGCTGGCGCAGGCGTACGAGCGCCTGCATCCGGGGCGGTTCGGCTAGGGCCGGCGCGGGGGCCGCGCCGGCGACCCGGCGGCCACGATCTCTTGACGCCGGTCAAACCCCGCGCGGGTGCCGCGGCGCGATGCTTGAAATCCGCGCGGTGATTCCTATCTCCTGCGCAGCCCGGTCCCGGCGCGCCGCGCGGGGCCGGAGTCGTTGCACCGTTTCAACGGAGGTCAAGCCATGTACGAATCGTTGCTGAACTACCCGAGCAGCCTGTTCGGCGAGCTCGAGCGCTGGCGTCGTGACCTGGACGACGCGTTCGGCGTCTCCGGGTTACCGAGCAGCATCCGCTCGGTGGCGGCCGGAAGCCTGCCGGCGATCAACATCGGGCGCACGCCCACCAGCGTGGAGGTGTACGCCTTCGCGCCGGGCCTCGACGCGTCGAAGATCGAGGTCACGCTCGACCGCGGCGTGCTGCGCGTGAGTGGTGAGCGTGCCCCGTCGCTGCCCCAGGCCGAGCGCGGCAAGGTCAACGTCTACGCCAACGAGCGCGTGGCCGGCCGCTTCACGCGCGCGGTGGCGCTGCCCGACGACGTCGATCCGGCGCACGTCAACGCCAGCTACAAGGATGGCGTGCTGCAGATCAGCATCGCGCGCCGCGAAGCCGCACAACCCAAGCGCATCACCGTGCAGTGACGCGCTGCAGCCAGGAGACCCGATCATGAACGACAAGACCCGAGTCGCCCCGCACGAGGGCACGCAACGCGCCGCGGTGCCGGCGGTGGACGTGTACGAGGACGAAAGCGGCATCACGTTGCTGGCCGACATGCCCGGCGTGCCGCGCGACCAGCTCGAGCTGAAGGTCGAAGGCGACGCGCTGTCGATCGAAGGCAGCGTGCGCGCACCGACGCCGGAAGGGCTGGAGGCGGTGTACGCCGAAGTGCGGGTGCCGCGCTACCGCCGCACCTTCACGCTCAGCCGCGAGCTCGACAGCGCGCGCATCGATGCCAGCCTGAAAGACGGCGTGCTGACGCTACGCATCCCGAAGCAGGCCTACGCGCAGCCGCGTCGCATCGACGTGCAGGCCGGCTGACGGCCGGCGGTCCGACGCCGAAGGCCCGGCGGCGACGTCGGGCCGCTTGTTCGACTGCGCCGCTCGCCGTCGCGCGCGTCGCGGCGCATACTGCGCGGGCGCCGACCCGGCACGCGTCGGCCGCGGCCGGCCGGCACCTCGTTGTCATGCCATGAACCCGCCCCCGACCGTCTCGCCGTGGTTGTGGGCCTCCGTGTTCGCGCAGACGCTCGCCGCCGGCGCCGATGCGCAGGTGGCGCGCCAGTGGCGCGAGCTGCGGCTGGCGTCGTTGCTGACTGCGGCCCGCGCCTCGCCGCTGTACCGGCAGCGCATGCAGCGCGCGCGCCTGCGCGGGCCCAGCGGCCTCGATGCGCTGGAGCCGGTCGGCAAGGCCGAGCTGATGCAGCGCTTCGACGACTGGGCCACCGATCGCGCGGTCACGCGCGCGGCGGTCGAGCGCTTCTTCGCGACGTCGCACGATCTGTCCGACGCCTTCCTCGGCCGCTACCTGGTGTGGACGAGTTCGGGCACCAGCGGCACGCCGGGCATTTTCGTGCAGGACGAACAGAGCCTGGCGGCGTACGAAGCGCTCGACGCCTTGCGCCTGCGCGCACCGTCGTCGCACACGACGCTGCCGCTGCCGGCCTGGAGCGCTGGCCAGCGTTTCGCGTTCGTCTCGGCCACCGGCGGGCGCTTTGCCGGTGCGGTGGCGATCACGCGTTTGCAGCGCCTGCACAGCGCCTGGTCATGGCTGGCGCCGCAGGTGCACACGTTCTCGGTGATGACGCCGCTGGCGCAACTGGCGCGCGAGCTGCAGGCCTGCCAGCCGACGGTGCTGATCACCTACCCCAGCTGTGCCGTCGCGCTGGCGCGGCTGCAACTCGACGGCCGCCTGCGCCTGGGCCTGACCGAACTGTGGCTCGGTGGTGAGCAGCTGTCCGACGGCCAACGCACGCTGCTGCGCCGTGCCTTCGGCTGCCCGCTGCGCAACAACTACGGAGCCTCGGAGTTCTTCACCATCGCCTGTGAGTGCGAGCATGGGCGCCTGCACCTCAACGACGACTGGGTGATCCTCGAGCCGGTCGACCGCCAGCTGCGCCCGGTGGCCGAAGGCGAGCCGTCGCACGCGGTGCTGCTGACGCACCTGGCCAACCACGTGCAGCCGCTGCTGCGCTACCGGCTCGACGACGCGGTGCGCTTCAGCGGCGAGCGCTGCGCCTGCGGCTGCCGCCTGCCGGTGATCGAGGTGCAGGGACGCAGCGGTCACACGCTGGTGATGCACGACGCGCACGACCGCGCGGTCACGCTGCTGCCGCTGGCGCTGGAGACGGCGATCGAGGAGGGCGCGCAGGTCACGCAATTCCAGCTGCTGTGCACCGCGCCCGACGCGCTGGAGCTGCGCTTCGAGCCCGAGGTGGCGGACGCGGCGGCGGCGTTCCGCCGCGCGCGCGCGGCGCTGCACGCCTTCCTGCGCCAGCACGGCCTGGGCGCGGTGCGCATCGCGCAAGGCAGCGACCCGCCGCTGCGCGAACGCGCCAGCGGCAAGCTGTGCCGCGTGCGCGTCGGCCCGGGCGTGGAGCGCGCAGCCCCGCCGCGCTGAATAATGCGGCTCGGCAGGCGCGGCTGCCGCGGGAGCGCACGATGAGCTGGCTGTCGGAGCAGGACCTCGAACAACTCGCGTCGGCGCAGGCGGCGCCGGCACTGCCGATCCCGACGCGGCCGGTGTCGTCCGACGAGTTCATGCCGGGGCCGCAGTCGCCACGGCAGCGCGCGTTCGAGGCGCGGGTGCTGCGGCTCGGCGCCGAGCTCGCGAAGCGCCAGGGCCTGACTCGGCGCCGCTTCTTCCAGACGCCCGCGGGCATGGCGGCCGCGTTCCTGGCGATGAACGAGACCTTCGGGCCGCTGTTCGGCGTGTCGCGCGCCGAGGCGGCGACGCCCGAGCAGGCCAACGAGCGCGCCGGCCGCCTCGCCGGCCAGTTCATCATGGACATGCACACGCACTTTCTGCGCGCCGGCACGCGGCTCACGGGCTTCGTCGCGGCGCGCAACGCGGTCGGCAAGGCGGGCTGGAACGCGGCGCTCGGCGAGAAGGAACAGACGATCGACGACCTGATGTTCCAGAACTACATCAAGGAGATCTACCTCGACTCCGACACCAAGATCGCCTGCATCAGCGGCGCGCCGTCGGAAGTGCCCGAAGACTGGTTCCTCACCAACCGGATGAAGGCCGACGCGCGCGCCGAGGTCAACGCGATCGCCGGCACCAAGCGCCTGTTCAGTCACGCCATCTTCACGCCCGGCTACGACGGCTGGCTCGACGCCATCGACCGCGACATCGCGACTCTGAAGCCCGACTCGATGAAGGGCTACACGATCGGCGACAACACGCACAAGGAGCTGTCCAAGCACCCGTGGCGCCTGGACGACGAGAAGCTGGTCTATTCGGCCTACGAGAAGTTCGTCAAGGCGGGCCTCGTCAACGTATGCATCCACAAGGGTCTTTTTCCGACCTCGGCGGAGAAGCAGTTCCCGCACCTGCTGCAGCACTGCGACGTGCGCGACGTCGGCCGCGCGGCCAAGGACTGGCCGCAGCTCAACTTCATCATCTACCACGGCGGCTATCGCTACGGCGGGGGCGGGCGTGCCGACGATGCGTGGACGCAGTTCGAGCGCAGCGGGCGCATCGAGTGGGTGACCGACCTCGCCGAGGTTCCCGCGAAATTCGGCGTCAACAACGTGTATGCCGACGTCGGTCAGCTGTTCGCGCAGACCACGATGGCCGAGCCGCGGCTGGCCGCGGTGATGCTGGGCCAGCTGATCGCCGGACTCGGCGCCGACCATGTCTGCTGGGGCACCGATGCCATCTGGACCGGCTCGCCGCAGTGGCAGATCGAGGCGCTGCGCCGGCTCGAGATTCCCGAGGACCTGCAGCGCAAGTACGGCCTGCAGCCGCTCGGTTCGGCCGACGGACCGGTGAAGAACGCGATCTTCGGCGAGAACAATGCCCGGCTGTACGACGTGCGTCCGCCACTGCGCCAGGCGCTGGCCGGCGACCGCCTGGCCGACTACAAGGCGCTGTACGAACGCCATGGCGCGGCGCGCAGCAACCTGGCCTACGGCTACGTGCGCAGGGCCAGCTGAGCCGGCGCGCCGTTACGTGGCCGCGCCGCTGACCAGCGCCTGCAGCGCCGCCTCGTCGAGGATCTCGACGTGGCGCTGCTGCACCTTGAGCACGCCGTCTTCGTGGAACTTGGAGAAGCAGCGGCTCACCGTCTCGAGCTTGAGGCCGAGGTAGGTGCCGATCTCCTCGCGCGTCATGCGCAGGATCAGCGACGACGACGAGTAGCCCCGCGCCTTCAGCCGCTGCGCCAGGTTGAGCAGGAACGCCGCCAGGCGCTCCTCGGCGCGCATGCTGCCGAGCAGCATCATCACGCCGTGGTCGCGCACGATCTCGCGGCCCATGATGCGGTGGAACTGCCGCTGCAGCTCGGTGAAGTCGCGCGACAGCGTCTCCAGTTGCGAGTAGGGGATCACGCAGACCTGGGAGTCCTCCAGCGCCACCGCGCCGCAGGTGTGGCGGTCGGTGCTGATGCCGTCCAGGCCGAGCAGCTCGCCGGCCATCTGGAAGCCGGTGACGTGCTCGCGGCCGTCCTCCGACGACGTGCAGGTCTTGAAGAAGCCGGTGCGCACCGCGTACAGCGCATCGAACGGCTCGCCGGCGCGGTACAGCGGCTCGCCGCGCTTGACGGCGCGCCGCTGCGCCACCAGACCGTCGAGCCGCTGCATCTCGGCCTCGTTGAAGCCCACCGGCAGGCACAGCTCGCGCAGGCCGCAGTTGGAGCAGGCGGTCTTCAGGGCCGTGGTGAGCGGCCGCGGGCTGACGGGTACGGTGTTTGACATGGCTCAGACAGATCGATGATGCAGTAGTCCCTGGGCGGCGGTGCGCGTCGGGCTTGCGTTGAGTCAAAGCCGCCGGCGTGTCGGCGGTCCACGATGATCCATGCCCACAGTCAACCTGGCTGGGACGCGCGACCCGCAGCCCGTATTGTCAGAGGAACTGCTGCGTCGGTTCGACACCCCGGGTCCCCGCTACACATCGTATCCCACCGCCGACCGCTTCGTCGAAGCGTTCGGTGCCGCCGACGCGCAGCGCGCGATGCGGCAGCGCGCCAGCTTCGGCGGCAGCGCGCCGCTGTCGGTCTACGTGCACATCCCGTTCTGCGAGTCGCTGTGCTACTACTGCGCCTGCAACAAGATCGTCACCCGGCACCACGAGCGCGCGGTCCCCTACCTCGACGCCCTCGAGGCCGAGCTGGGCCTGGTGGTCGAGGCGCTCGGCGCCGAACCGCCGGCCAGCCAGTTGCACTTCGGCGGCGGCACGCCGACCTTCCTGTCCGACGCCGAGCTGACCCGCACGGTGGCGGCGCTCGGCGCGGCGTTCCGGCTGGCCGACGACATCGAGATGTCGATCGAAGTCGATCCGCGCACGGTCACGCGCGGTCGGCTGGCGCACCTGCGCACGCTCGGCTTCAACCGCATCAGCTTCGGCGTGCAGGATTTCGACCCGCAGGTGCAGGCGGCGGTGCACCGCGTGCAGCCGATCGACGGCGTGCGCGAGCTGATGTCGTGCGCGCGCGGCCTCGGCTTCCAGTCGATCAACGCCGACCTCATCTACGGCCTGCCTCGCCAGACCGAGGCGAGCTTCGCACGCACGGTGCAGCAGATCGGCGAGCTGCGGCCCGATCGCATCGCGCTGTACGCGTATGCGCACCTGCCGGCACGCTTCAAGCCGCAGCGGCGCATCGTGGCCGAGCAGCTGCCCGGGCCCGCGCAGCGGGTGGCGATGCTCGGCCAGGCCATCACCGGGCTGCTGGCGCGCGGCTACAGCTACATCGGCATGGACCATTTCGCCTGGCCCGACGACGCGCTCGCGGTGGCCAAGCGGCAAGGTCGCCTGCACCGCAACTTCCAGGGCTACAGCACGCAGCCCGACTGCGACCTCATCGGTCTCGGGGTGTCATCGATCGGGCGTGTCGGCGCCACCTACTACCAGAACGCCAAGACGCTGTCCGAGTACGTCGACGCGTTGCGCCAGGGCCAGTTGCCGGTGGCGCGCGGCTTCGCGCTGACGCGCGACGACCTGGTGCGCCGTGCGGTGATCATGGCCCTGATGTGCCAGGGCTGGGTGGAGTTCGAGTCGATCGAGGTGGCGCACCTGGTGCGCGTGCGCAGCTACTTCGCCAACGAGCTGCAGCAGCTCGTTCCGTTCGCCGAGGCCGGGCTGGTCGAACTCGAGCCCGACGGCATCCGGGTCACGGCGGCCGGCTGGTACCTGGTGCGCGCGATCGCGATGGTGTTCGACCGTCACCTGCAGGCCGACCGGGCGCGCGAGCGCTTCTCGCGCGTCATCTGACGCCGCCGGCGTGGGCCGGCTCCGGCCCCAGGCCGAGGGGTGCCGGCACCAGGTTGACGATGCGCGTGAACAGCTGGGCGTACTCGGCCTCGGGCTCGGCGCCGGTCAGCGCGTCGCGGTTGGCGGCAAAGGCCTCGTCGAGGTCGCGCCAGTCCTGCGCGGTGAGGGCCTCCTGGGCCAGCGGCAGGATGTCGCGCTCCTCGACCGCCATGTGCGCCAGGTAGAAGTCCACGTAGCGCGCCGCAGTCTCTTCGAAGAGCGCGCGCCGCGACTCGCCCAGCATCTCGAAGGCGAGCAGCGCGTGCTCCAGCTCGCGGATGCGCATCTCGCCGCGTGCATGGTCGAGGTCGAGCTGGTCGAGCACCGCGCGGTGCATCGGCGAGCGCGCCCGCAGCTTCGGGAACAGCAGGTCCGACTCCTTGCGGTGATGCCGCCGCTCGGGAAACTCGTCGACGTAGAACAGCATCGCGCGCAGCGCCGCGAAGTCGG
This sequence comes from Burkholderiaceae bacterium, assembly GCA_035499355.1. Lineage (GTDB taxonomy): Bacteria > Pseudomonadota > Gammaproteobacteria > Burkholderiales > Burkholderiaceae_C > JAEUPI01. The sequence goes on along the minus strand of DATJYZ010000389.1, from coordinate 4,349 downwards.
GCAGCGTGCCGTCGCGCCGGTGCTGCGCCAGCAGCAGCAGGATCGAGCGCAGCATCGCCGCCAGCGCGGCATGCTCGCCCCGGATGATGTCGATCGCCTTGTGGGTCATGGGGCACCTCGCATGCAATCAGCATGCGCCGGCTCGCCGCACGGCGCATTGACGGCCGACAAACCGGGGGCGCCTGCCGCTACAGCAGCCACTCGATCGGCAGCCAGCTGCCGATGCGCACCAGCGCGCGGTCGAGCCAGTCGCTCTCGGGCTCGACGTCGACCACGGGGCCGTGGCCGTCGTCCCAGCGCAGGCTGCCGTCGTCGGCCATCGTCACCCGGTACGCCAGCGCCGGGAAGGCGCGCTCGACGGTTGCCGACAGCGGGCCGGCGATGGCGGCGCTGTCGATCAGCAGCCCCATCTCGGTGTTGAGCTTCGACGAGCGTGGATCGAGGTTGAACGAGCCGACGAACAGCAGCCGGCCATCGATGATGTAGGTCTTGGCGTGCAGTCCGGCTTTCGAGCCACGGCCGATGTCGCGCGCACGTTGCACGATCGTGCTGGCGTCGCGCTTGAGCTCGTACAGCTCGACGCCGGCGCGCAGGAGCGCCTCGCGGCGCTTGGCATAGCCGGCGTGCACCGACTTCTCGTCGCTGGCCGACAGCGAGTTGGTCAGCACGCGCACGCGCACGCCGCGTTGTGCCAGCGCGCTCAGCACCGCAGTACCGGCCTCGCCCGGCACGAAGTACGGCGAAATGACGTCGAACGACGTCGACGCCTGCCCGAGCCAGCCGCGCAGCTGCGGCAGCAGCTGCTGCTCCGGCCGATCGATCGGACTCAGCGTCTTGGCCGGGTCGTCGTGCGCGACCATCGCCCGCACCCATTGCACGTCCAGCGTGCCCGCGATCAGCTCCCGCACCACCGGATTGCGCACGGCCGCGCTGGTGTAGGAGTTGGCGTCCGGGTTCGCGCGAATGGTCCGCACCCGCTCGGCGAACGCGGCGCGGCTCTCGGCGGGCACGTCGGCGATCAGCAGGCGTGCCGGGTACGCCGAGGCGCTGTTCCAGTAGAGGTCGAACTCCGCCGTCACCGACGGCACCACGTCGCCAATGGCCAGCACGTCGAGGTCGACGAAGCCGGTGTCGCCGATCTCGAAATACTCGTCGGCGACGTTGCGGCCGCCGACCAGCGCGACCACGCCGTCCATCGTGAACGACTTGTTGTGCATGCGCCGGTTCAGGCGGGCGAAGTCGGCCAGCAGGTCGAGCGTGCGCGCCTGGCGGTTGACGAACGGGTTGTACAGCCGCACCTCGATGCCCGGCTGCGCGGCCAGCAGGGCGAGCGTGGGGTCGATCGGCCCGGTGTTGAGGTCGTCCAGCAGCAGGCGCACGCGCACGCCGCGTTCGGCGGCGCGCAGCAACTCCTCGAACAGCAGCGTGCCGGCGGCATCGCCATGCCAGATGAAGGTCTGGATGTCGATCGATCGCCGCGCGATGCGCGCCAGCGCGACGCGGACCCCGAAGGCGGCGCGGCCGTCCTCGATCGCGACCACGCCGCTGCGCTCCGGGTGCTGCTGCGTCATCGCGGTGACGGTGCGCCCGAGCGTGCTTTCGGTCGACGGCGGCAGCGCATGGGTCGGCGTGCGCTCGGGCTGTGGCGGCAGGCCGGCGCAGCCGGCCAGCACCGCGAGCGCAGCGATGGCCAGGCCCGCCGCCGCGCGGCGTACGAGGCCGGGGGTCTTGCCGCCCGGCCGGCAAGCGCCGCTGGCCGCCAGGGGCCCGTGGAGCACCGGTCGACTCACTCCAGCTTGATGCCGGCCGCCTTGACGATCGGGCCGTAGGCCGCGAGGTCGCGCTGCATCTGCGCGCGGAACTGCTCGGGCGAGCCGGGCGTCGGTTCGATGCCCGCGTCGGGCAACCCGAGGTGCGTCACGCCGGGTGCGACCAGCAGACCAGGTTGTCGCAGGCGCTCGCGCAAGCGGGTGGCAGCGGGCATGGCGGCGATGTTCGCACAGTCGCGTCGGTGGCCCCGGCGAGGCGGCATCCCCTGAAATTGCCCCGGCCCGGCGATTGGTCTGCGGCCTCGCTCTGCCTAGATTGGCTCGTCAACCCCAAGAGGAGAGAGCAGCCATGCATGCACCCGCACCGATCGATCCGGAGATCCGCAGTGCCCGTCGCGCCGCCGTCGGCGCGCTGTTCGCCGCCGCCGTCGCGCTGCACGGTTGCGGCGGCGGCAGCGACGAGGCCGCGTCGCCGGCGCCACCCACGTCGCCGTCGCCGCCGCCGTCTGCGCCATCGCCACCGCCGTCGTCGAGCAGCACCGGCCGCTTCATCGATTCGGCGGTCGGCAACCTCGGCTACGCCTGCACCGGCGGCGGCTCGCCGAACAACGGCATCACCGACAGCCTCGGCAACTTCAACTACGGCCAGGGGCAGACCTGCACGTTCACGGTCGGCGGCATCACGCTCGGCTCGGCCACCGCGGGACCGTTGCTGACACCGATCAACCTGGTGCCCGGCGCGCAGCCCGGTGTGGCGAACACCACGGTGACCAACATCGCGCGCTTCCTGATGTCGATCGACAGCGACGGCAACCCCGACAACGGCATCGCGATCGCCGATGCCGTGAAGACGGCGCTGGCCGGCAGCACGCTCGACTTCGCCGCCGGCAACTTCGACACCGCCGCCGCGGCGCTGGTGAACACCGCGATCAACGGCCGCGCGCTGGTCGATGCGACGACCGCCAACGCGCACCTCGACCTGTCGCTGACCAACCTGTTCGCCGGCGCCTACAACTGCACCTACAGCGCGGTGGTCAGCGGCGTCGACACGGTGCTCGGCACGGTGGCCATCACCATCAACGACGGCACCATCACCGGTGCCGGCACGCCGGCGGGCAGCAACAGCACGTTCGACGTCGATGGCGCGATCAACCCGAGCGGCGCGGCCAACCTGTCCACCGGCGGCACGTCGACCGGCGCCAGCTTCGTGGGCACGTTCAGCACCGACGGCACGGCGGCCAACACCAGTGGCTCGGGCACGTGGGACGACCCCGAGGCGGGCTCGGGCACCTGGAGCTGCCACCACACGACCCCCTGAGCGCGAGCGGGCCATCGCGCCCGCCCCAGGGGCGCAATTCGGCGGTGCCCGCAGCGGGCACCGTTTCTCGTGTCCGGCCTGCGACGCGGCGCGCTACAGCGCGCCTTTGCGGCGCGCCTTCACCAGCGCATCGCGCTTGTTGACCGCCTGCAGCTTCTCGTAGATGTGCTTGACGTGGCTGTGCACGGTGTGCGCGCTGATGTTCAGGCGTGCCGCGATGGCCTTGTACGACAGGCCGTCGCGCACGCCGATCAGCACGTTGCGCTCCTTGGGCGTCAGCGGGTTGTCGTCGCCGTGCTGTGCGTCCTGGAACGAGCGGATGACCATGCGCGCGATGCGCGGGCTCATCGGCGCGCCGCCGTCGGTGACGTCGACCAGGGCCTCCACCAGTTCGCGCGGCGTCGCGCCCTTGACGATGTAGCCGCAGGCGCCGGCGCGCAACGCGGCAAACACCGCGTCGCGGTCTTCGCTGATCGTCAGCACCAGGATGTCGAGCCCAGGCTGGCGCTCCTTGGCCTGGCGGATCAGCTCGATGCCGGTCATGCCCGGCAGTCCGAGGTCCGACAGCAGCATGTCGGCGCGCGCGCCGGGCAGCAGCGCCAGCGCTTCCTCGGCCGAGTCGCACGAGGCGACGACGTGGAAGCCGGGCTCGCCGCCAAGCAGCACGCGCAGGTTGTCGCGCAGCAGCGGATCGTCCTCGACGATCATCACGCGCAGCGTCGGTCGCGCGTCGGGCAGCGCCATGGCCATGGCCGAGCTTACGGCGCGCCGGGCGATGCCGGCATCCCCGGAGAGGGCGATAAGAGGGGGAGCGGCACGCTCAGCCGCACCGTGGTGCCACCGGCACGCTCCCAGCGCAGCGTGCCGCCGATCTGCTGCGCGCGCCGCCGCATGATGCCCAGGCCACGCGAGCGGGCGCCCGACGGCGGCGAACGCGTCGTCGCGGCGTCGTCGGGCAGGCCGCGGCCGTCGTCGGCGATCGTCAGCGAGAGGCTCTGCGGCGAGACGTCGAGCGCCAGCGACACGCGCGTCGCGCCGGCATGCTTGACCACGTTGTTGAGCACCTCCTGGCACAGCCGGGTCAGGTTCAGCCGCAGCAGCGGATCCGGCGGTGGGGTCGCGCGCTCGACCGTGCTGGTCATCTCGAGTTGCACGCCGTGCGGCTCGAGGCGGCGACTGGCGTCGGCGCGCAGGTCGGCGATCAACGCGTCCCAGTCGGCGTCCTGCGTGTCGAGGCTCGACATGAAGCCGCGGATCTCCGA
>DATJYZ010000388.1:0-7656 GCA_035499355.1 Burkholderiaceae bacterium | reverse complement strand
AGCGCGTGCGCGTGTTCAGTTGGCTCGGGCTGGCGCCGTCGATGTCCAACGCGATCGGGCCGGTGCTGGCTGGGCTGTTGATCGATGCCGCGGGTTTCCGCGCCGCGTTCATCGTCATGCTGGTGCTGCCGCTGCTGTCGTGGTACTTCGCGTCGCGCGTGCCGCCGTGGCGGCCCGAGCTTCCGCCAGGGCACGGCGAAGGCACCGCGTGGGACCTGCTGGCCATGCCGGGCCTCAAGCGCTTGATGGGGGTGAACCTGCTGCTGTCGGCCTGCTGGGACGTGCATGCCTTCGCGGTGCCGGTGCTGGGCCACGAACGCGGCTTCAGCGCGTCGACGATCGGCCTGGTGCTCGGCAGCTTCACGCTGTCGGTCACCGGCGTGCGGGTGCTGATCCCGGTGCTGGCGCACCACGTGCGTGAAGTCACGGTGCTGCGCGCGGCCATGCTCGGCACGGGCCTGGTCTTCGCGGCCTATCCGTTCGCCACCCATCCGTGGATGATGGGTGCACTGGCGGCGGCGTTGGGCGTGACGCTCGGCTGCGTGCAACCGATGATCATGTCGGGGCTGCACCACTTGACGCCAGCACCCCGTCACGGCGAGGCGATCGCGCTGCGCTCGATGGTGATCAACCTGTCGAGCACGGCGCTGCCGCTGGTGTTCGGCGCTGCCGGTACCGCGCTCGGCGTGGGTGCGTTGTTCTGGAGCGTTGGCGCGGCCGCCGCAGCGGGCAGCTGGCCTGCACGGCGCCTGCGCATCTGAGAACTGGTGTTGCTCCGCGGGTCAAGGCTGCCGACAGCTACTTGCGCCGGAGCCAGTAGACTCGCGGCCTCGCGCACCGACCAGGACAGCCATGATTCGCATCGCCGCCGTTGCCCTCGCCCTGTTGCTTGCTCCGCTGATGGGCCATGCCCAATCCGACGGCGCATTGAAGAAGATCAAGAGCGCCAAGACGGTGGCCGTGGCCTACCGCAGCGACGCGCCGCCGTTCTCGTTCGTCGACGATTCGAAGCAGCCCAGCGGCTTCAGCATCGACCTGTGCCGTCGCGTCGTCGCGTCGATCGCGCAACAGCTCGGCGTCGACGGCATGCAGATCCAGTGGGTGCCGGTGACCGTCGAGGACCGCTTCGACGTCATCGAGAAGCGCAAGGCCGACATGGAATGCGGCTCCACCTCGGTCACGCTGGCGCGCTCCAAGCGGGTCAACTTCTCGAGCTACATCTTCGTCGACGGCACCAGCATGCTGCTGAGGTCGGCGGCCAACATCCGGCAGCTGTCGGACCTCGGCGGCAAGAAGATCGGCGCGATTCCCGGCACCACCAACGAGAAGGCCCTCAACGAGGCGTTGAAGCGCCAGGTGGTGAGTGCCACCGTCGTGCCGGTGAAGACGCGCGACGAAGGGCTGGCCCAGCTCGAGGCCGGCCAGATCGATGCGTTCGTCAGCGACCGCACGCTGCTGCTGGCTTTGGCGCCGAAGGTCAAGGACCCGCAGGCGATCTCGCTGCTGCTCGACGACCTGTCGTTCGAGCCCTACGCCATCATGCTGCCGCGCGGCGACGATGACCTGCGGCTGGCTGTCAACGCGGCGCTGGCGCAGGTCTACCGCAGTGGCGACATCGGCCCGATCTTCAACCGCTGGTTCGGCGCGATGGGCAAGCCCGGCACGATGCTGCAGGCCACCTACATGCTGGGCGCGATCCCCGAGTAGTGGGCGCTCCGGCGAGCGCCGGAGCCCGGGTCAGAATCGGATGCCGGTGGGCGAGGGCGCGGTGGTCGGCGGCGCCGCGATCGGTTCTGCCGGTGCCGGCCGCGCCGCGGCCGGGGGCGGCGCCTCGGGCTGCCGGGTCACCAGCGGGGTCGCCGCCGGCGCCTGGTAGTTGCGCGGCAGGCGCGACTCTCGCGGATAGCCTGCAGCGTCGAGGTACGACTGCCAATCGGTTTCGGCGAAGCCGCGCAGGGCCTGGCCGCCGATGCTGATGGTGGGCAGCGAGCGGCCGCCGGTCAGGCGCTCGAGCGCCTCGGCATCGTCGTTGCTCAGCACCTGACGTTCGGCGAACGGCACGCCGCGCCCCTGGAGCAGACGGCGCCCGCTTTCGCAGGGCGCGCAATCGGTGCCGGTGTACAGGGTCACCGGGTAGCGAGCGATCGTCTGGCGCAGGTCGATCGGCAGATTGGCCAATGCAGTGGCCTCGTTCGACGCGCCGTCGCGGCCCATCGGCACCGGCCGTCCGACCGAGGCTGCGGGAGGGCGATCGGTGTAGGTGACGCTGCCGTCTGGCGCGACCACCTTGAACAGCGCATGGCTCGGCAGCACCCAGGCGACCAGGGCCAGCGCGGCCCAGGGCCGCGGTGAGAGCAGTCGCATCGGCGTCATCCGCGCAATCTAGCCCAGGCCAGCGGTCGGCTCAAGCGATTCCCTGATGCCGGAGCAACGCGGTGATACTTGGTTCACGACCGCGGAAGGCCCTGAAGCTGTCGAGTGCGTCACGGCTGCCACCGACTTCGAGGATCTCGCGCCGATAGCGGCGGCCGGTGTCGATGTCGAACACCCCGTGCTCCTCGAAGGCGCTGTAGGCGTCAGCCGACAGCACCTCGGCCCACTTGTAGCTGTAGTAGCCGGCCCCGTAACCACCGGCAAAGATGTGCGAGAAGCTGTGTGCCAGCCGCTGCGCCGGATCGGCGTCCAGCACCGACACCTCGGCGTGCACCTCGTCGAGCACGCGCGCGATCGCGTGCGCAGCGTCCGGCTCGTGGTGCACGCGCATGTCGAACAGCGCGTAGTGCACCTGGCGCAACATCTCGAGCGCGCTGTGGAAGTGGCGCGCCGCGACCATCTTGTCGTACAGCGAGCGCGGCAGCGGCGAGCCGTCGTCGGCGTGTGCGCTCAGTCGCGACAGCACCTCCCACTCCCAGCAGAAGTTCTCCATGAACTGGCTGGGCAACTCCACCGCGTCCCACTCGACGCCGGCGATGCCGGCCACGGCGAGGTCGTCGACCCGGGTCAGCATGTGGTGCAGGCCATGCCCGAACTCGTGGAACAGCGTCACCAGATCCTGGTGCGTCAACAGCGCGTCGCGCCCGGGCAGGGGCGGCGCGAAATTGCACACCAGGTAGGCCACCGGCGTCTGCAGCGGATGCGCGCCCTCGGGGCGGCGCCAGCGGCCGCGCGCGTCGTGCATCCAGGCGCCGGGTCGCTTGCCTGCGCGCGAGAACGGGTCGAGGTAGAACTGGCCGACCAGCGCGCCGTCGCGCTCGATGCGGTAGACGCGCACGCTGTCGTGCCACACCGGCGCCGAATCGGGCGTGATGCGCAGCTCGAACAACGTTTCGACGATGCGAAACAGGCCGTCGAGCACGCGCTCGAAGGTGAAGTAGCGCTTGACCTCTTGCTCGCTGAACGAGAAGCGCCGTTCGCGCAGCCGTTCGGCGACGAAGCGGTGGTCCCACGGCTTCAGCTCGTCGATGCCGAGGCGCTCGCGCGCGAAGGTGCGCATCTCGTCGGCCTCGGCGCGCGCCTGCGCGCGCGAGCGCGCGGCCAGGTCACGCACGAACTGCAGCACCTGCTGCGGCGTGCGCGCCATCTTGGTGGCGAGCGACAGCTGCGCATAGTCATCGAACTGCAGCAGGCGCGCGTGCTCCTGGCGCAGTTCGAGCAGCTCGGTCATCAGTGCGCTGTTGTCGTATTCGGCCGCACCGAGCTCGCTGGCGCGGGCCTGATAGGCACGGTACAGCTGTTCGCGCAGCGCGCGGTCGTTGGCGTGTTGCATCAGCGGACGCCAGCGCGGTGCGAGCAGGGTCAGCTTGAAGCCGTCACGGCCGTCTGCCTGGGCGTCGGCGCGCAGCGCCGCGCGTACGTCGTCGGGCACGCCGTCGAGACGATCGCCGTCGACGTACAGCGCGAAAGCGTCGGTCGCGTCCTGCACGTGCTCCTCGAAGCGCTGCGATCGCTCGGCCAGGCGATCCTGGATCTGCAGGAAGCGCTCGCGCGCCGCCCCGCTCAACTGAGCGCCCGCAAGCACGAAGTCGCGCAGGGCGTTGGCCAACGCACGGCGGCGCGGGGGGCTCAACTTCTGCGCGTCGGCATCGATGGCGCGGTACTTCGCGAACAGCCGTGGATCGGCGCCGAGCCGCGCGTAGAAGCCGCTGACGCGCGGCAGGCAATCGTTGTACGCCGCACGCAGCGCCGGCGTGTCGCACACCTGATTCAAGTGACCGACCGTGCCCCACGCGCGCGCGAGGCGCTCCACGGCGGTATCGAGCAGCGCCGACAAGGCTTCGTAGTCGGCCGGCACATCGGGCCCGCCGGCACGCGCCAGCGCGGCCTCGGCGTCGCGCAGCAGCACATCGATCGCCGGCGCCACGTGTTCGGGTGCGATCTGCGTGTATTCAGGCAGGTTGTCCGCGCTCAGTAGCGGATTGTTCATGCTCGGCTCCTGCGGGTGCGTCTAGCGGGCCACCGCGTGCTCGGCGGCCTCGACGGTATTGACCAACAGCATCGCGCGCGTCATAGGCCCGACGCCGCCGGGCACCGGGGTGATCCAGCCGGCCACTTCGCGGACGGCGACGAAATCGACGTCGCCGCACAGCTTGCCGGCATCGTCACGGTTCATGCCGACGTCGATCACGATCGCGCCGGGCTTGACCATGTCGGCGCGTAGCGTGCCGCGGCGGCCGACCGCCGCGACCACGATGTCGGCGTGGCGCGTGTGAGCCGCCAGGTCGACCGTGGCGCTGTGGCAGATGGTGACCGTGGCGTTGGCCTGCAGCAGCATCAACGCCATCGGCTTGCCCACCGTGTTGGAGCGGCCGATCACCACCGCATGTTGGCCGCGCACGGCCTGGCCGGTGGATTCGATCAGCTTCATGCAACCGTAAGGTGTGCAAGCCTTGAAGCCCGGGCGCCCGACCAGCAGGGCACCGGCGTTCTGGACGTGAAAGCCATCCACGTCCTTGGTCGGCGCGATCGCTTCGACCACCTTCAGCGGGTCGATGTGCCTGGGCAGCGGCATCTGCACCAGGATGCCGTGCACCGACGGGTCGGCATTGAGTGCCCCCACGCGCTCGAGCAGATCGGCCTCGCCCAGCGACGCCGGGTGGCGCTCCAGCAGCGAGCGCATGCCGACGCCCTCGCAATCGGTGACCTTGTGGCGCACATACACCGCCGAGGCGGGGTCGTCGCCGACCAGGATCACTGCCAGACCCGGTGTCACACCGCGCGCTCGCAGCACGCCGACCTGCTGCGCCACCTCGCCGCGGATGCGCGCCGCCAGCGCGTTGCCGTCGATCAGCCGCGCGGTCATCGAACGAGCAAACCGACCAGCCCGCGTCGCCGCGGACGGCCCTGCACGGCGGTGTTGCTCAACCCTTGGCCGGTGCGGTGGTGGCGCCCAACGCGATCTTCAGCAGGTCGGCGACCGTGTTGGCGTTGAGCTTTTCCATGATGTTGGCGCGGTGCGCCTCGACCGTCTTGATGCTGATGCCGAGGTCGTCGGCGATCTGCTTGTTCAGACGTCCCGCGACGATGCGCTCGAGCACCTGGGCCTCGCGCGTGGTCAGGCGCGACAGCAGCGCATCACGGCTGGCTTGCTCCTGGTGATGGCTGAACGAGGTGCGCGCCTGGTCGAGCATGCGCTCCACCAGCGGCAACAACTCGTCTTCCTTGAAGGGCTTCTCGATGAAATCCATCGCGCCCTTCTTCATCGTGTTGACCGCCATCGGCACGTCGCCGTGGCCGGTGATGAACACCACCGGCAGCGGGCTCTTGCGCTCGATCAGGCGGTCCTGCAGCTCGAGGCCGCTCATGCCGTCCATGCGGATGTCGGCAATCAGGCAGGCGACTTCGCGCGGATCGAAGCGCGACAGGAACGACTCGGCGGAGTCGAAGCACTTGACGCGGTAGTCCTTGCCCTCGAGGAGCCATTGCAGCGAATCGCGCACGGCCTCGTCGTCGTCGACCACGTAGACCGTGCCTTTTTTCGGGATCAGGCTCATGAGGATGTGACGGCGGCTGGGTTGTCGGTCGCACCGGCAGCTGCTGCGTCGCCCGCATCGGGCGCGGCGCTCGGCTGGGTTTCCACGGGCAGTGAGAAGGCGAATCGGCACCCTGACACCGCGGCGCCATTGTAGAGGTTCTGTGCTCGGATCCTGCCGCGGTGCGACTCCACGATCGAGCGGCACAGCGACAAACCGATGCCCAACCCCTCCGCCTTGGTGGAGAAGAACGCCTCGTAGAGGCGGCCGATCACCTCGTCGGGCAGGCCGGGCCCGGTGTCGGTGACGCTGAACTCGACGACGCCGCCTTCCTCGGGGGTGTGCTTGGGCACGACGCGCAGCTCGATGAAACGGCGCGAGGCCGGCATTTGCGCGCTGTCGATCGCCTCGGCCGCGTTGCGCACGAGGTTCAACAGCACCTGCTCGATCAGGATCGGGTCGACCAGCAGCTCGGGCAAGCGCTGGGCGACGTAGCTGTGGATCGTCACGTTGCGCCGTTGCAGCTCGATGCTGGCCAGCTCGAGCGCATCGTCGACGATCTGCCGCGCCTGCGCGGGCTGGCGCTGCGGCACGCTCTTGCGTACGAAGGCGCGGATGCGCTGGATGATCTGGCCGGCGCGCTCGGCCTGCCGCGACGTCTTTTCCAGCGCCGCCACCAGGTCGTCGCGCGCGATCGATTCGCCGCGCACGCGCGAGATCATGCCGTTGCAGTAGTTGGCGATCGCCGTCAGCGGCTGATTCAGCTCATGCGCCACCGACGAGGCCATCTCGCCCATCGTGATCAACCGGCTCGACACCTGCGCCTTCTCGGTCTGGTGCGCCACTTGCTCTTCGATGCGGCGGCGGGCCGTGACGTCGGTGGCGATCAGCATCTGTGCCAGCCGGCCGTCGGTCCACTGCAGGTAGCGCGAACGCACGTCGAACCACTTGTTGAGCGACTCGATGAACACCTCGCGCGGGTCCGCGCCGGCCTTGGTGAGTTCCTGCGCCGGCAGGCCCGACAGGCCGTCGACGTGGTCGTCGCCGTCGACCTGGTACGCCGGCTGCGGCAGGCTGCCGCTGGCCAGCTGCGAGTGTCCGCGCGCGTCGGCGCCGAACCACAAGCGATACGAGCGGTTGGCGAACAGCAGCTCGCCTTGCTGCACCGACAGCACCGACACCGCGGCGTCGAGCCCTTCGAGCACGGTGGTGAAGCGCTCGTGCGACGCCGACAGCTGGTCGCGGATGCGCTTGGCCTCGGTGATGTTGGTCATCGAGGTCATCCAGCCCGTCTGCTTGCCGCGTGCGTCGATCAGTGGCGACACGTACATGCGCGCGTCGAACAACACGCCGTCCTTGCGCATCACGCGCACTTCGATGCCGCCGGCAGGGCTGCGGCCCTGCAGCTCCTGCTGCAGCAGCCGGGCGTTCTCTTCGACGCGCTCGGGTGGCCAGTACGGGTACGGCGGCAGGCGTCCGATCAGCTCCGGCTCGGAAAATCCGCTCATCGCGCAGAACGCCGGATTGACGTAGGTGATGCGGCCCTCGAGGTCCATCGCGCGCATGCCGGTGAGCATCGAGTTCTCCATCGCGCGCCGGAAGTTCGTCTCCTGCACCAGTGCGCCCTGGATTTGGGCGCGCCTTCGCATGTGCCGCCAGGTGCCCAACAGCATCCACAGCGTCAGCC
>DATJYZ010000387.1:0-15451 GCA_035499355.1 Burkholderiaceae bacterium | reverse complement strand
GCAAGTCGTGCCCGACACGACGATCGACGCCGTGCCGCAGCTCGACATCCTGATCGTGCCCGGCGGTTTCACCGGCACGATCGACGCCGCGTACGACCCCAAGGTGCTGCAGTGGATCCGCGCAATCGACCACGGCACCGTCTACACCGCCGCCGTGTGCACCGGCGTGTGGATCGTCGGCGCCAGCGGCCTGCTCGAAGGTAAGCGCGCCACGACCAACTGGTACCGCAGGGACGAGTTCCTGCGCAAGTACAAGGCCGTCCCGGCGGCGGGACGCTACGTGCACGACGGCAAGTACTGGACCGCAGCCGGTGTCACGGCCGGCATCGACATGGCGCTGGCGATCCTCAACGACAACTGGGGCGAGCGCTACACCCAGGGCGTGATGCTCGACATGGAGTACGACCCGTCGCCGCCGATCGCTGGCGGCACGCCGGAGAAGACCGGCTGGCTGGTGCGCTGGATGGTCAAGGCCATGTACGACGCCGGTGTCGAGCCGGCGATCGAGCGGCACGAGAAGGCGCGCTGACCGGGCCGCCGGCGCCGCCTACAACGCGCAGCGCACCGGTTTCGCGCCGAGCGACTCGACCAGTACCCCTGGCGCGATGCCCACCAGATAACCGCGCCGCCCGCCGTTGATCAGGATGCGCGGCAACTCGAGCACGCTCGCCTCGACGAACACGCGCAGCGCCTTGCGCGTGCCGAACGGCGACGTTCCGCCCACCTGGTAGCCGCTGGCGCGCTGCGCCTCGTCGGGCGTGCACGGCGCGACGCTCTTGACGCCGATCTCGCGCGCCAGGTTCTTGGTGCTGACCTCGCGGTCGCCGTGCATCAGCACGATCAGCGGCTCGGCCTTGTCGTCGCGCATCACCAGCGTCTTGATCACCGCGTGCTCTTCCACACCGAGCTGACGCGCCGACTCGGCGGTGCCGCCGCGGTCGACGTACTCGTAGACGTGCTCGCTGAACGGCATGCCCTGCGCACGCAGCCACTCGGTGGCCGGCGTCGCGCTGACATGTTTGTCTCGCTTTGCCATCGGAGCGGTCAGCCGGGCGCTGGGCCGGCTGCGCCCCCTCGGAGGGCAGCGAACGCAGTGAGCGTGGGGGCCGACATCACTGCGCCGGGTCGCGCACCTGCCAGCGGATGGCGTCGATCCTTGCCAACAGGTCGGGCGGCAGCGTCGTGCCCCAGGCTTCGAGGCATTCGTCGAGCTGCGCCACCGTGGTCACGCCCACCAGCGTGCTGGCGACACGCCAGTTGCCGTAGACGAACGCCAGCGCCATGCGCGTCGGCGTCAACCCCGCCTCGCGCGCGAGCGCGTTGTAGCGGCGCGCCGCGGCCAGCGTATCGGCGCGGCCCCAGCGCTGCGCGCGCATGCTCGCGAAGCGCGCCAGCCGGCCCATCTGGGGCCGATCGGCGTCGGGGCCCGACTCGTCGTACTTGCCGGTCAGGGTGCCGAAGCCGAGCGGCGAGTACGCGAGCAGCGACACGCCCGTGCGATGCATGGCCTCGTCGAGGCCGTTGTCGACCACGCGGTTGACCAGCGTGTACGGGTTCTGCACGCTGACCACGCGCGCCAGGCCATGCGTCTCGGCCACCCGGATGAACTCGCTCAGGCCCCACGGCGTCTCGTTGGACAGCCCGATGTGCCGCACCTTGCCGGCACGCACCAGCGCGGTCAGCGCCTGCAGCTGGTCGTGGATCGACGTCTGCTCGGCATCCTTGCCGGGATCGAAATAGACCGCGCCGAACGACGGCACGTTGCGATTCGGCCAGTGGATCTGGTAGAGGTCGATCACGTCGGTCTGCAGGCGGCGCAGGCTGGCCTCGCAGGCGGCCACGATGTCGGCGGGCTTGAGGTCGCCCGACCCGCCCCGCACCCACTTCATGCCGCGGCCGGGCCCCGCCACCTTGGTGGCCAACACCACGCGCTGGCGCACACCCGGCCGCGCCGCGAACCACCGGCCGAGGATGGTCTCGGTGGTGGTGAAGGTCTCGGCGCGCGCCGGCACCGGGTACATCTCGGCGGTGTCGACCAGCGTCACGCCGCGCTCGAGCGCGCGGTCGAGGATCGCGAAGGCGTCGTCGGTCGACACCTGCTCGCCGAAGGTCATCGTACCGAGGCCGACGCGGCTGACGGCCGGGCCGCCGCGGCCGAGGGTGGTCTGTTGCATGGTGTTTCCCGATCGAGGCGCGCAGTGTGCCCCATCGCCCCGCGGCGGCGTGGCCGACTGCACGCTTCGGCGCTCGCGCGCGGATGCGTCGCTTGCCAACCCAATCGGATGGACATATATTCCATTTTCATAAATGGACAAACATTCCATGGATCGCGCATCCCACCTCCCCGAGGGCGAGCCGACCGAGCAGCGCGCACGGCTCGTGCTGCGTGCCGCGCTGGCGCTGCTGGTGCCGCTGGCGCGCTGGCTGGTGCACAACGGCGTCACCTACAGCAGCTTCGCGCCGGCGCTGAAGTCGGTGTTCGTCGAAGCCGCGCGGCGCGAGTTGGCAGGCTCGGGCGGCAAGCTGACCGATTCCGCGCTGAGCGTGCTGTCGGGCGTGCACCGGCGCGACATCCGCAAGATGGGCGACGCCACGCACGTGCAGGCGCAACCGAAGGCACCGTCGGTCGCCTCGCAGTTGTTCACGCGCTGGCTCACCGACGCGCAGCTGCGCGACGCCGACGACCAGCCCGTGCCGCTGTCCAAGAGCGGCGACACGGTGTCGTTCGACGCGCTGGCGCGGCAGGTGTCTTCCGACGTGCACCCGCGCACCCTGCTGGCGGAGATGCAGCGGCTGGGGCTGGTGCGTGTCGAAGGCGACTTCGTGCGCCTGATCGCGCAGGCGTTCGTGCCGCAACGGGGATTCGACGAAACGGTCGAGCTGTTTGCCGCCAACGCGGCCGATCACCTGGCCGCCGCGGCGCACAACCTGCGCGCCGACGACGCCGACAAGTTCCTCGAGCAGAGCGTGTTCGCCAGCGGCCTGTCGCCGCGCTCGACGCAGCAGCTCGGCACGCTGGCGCGCAAGCTGTGGCGCAGCGCGTTCTTGCAGATGGTGCGCGAGGCCACGCCGCGCTACCAGCACGACAGCCGCGCGCACGAGGGCTCGATGCGCATGCGCTTCGGCGTGTACTTCTACGCCGAGCCGCTGGCCCCCGAGGCCCCGACCGGCGCACCGGGCACGCGCAAGGCGCGGCGATCGCCGGCGCCCGAGACCCCGCGTGCAAGGCGGCGCCCGCGCAAGACCCGATCCGCGCGCCATCCGCGCTGACGACGCCATCGCAACGATTTCGAGTGGAGGACACCATGACACGCAACATCACCCCCCGCTGGCTGGGCGCGCTCGCCGCGGCGCTCGCGCTGCTGGCCGGCTGCGGCGGCGGCGGCATCGGCTCCGGCGGCACCGGCAGCGCGCTCGCGCTGGGCACGGTCGACGGCTTCGGCAGCATCTTCATCGGCGGCGATCGCTGCGACGACGTCGGCGCCCGCATCGAGGTCGACACCGTGCCCGGCGGCCCAGAGCCGTCGCAGGCCGACGTCAAGCTCGGCCAGCGCATCGAGGCCGACCTCGACGCCACCAGCACCGCCTGCAGGATCCTGGTCGCACGCATCGCGCCCGAGGTGGTCGGCGTAGTGAGCGCGACCTCGCCGCTCACGGTGGCCGGCGCGCAGGTGATCGTCAACACCGATCCCACCGTGGGGCCGGTCACCGTGCTCGACGGCTACGACAGCGCCGCCGACATCGCGGTCGGCGACCGCGTCGAGGTACACGGCAAGGCCGTCGCCGTCAGCGGCGGCGCGGCGATCCGCGCCTCGCGCATCGAGCGCAAGCCCGCCACCGACACCTGGGTGCGGGTGGCCGGCGTGGTGAACAACCTCGACACCAACGCCAGGACCTTCGCGCTCGGCGCGCTGACGGTCAGCTACGACGGTTCGACCACGATCTTCCCCGCCGGCGCCGCGTTGGCCAACGGGCAGACGGTGGCGATGTGGAGCCTGACCGCGGTCAGCGGCAGCAGCGCCAGCGCACGCTTCATCCGCGTGCTCCACCGCGACTTCCCCGACCAGGCGGCGGTGCGCGTGGAGGGCCCGGTCAGCGGCTGCAACGGTGCCAACCCGTGCACGACGCCGGTGATCGACGGCGTGGCCGTGCAGATCAGCGCGGCCACCACGTTCACGTGGGGCACCGCGAGCGACGTGGTCGACGGCCGCACGATGCACGTGCGCGGCACGTTCGACGCCGGCAGCGGCAAGCTGGCGGCCACCGCCGTGGCGGTGCGCCGCTTCGACCCCAACGCCGGGCTCGTGACGCTGCTGGGCACGGTGACCGAGTACTCGAGCGCGGGCAGCGAGACCAACTTCCGCGTGCGCGGCGTGCCGATCACCACCGACAGCAACACCAGCTTCTCGTGCGTCATCGACGACGGCAAGCTGGTCGCCGTGGCCGGGCACATCGTCGGGTCGTCGGTGCTGGCCACGCGCATCGATTGCCCGGCGCTCGCGGTGGGCACGGTGGTCGATGCCTATGCGCAGGTGACCCAGGTCGACACAGCTGCGCGCACCTTCAAGCTCGACAACGTCGGCCCGCTGCTGAGCCTGGTCACGCTGCATTGGGATGACCGCACCCTGTTCAGCGGCTTCGGGACCACGCCGCTGGCCGACGGGCAGTACGTCGCGATGCGGGCGGTCTACCTCGGCCCCGGGCAAGGCTTCCTGCTGACGCGGGTGATCCTCGACGACACGCCGCCCGCCTCGCCGACCGGCGGCGTCGTGTTCCGCACGATCGGCATCGCGCGCGGCATCACCGGCACCTCGCTGAAGGTAGGCCTCGTCCCGATGGCGATCGTGGCGGGCGCCACCGTGCCGCTGCAGCCCGACGTGGTCAACGGCACCGTGGTGCGCGCATGGTTCTACCGCGACGTGCCCAATGCGCGCTGGGTCGCGCTGCTGGTGCGTCCTGCGCCGCTGATGTAGGCCGCACACCAAGCCCGCAGAACGCCGGAAACGAAACAGGCCCGCCGATGGCCGGGCCTGTTGCGCGTCTCGCGCGTCGCCGATCAGAAGCGCAGCGACACCCCCACCGACCACAGCGTCGAGTCGAAGCGCTCGCCAAAATAGCTGGCTGACGTGCCGTCGATCTCGGTGCGCAGCGCCACGTTCGGGCTCAGCTTGAACGCCAGCCCCACGCCCCACAGGAACTGCGTGCTGGTCTCGCTGTCGCTGCCGCTCAGGCTGCCGGTGCTGGCGTCGACCTTCAGCTTGTTGGAGCCAATGCCGATGCGGCCGAGCACGTCCACCACGCTGCCGATCGGCGCATTGATCACGGTGGCGAGACCGAAGCCCCTGGTCTTGAGCGACGCGTTGAGCAGGCCGATGCCCGGCAACGCCACCACGCCGCTGGTGCCGCCCATGTCGTAGCCCAGCACCTCCACGCTCCACAGCGGGTTGATGTGGTAGCCGGCGTACGCCTTCCAGCCGGTGTCGCTGTTGTCGCAGCTGACGGTACCGCTGCAGTCGGCGTTGCTGCGCGTGACGCCGCCGGCGCCACCGATGTACAGCGCCTGCGCGCTCGCGGCGCCGGCGGCCGCGGCCAGCGCGACCGTGACCAGGGCTTGACGAAGCATCATCGTGTCTCCAGAAGCAGAACAACCCGTGCGGGCAGTCTAGGCCCGCGCCCGCGTGGCGCCACGGTACTCAGTCACGCGCCGCGCGTTGCTGCTCGAGGCGGCGCAACACACCCCGTTGCACCTTTCCGGTGGTGGTCATCGGCAGCACGTTGATGAACTCGATCTCCTTCGGATACTCGTAGGGCGCCAGCTTGCCGCGCACGTGCGCCTGCAGCTCAGCGACCAGCTCGGCACTCGGCTTCACGCCTTCGGCGAGCACGACGAACGCCTTGACCAGCGCGCCGCGCTCGGCATCGGGCTTGGGCACCACCGCGGCGTTGGCCACTGCCGGGTGCTTGACGAGGCAGTTCTCGACCTCGCTCGGACCGATGCGATAGCCGGCCGACTTGAACATGTCGTCGCTGCGGCCCTGGTACCAGAGGTAGCCGTCGTCGTCCATCACCGCGGTGTCGCCGGTGCGGCACCAGCTGTCGGACGGATCGCCGGTGAACTTCCTCTGCGTCGCCTCGTCGTTGCGCCAGTAGCCGAGGAAGAACACCGGGTCGGGGTCGCCGTGCACGTCGCGCCGGTGCACCGCCACGTCGCCCGGCGTGCCGCGTGGGCACTCGCTGCCATCGTCGTCGATCACGGCGACCCGATGCCCCGGATACGGCCGCCCCATGCTGCCGGCACGCGCCGGCCAGCCGGCGGCCACCCGACCGCGGCCGTCGAGCGAGCGCCCGCAGTTGCCGACGATGTAGTTGATCTCGGTCTGGCCGAACATCTCGTTGACGGTGACGCCGAGCGCTTGCCGGCAATAGGCGAACACCGCGTCGCCCACCGCCTCGCCGGCGCTCATGATCGCGCGCAGCTTGAGCGCGTAGCGCTCGCGCGGTGCGGGCACCGCCTTCATCATCGCCTTCAGCGCGGTCGGGAACAGGAAGGTGTGCGTCACCTCGTAGCGCTGCATCAGCTCGAACGCCCGCACCGGATCGAAGCGCCCGGTGTAGCCGACGATCTCGCGGCCGAAGTACAGCGTCGGCAAGAGGGCGTCCATGAGACCGCCCGTCCACGCCCAGTCGGCCGGCGACCAGAACACGCTTTGCGTGTTCTGCTCCCCAACCGCTGGGCTCCGCCCCGACCTGACGCCCCCCTTTCCCCGCTCCCCTTTCCCCGGGGAAAGGGGCCTGTCCCGCCCCGGCATGGCCGTGCTTTCTCCGAAGCCGAACCAGTTCTGGCTGCACACGAACCCGGTGAGGTTGCCGATCAGGCCACGGTGCGCGACCAGCGCGCCCTTCGGCGGCCCGGTGGTACCGCTGGTGTAGATCAGCACCGCCGGGTCGTCGGCCGCGGTGTCGACCATATCGCAGCGATCGCTGTGCGCGCGCAGCGCGTCGGCCCAGTCGACGTCGCCCTGGCCGTCGGCAGCGCCGAGCGTGATCACGTGCGCCAGCGCCGGGCAATCGGCGCGCGCGGCAATCACGTTGGCCGCCGCGGCCCCATCGACGATGGCACAGATCGCGCCGCTGTCGCGCAAGCGGTACTGCAGCGGGTCGACGCCGAACAGCATCGACAACGGCATCGCGACCGCGCCGATCATGTACACCGCCATGTGCGCCACCGCAGTCTCGATGCGCTGCGGCAGCACGATCGCCACGCGATCGCCGCGCTGCACGCCCAGCGCGCGCAGCAAATTGGCCGCGCGGCCCGCCTGCCGGTGCAGCTGGCTGTAGCTGACGCGCAGGCGCGCGCCGTTGTCCTGCTCGCAGCGGACGGCGATCGCGTCGGGCGTGTCGCGCGCCCAGCGCGCGCAGCAGGCCTCGGCCAGGTTGAACCGCTCCGGCACGTGCCAGCGGAAGTCGCGATAGATCGCGTCGTAGCGGCCGGCCGACGCCGGGCTGCGCGCTTTCATCGGGCAAACGCCTGCAAGGCGTCGCCGGTGAGGCGGCAGATGCGCCACTCGGGCATCACCGTCGCACCCATGCCCTGGTAGAAGCGGATCGCGTGCTCGTTCCAGTCGAGCACGCTCCACTCGAAGCGCCCGTAGTCGCGCTGCACGGCCAGCGCGCCCAGGTGCTCGAGCAGCGCGCGCCCGAGGCCGCGGCCGCGGTGCTCGGGCTTGACGTAGAGGTCCTCGAGGTAGAGCCCCGGCTTGGCGAGGAAAGTCGAGAAGTTGGTGAAGAACAGCGCGAAGGCCACCACCGCGCCGTCGACCTCGCCGACCATGCACTCGACCACCGGCTTGTCGCCGAACAGGTGCGGGTGCAGCGTCTGCGGGGTCACGCGCAGCAGATGCGTGAGCTTCTCGAATTCGGCCAACTCGCCGATCAGGCCGACGATCGCCGGCACGTCGCGCGGCTCGGCCGCGCGCAGCCGGTGCGTCTTGCGGAAGTCCTTGTCCATGCGCCGATTCTGTCACCGTGCGGACGGCGCCCGCTCGCGCCCTGCCCTACAGTGCTCGGCCATGACGACCACCGCCTACGCACCGCGCCGCGTCGCGCACAGCCGCTTCGTCCCCGTGCGCGGCCTGCACTACCACGTCAACCTGTGGGGCGATCTCGACGCCGTCACGCGCGAGCGGCCGTTGCTGGTGTGGATGCACGGCTGGATGGACGTCGGCGCGTCGCTGCAGTTCGTGGTCGACGCGATGCGTGACGAGCGCGTGATCGCGGCGCCCGACTGGCGCGGCTTCGGTCGCACCGCGGCGCAGCCGCTGACCGACGCCTACTGGTTCGCCGACTACCTGGGCGACCTCGACGCGCTGCTCGACGCGCTGTCGCCCGCCGCACCGGTGGACCTGGCCGGCCACAGCATGGGCGGCAACGTGGTGATGACGTACGCCGGCGCGCGCCCGCAGCGCATGCGCCGCCTGATCAACATGGAGGGCTTCGGCCTGCCGGAGGCCAGGCCCGAGCAGGCGCCCGACCGATTGCGCCAATGGCTCGATGAGCTGAAGACGCCGCAGCAGCTGAAGCCGTACGCCAGCCTCGACGAGGTGGCCGCGCGGCTGGTGAAGAACAACCCGCGGCTGACGCCCGATCGTGCGCGCTGGCTGGCCGCGCACTGGGCGCAGCGCCGCGGCGACGGCCAGTGGCACATCCTCGGCGACCCGGCGCACAAGCGCGTCAACCCGATGCTGTACCGCAAGGACGAGATCCTCGAGGGTTGGAAGCGCATCGCCGTGCCGACGCTGTGGATCGAGGGCGACGAGACCGACCCCGACCGCTGGTGGGGCCACCGCTACCCGCGCAGCGAGTTCGACGCCCGCATCGCGCTGGTGCCCGACGTGCGGCGCGTCCGCCTGAACCAGTGCGGCCACATGCTGCACTTCGATCAGCCGCAGGCGCTGGCGGCACAGCTCGAAGGGTTTCTCGACCGCCGCTGAGCGGCAAGTCGCGCAGTCCTGCCGGCACGTGGCAACCGATCAGCGAGCGACGTGCGGGCGGCGCACCGCGCGCCACCACCTCCGGCACGCCGCTCGGGCCATGACGAAGCCGCGTGGTGCCAGAACCGGCGCGCCGACATCGTGGTGGTGCGCTGATTCCTGGGTGCCGTCCGGGGCGCGGCGGGCGATCAGGCCCGCGCCGACGAGGTCAGCGCCAGGATGCGATCGAGCAGACGCGGGACCTCGTGCGACCCCGCCAGGAAGAAGCGCGCTGCCGACGCGCGGTGCGCCCCGACGCGCACCGTCAGCCACGACGTTTCGCCAGCCGCGAACACGGGTTCGTCATTGACGTCGTCGCCGAGGTACAGCACTGCAGCGGCCGCTGACCGACACGCCAGCCGCCGCAGCGCACTCGCCTTGTCGTCGGCGGCGGCCGGCACGACGTTGGTGACCATCTTGCCGCCGAACACGTGCAGGGCCGGATCCGGCGGCCCGAGCAGGTGCTCGATCGCGGCTCGCGCCCGCGCCCGGTTCTCGGCCAGGCGATAGTGCAGCGCCACCGAAGCTCCCTTGTCCTCGATGCGGATGCCGGCAAGGCGCAGTTCGGCCAGTGCCGCGCGCAGGCGCGCACGCAGGCCGTCGAGCGCGGCCGACCACGATGCTGGCTGCTCGCCGTGCGGGTCCTCGGCACCGTGGTTGCCCACCAGGTACGCCGGCTCGAACCCCAGGCGCGACCGCAGGTCGGCCACGCTGCGCCCTGAGATCACCGCCAGCGGCAAACGCTGCGCCAGATCGCGCAGGCGACGCAGGGTGGCGATCGGCACGCGCGCCTGCTCCGGTCGGGCGACGATCGGCGCCAGCGTGCCGTCGAAATCGAACGCCAGCAGCGGCCGCCCTGCCACCAGCGCGGTCAGTTCTTCGTCGCCTTCGGCAGTGAAGAGGTGACGCATCGCGCAGGGCACCTCAGCTCTGCGTGTAACGTTGAACGCGCGCCTCGATGCGTGCACGCAGACGCCCACGTCCAGCATCGGCCAGCATGCGGCCGGCCCAGCGATAGACGTTGTTCTCGCGCACCGTCATGCGCAGTGCGCCCATGCGCTCGCGCTGCTCGGCGCTCGGCATCGTGGCCGCGCGATGCAGCGCGTCTGCCGACTCCTCCACGTGGTAGGGGTTGACGATCAACGCCTCGGTCATCTCCCGCGCCGCGCCGGCAAACCGGCTGAGGATCAGCACACCCTGCTCGTCGTCGCGCGCGGCGACGAACTCCTTGCTCACCAGGTTCATGCCGTCGTGCAGACTGGTCACCACGCACATCTGCGCGGCACGGAACAGCTCGTTGACGGCCTCGTGCTCATGGTGCTCGATCAGCAGGTGCACCGGCTTGTAGCCCGCGCTGCCGAAGCGCGTGTTGATGCGATCGACCGTGCGCTCGATGCGCTCGCGGAAGCTGCGGTACTCCTCGAGCGCGCTGCGCGTGGGCGCGGCCACCTGCACGAACACGAAGCGGCCGCGCCACTGCGGATAGCGCCCGAGCAGTCCCTCCACCGCATGCAGGCGCTCCAGGATGCCCTTGGTGTAGTCGAAGCGGTCAACGCCGACGGCCAGACAGGCGCCCTCGGCGAGGCCCAGCCGCTCGTACACGCGGCGGCGGCATTCGACCACCGGTGGCCATGTGGCGCGCTGCGCGTCCGATGGCCACTCGATCGAGATCGGGTAGCTCGCGATCAGCGTCTCCTGGCCCTGGAACGAGATCGACGAGTGCTCGTGCTCGATGCGCGCTTCGAGGTAGCGGTCGACCGTCTCGATGAAGTTCTTGCAGTGGAACTGCGTGTGGAAGCCGAGGATCGTGCTGCCCAGCATGCCCTGCAGGATCTCGCGCCGCCACGGGCAGATGCCGAACGATTCGGGGTTCGGCCACGGGATATGCCAGAAGGTGAGGATGGTCGCGCGCGGCAGCCGCTCGGCGATCATCTGCGGCAGCAGCGCGAAGTGGTAGTCCTGCACGAGGACCACCGGGTCCTCGCCGCGCGCCTCCTGCACCACCGCGTCGGCGAAGCGCTGATTGACGAGGCGGTATTGCTCCCAGTCGGCCTCGCGGAACACCGGCCGCACGTGCGCCACGTGGCATAGCGGCCAAAGCCCTTCGTTGGCGAAACCGTAGTAGTAACCCTGCTCCTCGGCTTCGCTGAGCCAGATGCGGCGCAGGCGGTACTCCGGATGCGACGGCGGCACGCCGACACGGTCGTTGGCGTCGACCACCTCGCGGTCAGCCGCGCCGCTGCCGTGTGCGATCCACGTACCCGAGCAGGCGCGCATCACCGGCTCGACGGCGGTCACCAGGCCGCTGGCGGGGCGCTTGACGACCGTGCCCTTCGGACCGCGTTCGTGGATGTAGGGCTCGCGGTTCGACACCACGATCACCTGGTCGCCGCGCAGCTGCGTGTGCAGCAGCGCACGCAGCCGATCAGGCGTCCACTCGGTCACCAGCCCCTGGCTGCGGCGGAACTCGTCCTCCAGGTCGCGAAGCCGCGCACGCACCTCGGCCACCACCGGCTGCAGCTCGGGCGGCGGAATCACGGGCCGGATGAGCACTTCCCCGCGCAGGATCGCGCGCATGCCCGACACCCAGCCGCGCCAGCTCAGCTGCGCCACCACCATCGTGATCAGCGCGATCACCAGCCCGAGGCCGATCATGAAGATGACCAGGTATTGCCGTGTGTCCTGGCTGCGTCGATCGACGAAGCTGAGGTCGTGCAGCAGCACCAGCATGCCGGCATCGGCGCGTTCGCTGCCGGCCGGATAGACGCCCACGTGCACGGCGCCGGTCGGCAGCTCCAGCCGCTGGTCGGGACGGTGCGCGGCCTCGCGCGCCCCCGCACAGGTCAGCGCCTGCGGATAGGCCGAACTGTGCCGTACGAGCTGGTCGTTCTTCGAACACAGCGCGACCGCCACCAGCCGCTCGTCGCGCGCGGCGCGGTCGAACACGCCCTGCAGCCGCGCCGTGGACCCGCTGGCCAGGGCCTCGTCGATCGAGTCGGCCAGCGCCCCGGCCACCAACGTGCCCCGGGTGTTGAGATCGCGCGAGAACCAGCGCAGCGCAAGCTGGTCCATCAGCGGCAGCACCACCAGCGCGGCAGCGACCAGCGCGATCAGCAGCGGGATCAGGAACCGCAGCTGCAGTTGTAAGGTCTTCATCCGGTGGGCTATCGTTCGGCCATCGCTACAGACCGATGCGGGCCCAACACGGGGCACCAGTGCCAGCCGCGATTCTCACCCATGTTCGCAGCAAAGCCGTGAACCTCGACTTGGCCATGGTGGGCAATTGCGCGATCAGCGCGCTGATCGACGCGCGCGGCCGCATCGTATGGTGGTGCGTGCCCCGTTTCGACGGTGACCCGGTGTTCCATGCGCTGCTGGGATCTTCGAGTGCAGACGCCGACGACGGCCATTGCGCGATCGAGCTGGAGTCGATGCAGCGTGCGGAGCAGAGCTACGACGCCGGCACAGCCATCGTGCGCACGCGGCTGTTCGACGCATCGGGCCAGGGCATCGAGATCGCAGACTTCGCGCCGCGCTTCGAGCTGCACGGCCGCACGTTCCGCCCGGCGCAGCTGGTGCGCCGCGTCAGCCCCCTGCAAGGCCACCCGCGCGTGCGCATCGTCGTGCGGCCGCGCGGCGAGTGGGGCAGCGTCGCACCGACACTGACGCGCGGCAGCAACCACCTGCGCTACGTGCTGCCGTCGACGACGCTGCGGCTGAACACGAGCGCGCCGCCCACGTACGTTGCGGAGGGCACCTGGTTCTCGCTGCACTCGCCGGTGAGCCTGCTGATCGGCTCCGACGAAACGCTGTCGGGCGACATCGACGAGACGGCACGCGACTTCGAAGAAAAGACGTCGCTGTACTGGCGACGCTGGACGCGACGGCTGGCGTTGCCGTTGGAGTGGCAGGACGCGGTGATCCGTGCCGCGATCACGTTGAAGCTGTGCCAGTTCGAGGAGACCGGTGCCATCGTCGCGGCGATGACCACCAGCATTCCCGAGGCGCCCGCCAGCCAGCGCAACTGGGACTACCGCTACTGCTGGCTGCGCGACGCCTTCTTCGTCGTGCGAGCGCTCAACGCGCTGTCCGAGGTGGGCACGATGGAGCACTACCTGCGTTGGCTGCACGACGTGGTGCGGCGCAGTGAGGGCCACGTGCAGCCGCTGTACGGCATCGCTCTGGAGCACGAGCTGACCGAGCGCGTCGTGGCCTCGCTGCCCGGCTACGACGGCATGGGACCGGTGCGCGTGGGCAACCAGGCGTACGAGCACTTCCAGCACGACGTGTACGGCAACATCGTGCTCGGGGCTTCGCAGGCGTTTCACGACCACCGCTTGTTCCGCCGCGCCGACCGGCGCGATTTCGAGCTGCTCGAACGTGTGGGCGAACAGGCGTGGCGCCTGCACGACCAGCCCGACGCCGGCATGTGGGAGCTGCGCACGCGCGCGCGTATCCACACGTCGTCGTCGCTGATGTGCTGGGCAGCGTGCGACCGCCTGGCCAAGGCCGCCGCCAAATTGGCGCTGCCCGAGCGCGCAGCCCACTGGCGCGAACGCGCGGAGCGTGTGCGGAAACGCATCCTGCACGACGCCTGGAGCGAACAGCGCCACGCCTTCGTCGAGAGCTTCGGCGGCAGAGACCTCGACGCCAGCGTTCTGCTGATGGCCGAGGTGGGGTTTCTCGATGCACGGGATCCACGCTTCGTCAGCACGGTTGAAGCCCTCGAGCGCGTGCTTGGCGACGGCCCGTTCATGCGACGCTACGAGGCGGCCGACGACTTCGGCATGCCGCAGACCGCGTTCAACGTCTGCGCCTTCTGGCGCGTCGACGCGCTGGCCCGCATCGGACGACGCGAGCAGGCCCGCGAGCACTTCGATGCGCTGCTTGCCCACCGCAACCCGCTGGGCCTGCTGTCGGAAGACATCGACCCCAAGAGCGGTCGGTTGTGGGGCAATTTTCCGCAAACCTACTCGATGGTGGGGATCGTCAACGGTGCGATGCAGCTGTCGACACCGTGGGACCGGGCGGTCTGAGAGGCTGCCGGGGCCGCTTGATTCGGATCAATTTCGCGTCATCGGTTCCCATGCGATGATTGCTGCAACGCACAAGATGCGCGGCCCGCGCCATCCAGGCGCCGGGCTGCGCGCATCCTCTCGCTCGGAGTTGGTCATGGACGCAGGTTCGAAGCTGGCGCAGAGTCAGCGGGTCGGGGTCAAGGTGGCTCGCATCTACCAGAAGCGGGTCGACAAGGCGCGCGAGCAGTTTCAGCAGCGCCTCACCAAGGCGGCCGCGGCCGCCGGCGTCGACAACCTGGCCGGCTGGCTGGCCGGCGCCGATCCGATGGCCGGGGTGCGCTACGCGGTCGACGCCGCGCAGCGATCGATCCTCTATTGGCACACGCTCTGGCAGCGCGGCAACAACTTCCTCGAGAACACCGCGCAGGGCCTGAAGCCGGTGCTGCACTTCGACTACGAGTTCGTCACCGACGGCCGCCAGCTGGCACGGCCCGTGAACTACGCGCTGCTGCGCATCGTGCCGCCGGCGGGCGTGACGGTCGACGACAAGCGGCGGCCCTACGTGATCATCGATCCGCGCGCCGGCCACGGCCCGGGCATCGGCGGCTTCAAGGACGACTCGCAGGTCGGCGTCGCGCTGCGCGCCGGCCACCCGGTGTACTTCGTCATCTTCTTCCGCGACCCCGAGCCCGGGCAGACCTTGCTCGACGTCTGCCGCGCCGAGCAGCAGTTCGTCAAGAAGGTGCGCGAGCTGCACCCGAAGTCGGCCAAGCCCGCGATCATCGGCAACTGCCAGGGCGGCTGGGCCGCGATGATGCTGGCCGCCTCCGACCCCGAAGACACCGGTCCGATCGTCATCAACGGCGCGCCGATGTCGTACTGGAGCGGCGCCTGGAGCGAGGGCGAAGGCGACAACCCGATGCGCTATGCCGGCGGTCTGCTCGGCGGCACCTGGCTGTCGTCGCTGGCGGCCGACCTCGGCAACGGCAAGTTCGATGGCGCTCACCTGGTGCAGAACTTCGAGAGCCTGAACCCCGCCAACAGCCTGTGGGACAAGTTCTACAACCTCTACAGCAAGGTCGACACCGAACCGGCGCGCTTCCTGGAGTTCGAGCGCTGGTGGGGTGGCTACTACCTGATGAACCGCGAGGAGATCGAGTGGATCACGCGCAACCTGTTCGTCGGCAACAAGCTGTGGAGTGGTGACACCAAGGGCGTCGACGGCAAGTCGTTCGACCTGCGCGAGATCAAGTCGCCGATCGTGCTGTTCGCCTCGATGGGCGACAACATCACGCCGCCGCAGCAGGCCTTCAACTGGGTGGCCGACGTCTATGGCAGCACCGAGGAGATCAAGTCGCGCGGCCAGGTGATCGTCGGCCTGCTGCACGAGGACATCGGGCACCT
>DATJYZ010000386.1:0-2051 GCA_035499355.1 Burkholderiaceae bacterium | reverse complement strand
GCCGTTCACTGCCCAGTCGCAGCGCGCGGCCGTTGACCACGCCGGCGACGCCGCGCCCGGCGATCGCCTGCACGCCGCTCGCGGCCGGCGGCATGCCCGCGTCGGCGGGTCGCGCGTCGAGCACAGCGCGGGCCAAGGGATGCTCGCTGCCGGCCTGCAGGGCCGCGGCGAGATCGAGCGCGCTGCGTTCGTCAAGGCCGGCCAGCGGATGCAGTGCCACCAGGTGCGGGCGGCCCTCGGTGAGCGTGCCGGTCTTGTCGAACGCCACCGTGCGCACGGCGTGCGCCAGTTCGAGCGCCTGCGCGTCCTTGATGAGGATGCCGTGGCGTGCCGCGACACCGGTGCCGACCATGATCGCGGTGGGCGTCGCCAGGCCGAGTGCGCACGGGCAGGCGATCACCAGCACCGCCACGGCGTTGAGCAGACCGCTGGTCCACTGCCCCGTGAGCAGGCCCCAGCCCAGCAGCGTGAGCAGCGCGGCCAGCACCACCAGCGGCACGAACACCGCGCTGACACGGTCGACCAGGCGCTGGATCGGTGCCTTGTGCGCCTGCGCGGTCTCGACCAGCCGCGCGATGCGCGCCAGCGTCGATTCGGCCCCCAGCGCGTCGGCGCGCACGTGCAGCAGACCCTGCGCATTGACGGCGCCACCGATCACCCGGTCGCCACGTTGGCGCGCCACCGGCAGGCTCTCGCCGGTGAGCAGTGACTCGTCGACGTGGCTGGCGCCTTCGATGACGACCCCGTCGACCGCGATGCGCTCGCCCGGCCGCACGACCACGACGTCGCCGATGTGCAGCTGCGCCAGCGGCAGCTCGACCTCGCCGTCGTCGCGCAGAACGCGCGCGGTCTCGGGGCGCAGCGCGTTGAGCGCGCGGATCGCATCGGTGGTCTGCCGCTTGGCGCGTGCTTCGAGCCACTTGCCGAACAGCACCAGCGTGATCACCACGGCAGCCGATTCGAAGTACAGGTGCGGCGCATGCCCGGTGCCGCTGGTGAACATCAACGCCAGGCTGAGCACGAATGCGGCGCTGGTGCCGATGGCCACCAGCAGGTCCATGTTGCCGCTGCCGGCGCGCAGCGCGTGCCAGCCGGCGCGATAGAAGCGGGCGCCGAGCCACAGCTGCACCGGCGCGGCGAGCGCCAGCTGCCACCACGGGCCGAGCATCACGTGGACGCCGAACCACGACGCCACCATCGGCAGCAGCAGCGGTGCGGACAGCGCGGCCGCCAGCACCACGCGCGTGCCTTCGCCGACGCGCGGCACGGTCGCCGGGGCCGCGGCGGTGGCGTCTTCGCCGTCGTAGCCGGCACCGCGCAGCGCGGCGATCAGCTCGGTGGTCGCGGCTCGCCCGGGCCAGCGCACGACGCTGGCCCGTTCGCTGGCCAGGTTGGCCTCCACGGCGACCACGCCGGGCACGCGGCTGAGCGCCCGCTCGACGCGCGCGACGCACGATGCACACGTCATGCCGTGCACCGCCAGCGTCACGGTTTCCTGGGGCACCGCGTAGCCGGCGTGGCGCACCGCGGCAGCCAGCGCATCGGAGGGCACGGCCTGCGCCAGTTCGACGCTGGCGCTCTCGGTGGCCAGGTTGACCGCGGCCGAGCGCACGCCCGGCACGCCGGCGAGCGCCTTCTCGACACGCTGCACGCACGAGGCGCAGGTCATGCCCTCGATCGGCAGCGACAGCACGGCGGCCTCGGACTTGCTCATATGCACAGCTTAGACCTTGACACCATGGCAAGGTCAAGCGGCGGCCCGGCACTTGACCTTGCCACCATGGCAAGGTTTACGATGATCCAGAGGTCAGAATGGACCGATCGACGGACAGCACCATGATCGAACTGAAGTTGCCGACCATGACCTGCGAGCATTGCGTGCGCACGGTCAGCCATACCGTGCGGCAGGTCGATGCGGCCGCCGCGGTGGCGGTGGACCTGCCGAGCAAGACCGTGCGCATCGAGTCGCAGCACGCGCGCCAGGAGTTCGTGCGCGCGCTCACCGAAGAGGGCTACGTGCCGGCTGGCTGAGCGGCCGCTACGAGGTGCCG
>DATJYZ010000385.1:0-5813 GCA_035499355.1 Burkholderiaceae bacterium | reverse complement strand
TGCCGTGCGCGCTGGCCTGCGTCGGCTGGGCCTGGCGACAGAGCGGCGCGTCCCGCCTGACTTCGGGGTTGGCGCGGCTGCTCGCGGCGCAGTTGCTGCTGCTCGCGTTGTCGACGCCGATCGTGCTGGCCGGGCACCAATGGTCGCTATTGCTCGATGCGCGGCCAGGTTTGTCGGGCCCCCTCCTCGTCATGGCAGCGTCCGAGGTCCTGCTGCACGGCGGGCTGCTGATGGTGGGCATCGTGTCAGCCGTCGTGCTGAGCGGCATGGTTCTTCCGGACTACGCGCCGCTCGACGATCGAGGGATCGTATGAGCGTCGACGAACGGCTGCGCGCCTGCGTCGCGGCCGACCGCCGGTGGCATGCGGCGTGACGCACAACTGTCACTGCCCATTCCTAGACTGAATTTCCGCTGGGCGCCGCGCCTTCGCAGACTGTGTTCGGCGCGATGGCTCGTCCGTCCCGTCACTTCTTCACCCACCATGTCAATCACACCGATGTTCCGGCGGACACTCGACTCACTGCGCCTCATTGCCATCGCCGCCGCGGCGGTCACCCTCCTCCAGGGCTGCGGCAACGGGTCGGCCGCCAGCGCGACGCAGGTCGCGGCCAAGGTCAACAAGGAAGAGATCTCGGTCCACCAAATCAACTACGTGCTGCAACGACAGCCCGGCCTGAAAGCCGAGCAAGTCGACTCTGCACGACGCGACGTGCTCGAACGCTTGATCGACCAGGAGCTCGCTGTGCAGCGGGCGATCGAGAGCAAGATCGATCGCGACCCGCAGGTGAGGCAGGAGATCGAGGCGTCGCGTCGCGACGTGATCGCGCGCGCCTACCTGAACTACGTCGGTGAGCGCGCGCAGCGACCGTCGGATGCCGACGTCAAGGCCTACTACGACGCCAATCCGCTGCTGTTCAAGGATCGCCGGGTCTACACCCTGCGCGAACTGGCGGTCGAGACCGACGAAACGCGACTGAGCGAACTGCAGGCGCTGTTGCCGAAGGCCAAGAGCTTCCAGGAAATCATCGACTACCTCAAGGGGCATCGCATCGCCGGGCGCATCAACCAGAACGCGACCGCCGCCGAGAGCCTGCCATTGACCTTGCTCGAGCCGCTCGCCAAGCTCTCGGTCGGGCAAAGTCTGTTCGTGCCTGCGCCGGGCGGTGCCCGCATTCTCACCGTCCTGCAGCTGCAGTCGGCACCGGTGGGCGAGGATCAGGCACGGCCGGCCATCGAGCAGTTTCTGCTCAACGATCGCCGGCGCAAGCTCGTCGAACAGGACCTCAAGACGATCCGGTCCGGAGCCCGCATCGAGTACGTCGGCCACTTCGAATCGGCGGCGCCGACATCGAAGGCGATCGCACCCGCGGCCAGCGCTCCGGGCGAGCCAGCGGCGGCGGCCAACGACAAAGGGGCTCTTGACAAGGGCCTGGCCGGCCTGCGCTGACGCGATGTCGACGCACCTGCGTGCCCGCGCGATGCTGACTTCGATCGTGCCGGCCCGGCGCTGGGCGCTGGCCGCACTGGGCGCGAGCTTCGCGATCGCAGGTGCCGAGGCGGCCGACGTGCCCAGCGACTACCTGATCGGAGCCGGCGACGTGGTTCGCGTCAGCGTGTATCAGAACGCCGACCTCACCGTCGAGGCGCGCGTCTCCGAGTCGGGGGTCATCAGCTACCCGCTGCTGGGCCAGGTGCGCCTCAGTGGTCTGTCGGTGCCGCAGGCCGAACAACTGATCGCGCGCGGCCTGCGCGACGGTGCCTTCGTGAAAGCACCACAGGTCAATTTGAACCTACTGATTGTGAGAGGTCATCAGGTGTCGGTGCTGGGGATGGTGAACCGGCCGGGCCGCTACCCGATCGACACGACCGGCCTTCGCCTGTCGGACATGCTGGCGATCGCGGGCGGTGTGGCGCTCGGTGGTCACGACATCGTCGTACTCAGCGGCGAACGGGACGGCAAGGCCTTCCGACAGGAGGTGGACCTGCCGGCGATGTACGCCAAGGCCAGCGAGGGCGAGGACCCGGCAGTGCGCAACGGTGACGTGATCTACGTCGACCGCGCGCCATCGATCTACATCTACGGCGAGGTCCAGCGCCCTGGCGCACTGCGCCTGGAGCGCGACATGAACGTCATGCAGGCGCTGGCGGCGGGCGGCGGCATCACGCAACGAGGCACCGAACGCCACCTGGTCATGCACCGGCGCGGCGGCGATGGCGCCGTCGTCGCCAGCGAGCCCGCGATGACCGACAAGTTGAAGGACGGCGACGTGCTGTACGTGCGCGAGAGCCTGTTCTGAGCAGGGCCCATGTCGATCACCCAGCTGATGACCATCCTGCAGGCGCGCTGGCGCTTGGCCGCGGCGACGCTGCTCGTGACCGTCGCGGCGACGGTTGCGGTGAGTCTGGTGTTTCCGAAGAGGTACACGGCTACGGCGCAAGTGCTCGTCGACATCAAGACACCCGATCCGATCCTCGGCCAAGTCTTCCCCGGAATGATGTCGCCGTCCTATATGGGGACGCAGGTCGACGTCATCACCAGCGACCGCGTCGCGCGACACGTCGTGCGCGCCCTCAAGCTCGACCAGAGCGCCGCGATGCGGCATGCGTGGCGCGAGGACACCCATGGCGCCGGCGAGTTCGCCGCGTGGCTGGCCAAGCTGCTGCAGTCCAGCCTCGATGTCAAACCGTCGCGCGAATCCAATGTCCTGAGCCTGTCGTTCAAGTCGGTGGATCCGCGCTTCGCGGCGACGCTGGCCAACGCGTTCGCGCAGGCCTACATCGATACCACGCTCGAGTTGCGCGTGGAGCCGGCGCGTCAGTACAACAGCTTCTTCGACGAGCGCGCCAAGCAGCTGCGAGAAGCGTTGGAACAGGCCCAATCCAGACTCTCCGCGTTCCAGCAGAGCAGAGGCATCATCGCAACCGACGAACGGCAGGACGTCGAGAACGCGCGACTGGCCGAGCTGTCGTCCCAGCTGGTTGCGCTGCAGGCGGTCGCCACCGAGAGCCAGAACCGCCAGGCGCAAGCCCGTCAAAGCCCTGACCAGCTGCAGGACGTCATGACCAATCCCGTGGTTGCCAGCTTGCGCCAGGACCTGGCGCGCCAGGAGGTTCGTCTCGAGGAGGTTGGCGCCAAGCTGGGTGAGCGCCATCCTCAGGTGATCGAGATCCAGGCGAACCTGGCGGAACTGAAGGCCAAGTTGCGGCAGGAGGTCGAGCGCGTCTCCTCCAGCGTCGGTATCAACAACCAGATCAACCAGGCACGCGAGGCACAGTTGCGCGCGTCGCTGGCTCAGCAACGCGCCAAGGTGCTGCACCTCAAGGAGGTGCGCGACGAACAGACCGTGTTGGTGCGCGACGTCGAGAACGCGCAGCGTGCCTACGACGCAGTGTTCGGCCGCATGGCACAGACGCAGCTCGAGAGTCAGACGACGCAGACCAACGTGGTGCTCCTGAACACGGCCGCCGAGCCGACGGAGGCCTCGTCGCCGCGCTTGCGCATCAACGCCTTGGTCGCCGTCTTCGTCGGCACCCTGCTCGGCGTCGGGCTGGCGCTGCTGCGCGAATGGCTCGATCGGCGGGTGCGCTCGCGCGAAGACCTCACGGTGTCGCTCGACCTGCCGGTGCTGGGCGCCCTGCCCTCGTCACGGCCGCGCCGGCGCTGGTTTGGTCGCGACGCACGCAGCCCGCTGCAGAAGCGCCTGTTCGGGCAGCTGCCGTCGGCGCTGGCAGGACGGACCTGACCGGTTCGTGCGACCGACGATGCCATGACGCTCTCCGCCCAACCCTTCGAGGTGCCGCATGGGCCGCCCGAGCGCCCCAGTCCCGTTCACCCGCTGCGCGGGCGTACCGCAGCCAACAACGGCCATGACGCGCAGGTCGAATCACCGGGGGTGCACGACCGTCCGATTGGCGAACTGCTGCGCCAGGTCCACCCCCTGACCCAGGATCAGATCGACGCTGTGCTCGGCCACCAGCGCGACAAGGGTGTGCGCTTCGGCGAAGCAGCGGTCGCGCTCGGACTGGTCAGCAGCGACGACGTGTTGTGGGCGCTGTCGCAGCAGTTTCACTATCCGTACTCGCGCACCGACCGTGAGACGCTGAGTACTGAGCTGCCGGTGGCACGCGACCCGTTCTCTGCGCAGGCCGAGGTGTTCCGCGGCATCCGCAGCCAGTTGTCGATGCGGTTGCAGGGCATCGGCCGCCCGACGGCGTTGGCGGTGCTCAGTGCCGACCGGGGCGACGGCAAGAGCTACTTCGCGGCCAATCTGGCGGTCGCCTTCGGGCAGCTCAGCGGCAGGACCTTGCTGATCGATGCCGACATGCGCAATCCGCGTCAGCACGAGATCTTCGGGCTGAAGGTTCATGGCGGGTTGAGCAGCGTGCTGTCCGGGCGCACAGGCGAGATCCTGCAGAAGGTCCACACGCTGCCGGGACTGTCGGTGCTGCCGGTGGGCACGTTGCCGCCCAACCCGCTCGAGCTGGTCGAGCGGCCCGCCTTTGGTCTGCTGATGAGAGAGCTGGCGGGCAAGTTCGATCACGTCGTCGTCGACACGCCGGCGGCATCTCTGTCGGCCGATGCCGCGGTGATCGCCGCCCGCTGCGGCGCTGCGGTCGTGCTGGCGCGCAACGGCGTCAGTCGCGTTGCGACGCTCGCATCCCTGCTGGCGCAGTTGCGCGACACGTCGACCCCGGTACTGGGTGCGCTGATCAACGAGGTCTGACGTGTCGGCCGTGCTGATGCCCCACGAAACCCGCGACCCGGCCGCGATCGACCGGGTCGCGCTGTCGATGTGGTTGCTGGGCATGCTGGTCCTGTTCGTGCCGGTGTTCTCCGACCTGGCCACCGGCATCTGGGCGTCGGACGAGCAAGGCCAGGGTCCCGTGATCCTCGCGCTCAGCCTGTGGCTGCTGTACCGCCGCCGCGCTGCCCTCGTCGCGGCCGTGGTTCGCCCTCAGCCGGTGGCCGGGTGGTCCCTGGTCTTCCTGGGCCTCCTCACCTACTGGCTCGGGCGCGCCCAGGACATCCTGATGTTCGCCACGCTCGCGTTGATACCGCTGGCCTGCGGGGCCTGCCTCTTGATACGCGGCGGCGCGGCGCTGCGCGTGGCGGCGTTTCCGATCTTCCTGCTGGTCTTTCTGGTGCCACTGCCCGGCGCCGTGGTGGCCGCAGTGACCGCGCCGCTGAAATCCGCTGTGTCCACCACCGCGGCGGCACTGCTGTACCAGCTCGGCGCACCGGTGGCACGTTCCGGAGTCGTGCTGATGGTTGGGCAGTACCAGCTGCTGGTCGCCGACGCCTGCGCAGGGCTCAACTCGATGTTCACGCTGGAGGCGATCGGCCTCGTCTACATGAGCCTGCGCAGCCACGCCGCGCTGCTGCGCAACGTGATGTTGGCACTGTTGCTGGTCCCAGTGGCGTTCTGCGCCAACGTCGTACGCGTGATGGCGCTGGTGATGGTGACCTACCTGTGGGGTGATGCCGCCGGACAAGGGTTCGTCCACGGCTTCGCCGGTGTGCTGCTGTTCGTCGTGGCGGTGTTGTTGATGTTCGGCGTCGACGGTCTGCTGGGCCTGACCTTCTTCGATCGTGGGAATCACCGATGAAGCCGAGCCGCCGCGACGCCGCCATTGCGCTGATGGGCATGCTCGGCACGGCGGGTGCTGCGGTGGTCGGACGACCGACACAGGTGGTCGCCGAGGTGGGCCTCGGGCTTCGCCTCGAGGATGCCTTTCCCAGCGCGTTCGCCGACTGGACCATCGATTCGACGCTGCGCCCGATGGTGCCCAACCCGCAGGTCCAGCGCTTCGT
>DATJYZ010000384.1:0-9084 GCA_035499355.1 Burkholderiaceae bacterium | reverse complement strand
GGACCGCTGGATCGAATTCACACCTGCAGACAGCGACGGGCCGGTGAAGCTGCACGCGCTGTGGCTGCCGCAGAACAGCCCCGATGCACCGGTGATGCTGTACCTGCATGGTGCGCGTTGGGGCGTCACCAGCAGCTCGTTTCGCATGCGTCGCCTGCACGCGCTGGGCGTCTCGGTGCTGGGGGTCGACTACCGCGGCTTCGGCCGCAGCACGGACGCCTTGCCGTCCGAGCAGTCCGCTTACGAGGACGCCCACGCGGCGTGGGATTGGCTGCGAGCACAGCACCCGGCATCGCCGCGGTTGATCTACGGTCACTCGCTGGGCAGCGCCATCGCCGTACACCTGGCGGCCGAGGTCGACGACGAAGCCGGCGTGGTCGTCGAAGGCGCGTTCACGTCGGTACCCGACGTGTTCTCGACCATGCGCTTCGGTTGGCTGCCGCTTGGACCGCTGATCACGCAGCGCTTCGATGCCGCGCAACGCATTGCGTCGATCGGCTCACCGGTGCTGGTGGTGCACGGCGCCGACGACCGCATGATCCAACCCGAACTCGGCCGCGCGCTGTACGACCGTGCACGCGAGCCCAAGC
Organism: Burkholderiaceae bacterium; assembly: GCA_035499355.1. Taxonomy (GTDB): domain Bacteria; phylum Pseudomonadota; class Gammaproteobacteria; order Burkholderiales; family Burkholderiaceae_C; genus JAEUPI01. The sequence goes on along the minus strand of DATJYZ010000384.1, from coordinate 8,494 downwards.
GCTTCATCCTCGCCGAGAACGGCACCCACCACAACGCGCAGGCCATGGTCAGCGACGAAATGCGCGATGCGATGCACTCGCTGTTCGGGCTGGCCGTGGACGGCGGCGCGCAGTGACCGTACGCCGGCGCATGCGCTACTTCGCGGCCCTTGGCTCGATCGGCGCGTCGAGGCCGGCGTGCGCCTGCAATGAGGTCAGATCGTCGAGCGTGTCCACGTCGATCAGTACACCGGGGTCGTCGACCTCGACGCCGACCGACGGGTAGCGCGCCACCAGTCGCCGGGCGCCTTCGTCCCCGGACAGTTGCACGAGCTCGGAATACAACTCGGCCGCGAACCCGACCGGGTGGCCGCGCCGCCCGATGTGCTGCGCATACACCACGGCATGCTGCGGCAGCCTCGCCGCCACGGCCAGCAGCGTGGCCGGCTTCACCGACGGCATGTCGCCGGGCAGGACCAACCATCCGCCCGCATCGGGGCTGGCGGCCACGCCGCTGGCGATCGAGAAGCCCATGCCGAGCGTCTCACCGCCTTGGCCGGTGACGGCTGGCAGCTCGACGATGTCGCGCTGGGCCACATGGTGCCTGGCTTCGGCACTGACGGCCGCTGTGGTGACCACGCGCAGTTGCAGGCCCGTCTCGATCGCGTGCTCGAGCGTCGTGCCGAGCACCGTGGAGGCCGCGAACGCTTGCAGCAGCTTGTGCTCAGGCGCCTTGAAGCGGCTGCCGCGGCCGGCGGCTAACACGATGACGATCGGGGGCTTCTTCATGACATCGCCCTGCCGCGCGCGCGCCTCCCCACTCTTGGCCCGCGCAGACTGCAGACGTACACAGCATCGTGTTGCGGTCGGAAGCAAAACAGTGGGAGCTTCACTTAGGGCGTTCCACGTAGGGTGCAGTCCCGAGGTGTCGCCAACGTGCATACTCACCGCATGGACAAGCTGGCGCTGGCCGAGTTGCGCAAGAGCTACGAACGCGGCGAACTCGACGAGACGTCGTGCGCCGACGAGCCGTGGCGACAGTTCGAAAGCTGGCTCGAGCAGGCCGTCAAGGCGCAGTTGCCAGAGCCGAACGCGATGACGCTGGCGACCGTCGGAGCCGACGGTCGCCCATCGACGCGCATCGTGCTGCTCAAGGGCCTCGATGCGGCCGGGCTCGTCTGGTACACCAACTACGACAGCCGCAAGGGCCGCGAGCTGGCGAACCAGCCACACGCGGCCCTGCAGTTCCACTGGGTCGAGCTGGAGCGCGTGGTGCGCATCGAAGGCCGGGCCGACAAGGTGTCGGCGCAGGAGTCGGACGCCTACTACAAGACGCGTCCACTCGACTCTCGCATCGGGGCCTGGGCGTCACCGCAGAGTCAACCCATCGCCTCGCGTGCCGTGTTGGTGGCCAATGCCGCCAAGGCTGCTGCAAAGCACGGCCTGAGCCCGCCGCGGCCGCCTCACTGGGGCGGCTATCGGCTGCTTCCGGATCGCTGGGAGTTCTGGCAGGGCCGCAAGAGCCGGCTGCACGACCGCGTCCGCTACAGCCTGGAAGGCGCCACCTGGCGCCGCGAGCGCCTGGCGCCCTGAAGTCGGTCAGGTCGCGCGCAGGCGCGAGGCGAACGTCTTGCGGAACTTGGCCACCTTGGGGCCGACCACGAACGCGCAGTAGCCCTGGCTGGGGTTGCGTTCGAAGTAGTGCTGGTGGTACTCCTCGGCGCGCCAGTAGTTGTCGACCGGCTTGAGTTCGGTCACCACGCGCCCCCTGAGCTCGGCATTGGCCTCATCGATCACCGCCTGAGCGACCGCGCGCTGCGCCTCGTCGTGGTAGTAGATGCCAGAGCGGTATTGCGGCCCGACGTCGTTGCCCTGGCGGTTCAGCGTGGTGGGGTCGTGGATCGAGAAGAAGATCTCCAGGATCTGCCGCAGCGTGATCCTGGTGTCGTCGAACTGCACCTTCACCACCTCGGCATGGCCTGTACCCCCTTCGCAGACCTGCTGATAGCTGGGCTGCTTCACGTGACCGTTGCTGTAGCCCGACTCGACCGCCTGCACGCCGTCGACCTGCTCGTAGACGGCCTCCAGGCACCAGAAGCAGCCGCCGCCCAGAGTGATGGATTCGATCGCCACGCTCGCCTCTCCCGCATTGCAAACCCAGTAGTCGTTCGACAGCGCAGGTGCTGACAAACAGGGTGATTGTGCAGGGCGTATCGCTGCTCGCTTCAACCCGCCGCCGGCCGACCCCGCTCCCCAACAATGGCTGCAAGGCAGCGGTAACAGCGGGTTTCGCCACGGTCATATTGCACGAGGGCCGCAGCGGGCGCGGCGCAGAATCCGCGCTCGTATGAACGACCTACTCGTCCTGCTGGGGATTCAGTCCTGGAAGCCCGTTCTGACCGCGTTGCTGCTGCCACCAGTGCCTTGGTTGCTGGTCATGCTCGTCGGCGCCCGCATGATGTACTGGCGTCGTACGGTTTCGTGGCTCGTCATGCTGTTGGGTGCCGCCGGCCTCTGGCTGTGCTGCACGATCGGCGCCGGCTACTGGCTCGAGCAGGCAACGCTCAAGCCACCCGCCCCACTCGGCACCGAGCGGATCGCCGAGATCAAGAAGCTGGCCGGCACCGCGCCGAGCAAGGTCGCCATCGTCGTGCTGGGTGGTGGGCGAGAACCCATGGCACCGGAATACGGCGTCTCGAACCTGAAGGATGTGTCGCTGCAGCGGCTGCACTACGGCGTTTGGCTCGCCCGGCAGACCGGAGCCCCGCTGATGTTCTCTGGCGGCGTGGGCTACGGCGAGTCGGTCGGCACCAGCGAGGCCGAGGCCGCTGCCCGCATCGCCGAACGTGACTTCGGCAAGCCGTTGACCTGGAGCGAAGGCGAGTCGCGCGACACGCGCGAGAACGCGACACGCAGCGTGGCGATGCTGAAGACGGCCGGCATCACCGACATCGTGCTGGTGACACACGGCTATCACATGCCGCGTGCGGTACGTGCCTTCCAGCTGGAAGCGCAGAGGGCTGAAACGCCGATCCGCGTGTGGCCTGCACCCATGGGCTTGGCGCCGCCCGCCGAGCACGCGGCGCTGCGCTGGATGCCCTCGAACGACGGGTTCCGTCGCGTGCGCGTGGTGCTGCACGAATTGGCAGGCCTGCTGTTCGGCGCCTGAGCGGTCAAAAGGGGGCGGCCGAAAAAACTGAACCCCTCCACGCCACGGATGACGGGAGGGGTGGGTGACTCAGGTCACCAGGCGAGGCTCCAGAGGTCTTTGGTCCAGGGCCCCTAACGCGCAGCGACTGCGCATCCTCTCTATTTGCCTGCAAGCAGGCCAGCGAACGATACACCCGGGAGATCGCAAGTTCAACCGGCCGTGGACGATGCGGCCATCACGCGCTCGTAAAGCGACGCCATCCGGCGCCGCGTCTCGGGATCGGCGGCGATTGGTCGGCCCCATTGACGGTTGGTCTCGCCGGGCCACTTCGCGGTGGCGTCCAGACCCATCTTGCCGCCGAGCCCAGCCACAGGTGATGCGAAGTCAAGGTAGTCGATCGGCGTCTGATCGACCAGCGTGGTGTCGCGCATCGGGTCGCACCGTGTCGTGATGGCCCACACCACCTCCTTCCAGTTGCGTATGTCGACGTCAGCATCGGTGACGACGATGAACTTCGTGTACATGAACTGGCGCAGGTAGCTCCACAAGCCGAACATCAGGCGCTTGGCGTGGCCGGGATAGCCCTTGCGAATCGAAATCACTGCCAGGCGGTAACTGCATCCTTCGGGGGGAAGGTAGAAATCGACGATCTCCGGAAACTGCCGCTGCAGGATCGGCACGAACACTTCGTTCAGCGCCACCCCCAGCACGGCCGGTTCGTCCGGGGGCTTGCCGGTATACGTGGAGTGGTAGATGGGGTCCCGTCGATGCGTGATGCGGTCGATGCGGAATACCGGGAACCACTCCTGCTCGTTGTAGTAGCCGGTGTGGTCGCCGAACGGCCCTTCCAGCGCGTGCAGGTGGCCGCCGATCGACTTGCACGGTATGCCGTGCTCGCTGTGCCCAGCGAACCCGTCGGCGGCAGTCGGGATATGGCCCTCCAACACGACCTCGGCGCGTGCAGGTACCTGCAACGGCAGGTCGGGCTCTCCGACCACAGCATCTGTGACCTCGGTCGGTGAACCGCGCAGCAATCCGGCGAACTGGTACTCCGACAGAGTGTCGGGCACCGGGGTGACGGCGCCCAGCGTGGTGGCTGGGTCGGCCCCCAGAGCCACGGCGACGGGGAACGGGCGGCCTGGGTTCTTTACCGCGAAGTCACGGAAGTCCTGAGCGCCACCACGATGGGGCAGCCAGCGCAGGATCGTCTCGCGGCGACCGATCACCTGCTGGCGGTAGATCCCCAGGTTCTGGCGCCGACGCGGGTTGGGCACGCCTTGCGGCCCCCGTGTGATGACCAAACCCCAGGTGATCAGCGGCCCCACGTCCCCAGGCCAGCAGGTTTGAATCGGCCAGCGGGACAGGTCGACTTCCTGGTCCTCGATGAGCACCTCGCGGCACGGCCCGCTCGAGCGCCGCGCGGGCTTCATGTTCCAGAGCGCTTTGGCCATGTCGACCAAGCGACCGGCATCGGCAAGCCCGCGAGGCGGCTCCGGTTCGCGGAGGGCGGCGAGCAATGCACCGATCTGGCGCAATTCATTTGGGTCCGCGGCACCCATCCCGAGGGCCACGCGCGTGGGTGTTCCGAACAGGTTAGCGAGCACTTTGATGTCGCAGTCGGCCGGTCGCTCGAACAACAGAGCCGGCCCCTCCCGATGCAGTGCGATGTCGCAAATCGCAGTCATTTCGTGCTTTGGTGACACCGTTTCTCGGATTCGGACCAGTTCACCGGCTTGTTCAAGCCCCGCCAAGAAACTGCGAAGATCGCTGTATTGCATAGATCGGTTATTAGATGATCATTCTTAATGATTGACTGGTTATTTGAGCGGTACCTAGAATTCGACCGCTCTACCCGCCAAGGGGAAACCCGAGGCAGGAACGTGCATGAAGTCACCCAGCTCCTTCACCGCAATCTACCGCGCCTGCGCGAGTTCGACCGCCACGTTCGCTCGCGACGTGGGCATCGGCATGCTCGAGGTCAGCCACAACACGCTGGCGCTGCTGGGCTTGTCGGTGGTCTGTGGTGTCGTGCTCTTTTCGGCAGCCCATCCTGACCTGCGCGACGGTGCCGAGCAGCGCGCCCTGGGTTGGCTGCTCGCGCGCCAAGAGGCCAGGATGGCCAGCGAGTCCACGCCCGAGCCGCCGATTCCTGATGCGATCTCGCGGGTGACCGCGGCTGACCCGACGACGTTGTCGAAGCAGCAGGCCTCGGTGGCCAACTGGCTGGCGCGCCGCTATCGGGTGGCCGTCGAACCGATGAGCCGCTTGGTGCAGGAGGCCTGGGAGAGCGGGCGGCGCTCGGGGCTCGAGCCGACGTTGATCCTGGCCGTCATGGCAATCGAGTCCAGCTTCAACCCATTCGCGCAGAGCTCGGTCGGCGCACAGGGGCTGATGCAGGTGATGACCCGCGTGCACGACGACAAGTACGAGCCCTATGGCGGCGTCCGGGCTGCGTTCGACCCGGTGACGAACCTGCGCGTCGGCGTACAGGTCCTGAAGGAATGCATCGCCCGCGCGGGCGGCCTCGAGGCGGGCCTGAAGTTCTACGTCGGCGCGGCCAATCTGAGCGACGACGGAGGCTACGTGGGCAAGGTGCTTGCGGAGCAATCCAACCTGAAACGCGTGGCCGACGGCAAGTGGGTGTCCGTCACGGTCTCTCTGCCGAGCGGACCGACACCCACTGCGCTGAAGACTTCAGGGCTCCCCGACTTTGGCAGCGCCGAGCCGCCGCCAGCGAGCGGGGATGCCAAGCGAGTGGCTTGGGTTGCCCCCTTGCGTTGACGGCAGCTGCCGCCAACTGCGTCCGCTAGACTCCCCACCGCGCGCGACTGGCGATAGGGCCTTCGGGCCCAAGGTGGACCACCACCAGGGAGCGCGGCCCGCTGCGTCGGTGGCGCGCGGGGTTCGCCGTTCGCCTGGGCAGCTGCAGCGGTGCGCACGCGCCATCGCGGCGGCGTCAGCGACGAAGGAATCGCCTGTCATGTTTGATCGAACGACCCACACGGTGGCTGCTGTGGACCCGGAGATCTGGTCCAGCATCCAGGCCGAGAATCAGCGCCAGGAACAGCACATCGAGCTGATTGCCTCCGAGAACTACGCCTCACCGGCGGTGATGGCGGCCCAGGGCAGCCAGCTCACCAACAAGTACGCCGAGGGGTACCCGGGCAAGCGCTACTACGGCGGCTGCGAGTTCGTCGATCAGGTCGAAGATCTGGCCATCGATCGCCTGAAGCAATTGTTCGGCGCGGAGCACGCGAACGTGCAGCCGAACTCCGGTTCGCAAGCCAACCAGGCTGCGCTGTTCGCGCTGCTGCGGCCGGGCGACACCATCATGGGGATGAGCCTTGCCGAGGGGGGGCACCTGACGCACGGCATGCCGCTGAACATGAGTGGCAAGTGGTTCAAGGTGGTGAGCTACGGACTGAACGCCAGCGAGGAGATCGACTACGACGCCATGCGGGAACTTGCCGTACGCGAGCGGCCCAAGTTGATCATCGCCGGGGCGTCGGCATACTCACTGCGGATCGACTTCGAGCGCTTCGGCCAAGTGGCGCGTGAGATCGGTGCGTACCTGATGGTCGACATGGCGCACTACGCGGGCCTGATCGCGGCTGGTCTGTACCCCGACCCTGTGCCGCACGCCGACGTGGTGACGTCGACCACGCACAAGACCTTGCGTGGTCCCCGTGGCGGGCTGGTTCTGATGAAGGAGCCGATCGCCAAAGCCATCAACAGCGCGGTCTTTCCGGGCATCCAGGGCGGTCCGTTGATGCACGTGATCGCCGCCAAGGCGGTTGCCTTCAAGGAAGCCCTCGATCCTTCCTTCAAGGACTACCAGCGCCAGGTGCTGCGCAACGCGACTGTGCTCGCCGAGACGCTGGTCAAGCGGGGTCTGCGCATCGTCTCGGGCCGTACCGAGAGCCACGTGATGCTGGTCGACCTGCGGCCGAAGGGGATCACCGGCAAGGACGCGGAGATCGTGCTGCAGCGTGCCCACATCACCTGCAACAAGAACGCGATCCCGAACGACCCCCAGAAGCCGATGGTCACCAGCGGCGTGCGGCTGGGCTCGCCCGCGATGACCACGCGAGGCTTCCGCGAGGCCGAGGCCGAGCAGACCGCGCACCTGATCGCCGACGTGCTGGAGGCACCCCAGGATGAGTCCGTGGTCGCGCGCGTGCGCGGGCAGGTGTCGCGCCTGACACGCGACTTTCCGGTCTATCGGTAGCGGCGCGCCAGGCACCCTGGTCCGGCGATGCGGTGCCCCTACTGCAGCCACGACGACACCCAGGTCGTCGAAACACGAGAGTCGGATGAGGGCGACGTCATTCGGCGTCGCCGACGCTGCCTCAAATGCGACAAGCGCTTCACCACCTACGAGCGTGCGGAGATCGCGCTGCCCGCCGTGGTCAAGAAGGACGGCACCCGAGCCGACTTCGACGGCGCGAAGCTGCGCGCGTCGATGCTGCTGGCGCTGCGCAAGCGCCCGGTCAGCATGGAGCAAGTCGACAGCGCGCTCGATCGCATCCAGGAGCGTCTGCTGGCCAGCGGTGCCCGCGAGATCCCGAGCAGCCGGCTCGGCGAACTCGTGATGCGTGAGCTCAAGCGCATCGACAAGGTCGCCTATGTGCGCTTCGCGTCCGTCTACCGCAGCTTCGAAGACGTCGATGAGTTCCGGCGCCTGATCCGCGACATCTGATCTCGCCAGTCGGATCGCGGCCAACCCCCGAAAGAGGGCCCCCGACCCGACGGACCCGCAGGGGTGCGCCGTGAACCCTCGCGCGGGCGACGCGGCAAACCGATGGTCTCCCTAGAGTGCCTGCATCGATTCACGCACTGCCCAGGAGCACATCATGTCGACTCAATCCAGCGCCCACCGCCAGCACGGCATCTCCTTGATCGAGACTCTGAGCGTGCTGTCGATCGTCTCGGTGGCCATCGGCACCGCGATTCCAGGGCTCGGGTCGCTGCGCCAGAAGGCGGAGCTTCACGGCGCGGCGGGTCAGATCGAGACCAACGTCCAGTTCGCGGGGCCAAGCCGTCGCGCTCAACCGCACCGTGCAGCTCACGTTGCGCGAAGTCGACGGCGCCACTTGCTACATGGTCCGCACCGGCCCGGCGGGCAACTGCAGCTGTGATGGTCGGGCGCCAAGCGCGGCCAGCTGCGGCGGCGGCTCGGAGCTGCTGCGTGCGACCTCCTTCGCCGCGGGTGGCCCGGTACAGGTGCGTTCGTCAACCAAGTCCATGACCTTCGACCCGGTTCGGGGCACCGTGACGCCGACCGCCACCTTGCGGATCGAGGCGACCGATGGCCGAGCGTTCCACCAAGTGGTCAACCTGCTCGGCCGCGTGCGCACCTGCAGT
>DATJYZ010000383.1:0-2981 GCA_035499355.1 Burkholderiaceae bacterium | reverse complement strand
GTCGATCTCGTATTCGATCTGCGGGATCGCATCGTTGTAGTTGGAGAACACGAAGCCCAACTCGGGGCGCTTGCGCGCTTCGCCGAGGAAGCTCTGCAGCACCTGGCCGAAGCGGCGCGGATCGCCGCCGGCGCGGTCCTGCAGGATGAACTCGAAGCCGCCGGTGGTGCCCAGGCCGCGGATCGGCGGCGCGTTCAGGATGAGGACGTTGGCATCCTTGATCCGCGCGTTGAGCAGGCCCGACATCTTGCGCACGAGAGCGCTGGCGCGCTTGTCCGGGGACCGCCGCTCGTCCCAGGGCTTCAGGCGGATGAAGCAGGTCGCGTTGTACGACGTCGTCAGGCCCGTCAGCAGGTTGAAGCCGGCCAGGGTCGCCACTCCCGCCACGCCATCGACCTGCTTGCTGAGAATTTCCTGGACCTTGTGGGCCGCCGCCGTGGAGCGCTCGAGTGAGGCCCCCGGCGGCAGCTGCAGGACGGCAAACAGGTAGCCCTGGTCCTCTTCGGGAACCAAACCGGTCGGCCGCGTGCTGACCAGGCCGTAGACCGCCGCCAGCAGGACCCCGAAGGTGAGCGCCACGAGGACGGCGCGGCGGATCAGGAAGGCGACCGAAGCCGAATAGCGCGTCTTGAACCAGCCGAAGGCGCGGTTGAAGAGCGCAAAGAACCGGGCCAGGGGGCCGGTCGGCTTGTCCTGGCTGGCTGGCCGCAGCAGCAGCGCGCACAACGCCGGTGTCAGCGTCAGCGCGCATCCCGCCGACAGCAGCACTGCGGTCGCCAGGGTCAGCGCGAACTGCTTGTAGAGCTGCCCGGTCAGGCCTCCCAGGAAGGCGACCGGGATGAAGACCGCCGCCAGCACCAGCGCGATCGCGATCACCGGCGCGCCGACCTCGGCCATCGCGGCCTTGGCCGCCTGGTTCGGCGTCATCTGCTCGTTGTCGAGCTTGTGCTGCACCGCTTCGACCACCACGATGGCGTCGTCGACGACGATGCCGATGGCCAGCACCATGCCGAACAGCGTCAGCGTATTGATCGAGAATCCGAGCGCGACGAACGCCGCGAAAGTGCCGACCAGCGACACCGGCACCACCGCCATCGGGATCAGGGTCGCGCGCCAGCTCTGCAGGAACACGAACACCACGACCAGCACCAGCAGGATCGCCTCGAACAGCGTCTTCACGACCTCCTTCAGCGATTCGGTGACGAACGGCGTGGTGGCGAAGGGAACCGTGTAGGTCATGTCCTGCGGGAAGCTTTCCGCCAGCTGGTCCATCACGCGCTTGGCTTCCTTGGCCACGTCGAGCGCGTTCGCGTCCGGCGACAGGAACAGTCCGATGAAGGCCGAAGGGTTGCCGCTTTCCTCGACGTTGATCGAGTAGTCGACCCCCGCCAGCTCGACGCGCGCCACGTCCTTCAGGCGCACGATCTGGCCGTTCGTCGCCGCGCTGATGACGATGTCCTCGTATTGCTGCACCGTGGACAGGCGCCCCTGCATGTAGACGGTGTACTGCATCTGCTGGCCCGCCGGCGACGGCGCCTGGCCGAGCCGTCCCGCGGGCGCGACCTGGTTCTGCTCCTGGACTACGCGCGTCACGTCGTTCGTGGTGACGCCGAGGCGCGCCATCTTGTCGGGATCGAGCCAGATGCGCATGCTGTAGTCGCGCGCGCCGAAGATGCGCACGAAACCGACGCCCTTGATGCGCGACAGGGCGTCCTGGATGTTGAGCAGCGCGTAATTGGAGAGGAACACGTTGTCGAAAGTGCGGTTCGGCGAGATCAGCGCGAACACCTCGAGGAAGTCCGTCGATACCTTGCGCAGCTGGACGCCCTGGCGCAGCACGTCCGGCGGCAGGGAGGTTTGCGCGATGGCGACGCGGTTCTGCACGTCGACGGCGGCGAGGTCCTGGTTGGTGCCGACGTCGAAGGTGACGAGCAGGTTGTAGGTGCCGTCGTTGGCGCTCTTGGAATCCATGTAGATCATGTTGCGCGCGCCGTTGATCTGCTGTTCCAGCGGCGCGGCGATGGATTGCGCGACGGTTTCGGCGTTGGCGCCCGGGAAGGTGGTCGTCACCTGCACCTGCGGCGGCACGATCTGCGGATACTGCGCGAGCGGCAGCCCGGCCGAGGCGACCAGTCCGGCGAGCGTGATGATGAGCGAAATGACGGTCGAAAAGACCGGCCGGTCGATGAAGAAATCGAACATCAGTTCTTGCCCTTGCCGGGTTCCGCCGGCGCGGCGGCGCCCTGCAGCACGGGCTTGACCGCCATGCCGGCGCGGACCTTGTTGATGCCTTCGACCACCACGAGTTCATCCGCCTGCAGGCCGCTTTCCACCACCCAGTCGTTGCCGACGCGCAGCTTGGCGTTGATTTCGCGGTAGGCGACTTTACCGTCGGCGCCGACGGTGAACACCGAGCGCTTGCCCTGCAGCTCCTGCACGGCTTGCTGCGGCACGCGGGCCGCGTTCACGTCCTGCGCCGCGGGCACCACCACGCGGACGAACTGGCCGGCGCGCAGTTCGTGCTCCGTATTCGGCACCAGCAGCCGCATCTGCAGCGTGCCGGCCCTGGGGTCGACTGCGGCGTCGACGAAATTGAGCTTGCCTGCGTACTTGTAGTCGCTGCCGTCGACGAGCTTCAGCCGCAGCGGCGGCAGCCCGCCTTTGTCGTCGGCCGGGTCGCGCTTCAGCTGCTTCTGCAGTTCGAGCAGCTTCTGTTCGCTCACCACGAAATTGACGTAGATCGGGTCGACCGAATACAGGGTGGTCAGCAGCGTGGTGGAGGCATTGACCAGGCCGCCCGGCTTGAGCAGCGCCTTGCTGACGACGCCGTCGCGCGACGCGCGGATCGTGGTGTACTCCAGGTTCAGCGTGGCGGTCGTGACCTGCGCCTGCGCGGCCTCCTCGCTGGCGGCGTCGGCCGCCTCCTTGGCGATCGCGGCGTCCAGGTCCTGCTGGCTGATCGCCTCGTCGGCGACCAGCGG
>DATJYZ010000382.1:0-14034 GCA_035499355.1 Burkholderiaceae bacterium | reverse complement strand
CTCGCCGTGCCCGACCGCGCCACCATCGCCAACATGGCGCCCGAATACGGCGCGACGATGGGCTTCTTCCCGGTCGACGCGCGCACGATCGAGTACTTCAAGGGCACCGGCCGCACCGCCGACGAGATCGCGGCGTTCGAGTCGTACTTCAAGGCGCAGGGGCTGTTCGGCATCCCGCGTGCCGGCGACATCGACTACTCCAGCGTGGTCAAGCTCGACCTGTCCACCGTGGCGCCGAGCCTCGCAGGTCCCAAGCGCCCGCAGGACCGCATCGAGATCACGCACTTGAGCAAGCAGTTCAAGTCGCTGTTCTCCAAGCCGGTGGCCGAGAACGGCTTCAACCAGCCGGCCGACAAGCTCAACGTGCGCTACCCGGTGTCGCCCAACGGCGCGGCCGCCGGCGACGCCCCGGCGCCGGCCCCCGGCGCGCCGCGCGACGTGGTGGAGATGACTGCCAACCGCGCCACCAACGCGGCCGCGCACCTGAAGGGCGACGACAAGGCCGCGCGCACGCTCACCATCGGCAACGGCGACGTGCTGATCGCCGCCATCACCAGCTGCACCAACACCAGCAACCCCGGCGTGCTGCTGGCCGCCGGCCTGCTGGCCAAGAAGGCGGTGCAGGCCGGCCTCACCGTGCCGCCGCACGTGAAGACCTCGCTGGCGCCGGGCTCGCGCATCGTCACCGAGTACCTCACCAAGGCCGGCCTGCTGCCGTACCTCGAGCAGCTCGGCTTCGCGGTGGCGGCCTACGGCTGCACCACCTGCATCGGCAACGCCGGCGACATCGCGCCGGAGTTCAACAAGGCGATCGTCGACCACAACCTGGTGTGCGCCGCGGTGCTGTCGGGCAACCGCAACTTCGAGGCGCGCATCCACCCCAACCTGAAGGCCAACTTCCTCGCCAGCCCGCCGCTGGTGGTGGCCTACGCGATCGCCGGCAACGTGATGCGCGACCTGATGACCGAGCCGGTCGGCAAGGGCAAGAGCGGCCGCGACGTCTACCTCGGCGACATCTGGCCCACCAGCGACGAGGTGTACGCGCTGCTGAAGTACGCCATGAACCCCAAGGCGTTCCAGGCCAACTACGGCAAGGTCAAGAGCGAGCCCGGCGCGCTGTGGGGGCAGATCAAGGGCGTGTCGGGCCAGGTGTACGACTGGCCGCGCAGCACCTACATCGCGCGACCGCCGTTCTTCGACGCCTTCACGCCGCAGCCTGCAGCGCGCGCCGCCGGCGCGCCGGGCGTGCGCGGCGCGCGCGTGATGGCGCTGTTCGGCGACTCGATCACCACCGACCACATCTCGCCGGCCGGCTCGATCAAGGACACCTCGCCTGCCGGCAAGTACCTGATCGCGCACGGCGTGACGAAGGCCGACTTCAACAGCTACGGCTCGCGGCGCGGCAACCACGACGTGATGATGCGCGGCACCTTCGCCAACGTGCGCATCAAGAACCTGATGATGCCGCCGCTGGCCGACGGCTCGCGCGAGGAAGGCGGCGTCACGCTGCACCAGCCCTCGGGCGACAAGATGGCGATCTACGACGCCGCGATGCGCTACATCGCCGAGGGCACGCCCACCGTGATCTTCGCCGGCGAGGAGTACGGCACCGGCAGCTCGCGCGACTGGGCCGCCAAGGGCACGCAGCTGCTCGGCATCAAGGCGGTGGTGGCCAGGAGCTTCGAGCGCATCCACCGCAGCAACCTGGTGGGCATGGGCGTGCTGCCGCTGCAGTTCAAGCCCGGCTACTCGCTCGAAAGCCTCGGGCTCAAGGGCGACGAGGTGATCGACATCGAGACCGATGCCGAGCTGAGGCCGCAGAGCGATGCGAAGCTCATCATCACGCGCAGCGACGGCAGCCGCGCCGAGGCCCCGCTGATCCTGCGCATCGACACGCCGATCGAGGTGGACTACTACCTGCACGGCGGCATCCTGCCGTTCGTCCTGAGGCAGCTGCTTGCCGCCTGAGCGATAGGTCACTCGATGCGCGTGGCCGTCATCGGCGGCGGCGCGCTCGGCAGCGCGTGCGCACTGTTCCTGCGGCGGCTCGATGCCGGTGTGCAGGTCGACGTGATCGAGCCCGACCCCGGGCTGCGCTTCGCGTCGTCGGCGCGCTCGGCGGCGTCGATCCGGCAGCAGTTCTCGACCGAGGTCAACGTACGGCTGTCGCAGTTCGGGCTGCAGCTGCTGCGTGACCCGGATGCGTGGCTGGCCGTCGACCACGAGCCCGTCGACCTCGGCTTCGTCGAATCGGGCTATCTTTTCGTCGCCACCGGCGACGCCGGCGTGCAGGCGCTGCGCGACAACCACGCGGTGCAACGCGCGGCCGGCGCCGACGTGAGCCTGCTCGATGCTGCCGCACTGGCGCTCCGCATACCCTGGTTGCGAACCACGGACGTCCGCCTGGCGAGCCTCGGCGAACGCGGCGAAGGCTGGTTCGACGGCTATGCCTTCGCGCGCGCCCTGGCGCGCAAGGCACGCGCTCTCGGCGCGCAGTGGCATGCCGTTGCCGTGTCGGACTTCGCGTGCGGCGCCGGGCGCATCGCCACCGCGCGACTGGCCGACGGCAACCGCATCGACGCCGACGTGTTCGTGCTCGCCACCGGTGCCTGGTCGCGCGCGGTCGGCGCACTGGCCGGGTTCGAGGTGCCGGTGTGTGCGCGCCGGCGCACGGTGTTCGTGTTCAACAGCCCTGTCGCGTTGCCACGCACGCCGCTGGTGATCGACCCGTCGGGCGTCTGGTTCCGCAGCGAGGGCAGCGGCTTCATTGGGGGCTGGTCGCCGAGGGCGCACGACGACGACCCCGACGACCTGCCGCTCGACCAACCCGACCTCGCGCAATTCGACGAGCGCGTGTGGCCCGCGCTGGCTCATCGCGTGCCGGCGTTCGCCGCGCTGCGGCGTACCGGCGCGTGGGACGGTTACTACGAGGTGCATGCGCTCGACCACAACGCGTTGGTCGGCCCCCATCCCGACTGCGCGAACCTGCTGCTGGCGTGCGGCTTCTCGGGCCACGGCCTGCAGCACGCGGCCGGCGTGGGCCGTGGCATCGCCGAGTGGATCGTGCACGGCGGCTGGCGCAGCCTCGACCTGTCGCCTCTGTCCGCGGCACGCCTCGCGCAGGGCCGGCCACTGATCGAGCGCGCGGTGATCTGATCCGCGGGTGCGCGCCGGTGCACACTGCGCGCTCCACCCGAGGAGACCCCATGAGCCAAGCCCCTGCGGTGCGCCGCACGATCGACGGCCCGGTGCTCACGGTGACGCTGTCGCGCCCGGCCCAGCGCAACGCGGTCGACGGCCCGACCGCGGCGCTGCTGCGCGAGGCGTTCGACGCCTTCGAGCACGACGATGCGCTGCGCGTCGCGGTGCTCACCGGTGGTGGCGGCACCTTCTGCAGCGGCGCCGACCTCTCGGCGCTCGCGGACCCTGCGCGCGCCAACGCGATCGAGCCCACCGGCACCGCGGCCGGCCCGATGGGGCCGACGCGCTCGCACTTCGGCAAGCCGGTGATCGCCGCCGTCGAGGGCTACGCGGTGGCCGGCGGCCTCGAGCTGGCGCTGATGTGCGACCTGCGCGTCGCCGCGCGCAGCGCGATCTTCGGCGTGTTCTGCCGGCGCTGGGGCGTGCCGTTGATCGACGGCGGCACGGTGCGCCTGCCGCGGCTGGTCGGCATGGGTCGCGCGCTCGACCTCATCCTCACCGGCCGGGCGGTGAGCGCCGACGAAGCGCTGCAGATGGGGCTGGCCAACCGCGTGGTCGACGACGGGCAGGCACTCGCGCAAGCGCAGGCGTTGGCGGCGCAGATCGCCGCGTTCCCGCAGCGCTGCATGCGCGCCGACCGCGCCTCGGCGTTCGCGCAGTGGGACCTGCCGCTGCGCGAGGCGCTGCGCCAGGAAGGCGCCGGCGGCTACCCGGTGGTGTTCGAAGAGGGCGTGGCCGGTGCCGCGCGCTTCGCCGCCGGGGCCGGCCGCCACGGCCGATAGACTGGCGCGATGCCGAGCCCCGATCCGTCATCGATCGCCGATTTCACGCTGGCGAACACGCCGCCCGGCTTCGTCGACGATCCGTATCCGGTCTACGCGCAGCTGCGGCAACACGATCCGGTACACGCGCTCGGCAACGATCAGTGGCTGCTGACACGCTACGACGACGTGTCGTTGCTCTACCGCAGCCCGGCCGCGAGCTCCGACAAGCAGCGCGAGTTCGCGCCGAAGTTCGGCACCGGCACGGCGCTGTACGAGCACCACACCACGAGCCTGGTGTTCAGCGATCCGCCGCTGCACACGCGGGTGCGCCGGCTGCTGATGGGCGCCCTGAACCAACGGGCCATCACCCGCATGGAGCCCGGCGTCGTGGCGCTGGTGCAAGGTCTGCTCGACGCCATGGCCGACCGCCCGCGGGCCGACCTGATCGAGGACTTCGCGGCGCAGATTCCGGTGGAAGTGATCGGCAACCTGCTCGACGTGCCGCGCGAGCAGCGCGCGCCGCTGCGCGGCTGGTCGCTGGCGATCCTGTCGGCGCTCGAGCCGGCGCCGTCGGCCGAGGTGCTGGCGCGCGGCAACGCCGCGGTGAGCGACTTCCTCGACACCCTGCGCACGCTGGTGGCGCAGCGCCGGCGCCGCCCCGGCGACCCCGAAGCCGATGTGCTGACGCGCCTGATCGAAGGTGAGGTCGGCGGTGAGCGCCTCAACGAGAGCGAGCTGCTGCACAACTGCATCTTCATGCTCAATGCCGGCCACGAGACGACGACCAACCTGATCGGCAACGGCCTGCACGCGCTGCTGACCCATCGCGACCAGCTCGAGCGCCTGCAGCGCGAGCCGGCGCTGATCGGCAGCGCCGTCGAGGAGCTGCTGCGTTTCGAGAGCCCGCTGCAACTGAACAACCGCCAACTCACAGCGCCGGTGGCGTTCAGCACCCGCGAGTTGCCGGCCGGCGCGTTCGTCACCCTCGGCGTCGGCGCCGCCAACCGCGACCCGGCGCAGTTCCCCTCGCCCGACGTGCTCGACCTCGCGCGCAAGCCCAACCTGCACGTCGCGTTCGGCCACGGCGGGCACGCCTGCGCCGGCATGAACGTGGCGCGGCTCGAGGCGCGCATCGCGATCGCGGCACTGGTGCAGCGCTATCCGCGTCTCGCGCCGGATGGCACACCGCTGCGCGACCGCCGCGTGCGCTTTCGCGGTTTCAGACACCTGCCGGTGCGGCTGTAGTCGCCAGGGCGGCACGGCCGCTCCCGTCATCGCGCGATCGGGTCGAGCCGCCGGCTCGACGCACGGCTTGACTCATTCAATCGGTAAGTGTATTCTTACCGTAAGAGTGCGCTAACCGATGAATCCACGCCACGTCGAGACCAGTGCCCGCCGCTTTGCCGCGCTCGGCGACCCCACGCGGCTGCAGGTGTTCACGCTGATCTCGCGCTCGCCGCTGTCGGTGGCCGAGGTGGCGGCGCAGCTGCCGGTGAGCCGGCCGGCGGTGTCGCAGCACCTCAAGGTGCTGGCCGATGCCGGCCTGGTGCAGCTGGAGTCGGTGGGCACGCGCAACCTCTACCGCCCCGACACCGACGGCGTGGCGACGCTGCGCGACTTCATCGACAGCCTGTGGGACGTGGGGCTGGCGCGCTTCAAGCAGCAAGCCGAGAAGGTGGCCCGGCAACGTGCGGCCGCCGAACGCAAGACACGAGGAACCCGATGAATCCATCGCCCAAGCCAGCCGCCGGACCGGTGGTGCGCAAGTCGGTCATCGTCGCCGCGCCGCTGGCGGTGGCGTTCGAGGTGTTCACCGCGCAGATCGAGTCCTGGTGGCCGATGGCCTCGCACCACATCGGCGACGCCGATTGCGCGGCGGTGGTGATCGAGCCGCGGGCCGGCGGGCGCTGGTACGAGCGCGGCGTCGACGGCGTCGAGTGCGTCTGGGGCCAGGTGCTGGTGTGGGAGGCGCCGCGTCGCGTGGTGCTGCTGTGGCAGCTGAGCGCGCAGTTCCGCTTCGACCCGGCGCTCCACACCGAGGTCGACGTGCGCTTCGTCGCCGTCGACGCACAAACCACCCGCGTCGAGCTCGAGCATCGCGGGCTCGAGGCCTACGGCGCCGACGCGGTCGCGATGCACGAGGCCTTCAGTTCGCCCAACGGCTGGAACGGCATGCTCGAGCACTTTGCCCGCGTGGCCGGCGCGGCACGCGCATCGACGGCAGCGGGCTGAAGCGGGCCGGTTGTGCACCGGCTGCGCCGCGTTGTCCACGCGGTTGTCGGCAGGTTGTGCACCCGCTTGTCCACCGCGTGTGTCGGAATGTTCGACGGTCTCGGCTCGTACGCCGGTATCGGCTCCGGCCGTCGCTGTCGAAAGGATCCGCCATGCCTGCGCTGTCTCGCCGTCTCACCGCGGCCGTCGTGTTCTGTGGCCTGCTGGCCCTGGCCCCACCGCTGATCGCGGCCGGTGGCGGCGGTGGGGGCGGCGACGCCGACGACCCCAACAAGAAGACCGGTCCCTACAAGGACGCGATGGATGCGATCGCGGCGCAGCGCTATGCACAGGCCATTCCCATCCTCGAGAAGTGGGTGGCCGGCCACAGCAACGACGCCGACGGCTTCAACTGGCTCGGCTTCGCGTACCGCAAGACCGGCCAGCTCGACCCGGCATTCAAGGCCTACAAGCGCGCGCTCGGCATCGACCCGCAGCACCGCGGCGCCCACGAGTACATCGGCGAGGCCTACCTGATGGCCAACCAGCCCGACCGCGCCGAGTACCACGAGCGCATCCTGGCGCAGCTGTGCCCCACGTCGTGCGAGGAGCTGAAGGACCTGCGCGAGGCCATCGCCGGTTACCGCGCCAACGCGCGGCCGACGGCGAAAGCGCCCGAGCCGGGCGCGCGACCCTAGAAGCCTAGAAGCGGCCCCTGCCGCCGTCGCAACCGGGCGCCGACGCGTAGCCGGCGGCGGTGACGATGCCGTCGGCGTCGATCTGCGCCTGCCACCACAGGCAGTCGTTGTTGTAGTAGCGCCAGGACCAGATCTGGCCGTTGCGCATCATGCCCACGCGCTCCGACGGCCGGCCGATCATGCGCAGCAGGTCGTCGGCCTTCATGCCCGGACTCACGGTCTCGAAGTAGCTGCGGTCGAGCACCTGGTCCCACTGCACCACGCGGCGCTGCGCGTCGAGGTCGATCATGAAGGTCTCGCGGCCGTAAGGCCCGCGCGCGTATTCCATGCGCTCGCCGCCGTTGGGCAGCTCGTAGCGGCCGGTCGGCGGGCCCATCAGCTTGATCACGTCGGCCTCGGGCATGCCGATCGGCAGGTCCTTCGGCGGCGCGTAGCCGGCGCACGCCAGCAGCAGCGCAGCAGTGGCGGCGATCATCGTGGCCCTCACCATCGCAGACTCCTTCAGCCGTTGGCAATCGCCTCGGTATACGCCTTTTGCGCCGCCCGGCGTCCTCCGGCATCGCCGCGCGCAGTGGACTGACCCACTCAGGACTGCGAGCGGATGCGCTTGAGTTCGGCCGTCAGCCAGGTGGCGCTGGCCACCGGCGCCTGCGAGCCGCAGCGGATCTGGTAGACCTCGCCGCTGACGCTGCTGGCGCTGGCGGCCTTGCTGATGAACTCCTCGGCCGAGCCGAGCATGCTGCGCTTGACCATGTAGTCGAGCTTCATCTGCAGGTGCTTGCGCGCCTCTGGCGCCGGATACCAACTGCCGTTGCGGCCGAAGCTGCAGTTGGAGGCCTCGATGCGGTCGAGCAGCAGCGTGATCTCTTTCTGCGCCGTCGCCGACAGTTCGGCGGCCGACAGCGCGACGCTCAGGCACGCGCCGCACAGCGCCGCGATGCCGCGCCGCATCCAGATCGACCCGCTGGTTCGCTTCATGGGCTTGGTCCGCCGGAGGTTAACGCGTTCGGGCCCCGTTCAGCGCACAGTCTCGGACAAGGCGGCTTGCGCCGGCAGACCACCTAGGGTATTCCACGAGGGCGCGCCGGTGGCGGCGTCGCGCGCAAACGTGTGGTTGGAAGGCAGCGCACCGAGGCCCTAGCATGTCCGGACGCAAAGGAATCCGACGATGGCCCGCACCGCCTATTTCGACCTCGCGCAGGCGCCGCCCGCGTACACCGAGCTGCTCGGCGACCGGCCGCCGCTCAACCTGTACCGCATGCTGCCGCACGCCGGCCCGGCCGCGGTCGGCTTCCTGACACTCGGCGGCGCGCTGCTGCGCCGCGGCGAGCTCGAGCCGGCACTGCGCGAGATCGCGATCCTGCGCGTCGGCATGATCAGCGGCGCCGGCTACGAGGTGCACCAGCACAAGCGCATCGCGCGCAAGGTCGGCCTGGCCGCGCCGAAGATCGCCGCGCTCACCGAGCCCAATGGCGACCTCGGCGTGTTCGACGCGCGCGAGCGCTTCGTGGTCGACTTCACCGACCAGCTGGTGCATCGCGTGAAGGCGAGCGATGCGATGTTCGCGCAGGCACTGGCGCTGTTCGGCGAGCGCCAGCGTGCCGAGCTGGTACTGACCGTCGGCTTCTACATGATGGTGTGCCGCTTCCTCGAGAACTACGAGGTCGACATCGAACCGCCACCCGCCGTGGAGTGAGTGATGCCATGAACCCCGCCCCCAGCGAGATCGATGCGCGCCAGTCGGTGTTCGCCGAGACGCTCGGCCGCACGACGGGCCGAGGGCGTCTGGCCGCACGCAAGGTGGTCGTGGTCGGCGCGGGCCAGCGCCCGAGCCCGGCGGACGAGTCGGTGCCGATCGGCAACGGGCGTGCGATCGCGCTGCTGGCGGCGCGCGAAGGGGCCGCCGTGGCCTGCATCGACGCCGTGGCCGCAGCGGCCGAGGCCACCGTCGCGATGGTCGCCGCCGAGGATGGCCGCGCCTTCGCCGAAGTGGGCGACGTGCGCGACGCGGCCACGATCGCGCCGCTGCTGGCGCGCTGCGCGCAGCGACTCGGCGGCCTCGACGGCCTGGTGCTCAACGTCGGCATCTCACGCGGCCTGCCGCTGCACAAGCTGACGGCCGAGACCTGGGACGACGAGTTCGCGGTCAACCTGCGCAGCCACATGTTGTTCGCGCAGGCGGCGTTGCCGCTGATGGCCGACGGCGGCTCGATCGTGCTGATCTCGTCGTTGGCGGCGTTGCGCAACAACTCGCGCAACCCGGCCTACGAGACCTCGAAGGCGGCGCAGGTGGCGCTGGCGCGCGCGATCGCGGTGGCCGGCGAATCGCAGGCGATCCGCTGCAACGCGGTGCTGCCGGGCCTGATGGACACGCCGATGGGCCGCGACGCGACTCGCCGGCGGCCCAACCGTGCCGCTGCCGTGCCGTTCGGTCGCCAGGGCACCGGCTGGGAGGTGGGCCACGCCTGCGTCTTCCTGCTCTCGCGCGAAGCCAGCTACGTCAACGCGCACGCGCTGGTGGTCGACGGCGGCCTCGGCGTCGGCGTGTGGCGAAATCCGAACTGACGATCCCGCACGACGACGACCCGCACCACAGAGGCGACGCCTTGACCCCGACCCTGATTTTCGAAGGCCGCACGACCGCGCCCGACGTGTTCGGCGAGCGCGTGCTGCGCGCCGCGTCGGCGCTGCAGACGCTGGGCGTGACCGCGACCGACACGGTGGCGCTGATGCTGCGCAACACGCCCACCGTGGTCGAGCTGATGCTGGCGCTGCGCTGGCTCGGCGCCACTTGGTGCCCGATCAACTGGCACTTCAAGCACGACGAGCTGCGCTACATCCTCGGCGATTGCGGCGCCAAGGTGTTCATCGCCGAGGCCGCACTGCTGCGCGAGCTGCACGACGCGGTGCCGCCGGGCGTGGTGGCCATCGCCGCCGGCGACGCCGGGCCGCAGTGGCCGCAATGGGAGGCGCTGCGCGACGCCGCGGCGCCCTATCGCGGCGCAGCCGGCACGCCGCGCGGCCCGATGCTGTACACGTCGGGCACCACCGGCAAGCCCAAGGGCATCCGCCGCCAGCCACCCACGCCGCAGCAGGTGGCGCGCACGCTCGAGCGCACGCGCCTGTGCTACGGCCTCGAGCCCGGCATGCGCGCGCTGCTCAACGCGCCGATCTACCACAGCGCGCCGAACGCCTACGCCGTCGCCGTCAGCCAGGCCGAGGGCGCGACGCTGCTGCTCGAGCAGCGCTTCGACGCCGAGCGCACGCTGCAGCTGATCGAGCAGCACCGGTTGACGCACGCCTACCTGGTGCCGACGCTGTACGTGCGGCTGCTGCGTCTGCCCGACGAGGTCAAGCGCAAGTACGACGTGAGCTCGATGCGCCACGTCAGCTCCACCGGCTCGCCGTGCGCACCCGAGGTCAAGCGCGCGATGATCGACTGGTGGGGCCCGGTGTTCAACGAGTGCTACGGCTCGAGCGAACTCGGCTACATGACCTACGTGACGAGCGCCGAGTCGCTCGCCAAGCCGGGCACCGCCGGGCGCGCGCTGCCCGACTGCGAGTTGGTGATCCTCGACGAGCAGGGGCGGCCGCTGCCGCCGGGCGAGCCGGGCCTGATCTACGCGCGCCAGCCGAGCCTGGTGGACTTCACCTACCAGGGCAACGATCCGGCGCGCCGCGCGATGGAGCGCGAGGGCTTCCTGACGATGGCCGACGTCGGCTATCTCGACCGCGACGGCTATCTCTTCATCGTCGATCGTTCCGCCGACATGGTGATCTCCGGCGGCGTCAACATCTATCCGGCCGAGATCGAGCAGGCGCTGCTCGGATTGCCCGGCGTCGAGGACTGCGCGGTGTTCGGCATCCCCGACGAGGAGTTCGGCGAGGCGCTCGCCGCCGCGGTGCAGCCGCGTGCCGGCCTGCACCTGAGCGCCGACGAGGTGCGCGCGTTCCTGCGCGAGCGCATCGCCGGCTACAAAGTGCCGGCCGTCGTCACCTTCCACGGCGCGCTGCCGCGCGAGGACACGGGCAAGATCTTCAAGCGCAAGCTGCGCGAACCCTACTGGGCCGGACGCGCGCGCCGCGTCTGACGCGCACACTCGCGCCGCATGCGCCGCGCGCCATGACGGCGCCGGCACGCGGGTGCGGCGATGTGCCCGTCAGCCCGCGTCGCCCGACGCACCGACGAAGCGCGCGCGCGGCCGCAGCAGCAGGCCGCTGCGCTGCTGCTCCAGCACGTGCGCCACCCAGCCGGCGCTGCGCCCGATGGCGAAGATCGCCGGCCCCATGCCGATCGGCAGATCGAGCGCGCCGCACACCCCCGCCAGCGCGACGTCGAGGTTCGGCTTGGGCCGGTGCGCGCGGGCCATCGCCTCGATCAGCGCGATCAGCGTGCGCACGCGCGGCGCGCGCGGCTTGAGCGCCACCGCCCGTTGCAGCATGGGTCCGACGCGGGCATCGCCGTCGGGGTACAGCGGGTGGCCGAAGCCCGGCAGCTTCTCGCCGCGGCGCATGCGTTCGCTCACCGCGGCGACGGCACCCTCGGGGCTGCCCGCCTCGCGCACCAGCCACTCCACGTGCTCGCTGGCGCTGCCGTGCAGCGGGCCGCTGAAGGCGCCGAGCGCGGCCGACAGGCAGGCGTAGACATCGGCTCCGGTGGACGCGGCGACGCGCGCCGCGAACGTCGACGTGTTCAGCTCGTGGTCCGCCGCCAAGATCATCGTGCAGCGCAGCAGGCCTAGGGTCTTGGGCCCGAGCGGCAGCCCGAGTGCCAGCGCGAGCGCGCGCACCGGATCGCCGGTGGCCGACGCCGCGGCCAGGCGCCCGCGGTCCAGCACCAGCGCGACGCAGGCGGCAAGCTGCGGGATCAAGCGCCGGGCGCGCGCCATCACCGACGCCGGCTCGGTGTCGAAGCGCATCGGGTCGGCCGCGGCCAGCACCGGCAACGTCACCGCCAGCGCGGTCAGCGGCGACGCGCCCAGCGGCACCAGCCGCGCCAGCTCGCGCCACGGCGGCGCCGGCGCATCATGGCGCCAGCGCACCGGCCGCGGCGGCAGCGTGCCGCTCCACAGCAGCTCGGCCACCGCCTCGAACGGCACGTCGCGCTGCGCCAGCTCGACGGCGGAATGCCCGCGGTACTGCGGACCCTGCGCCGTCATGCGCGTGATGCGGGTGTCGAGCACCGGCTCGCCGAAGCGCAGCGCCTGCGCCGCCGGCCCGGCGCCGCGCGTGCGCAGCGGCTCGAGGTCGGCCTTGCGGTAGCGGCGGCCCTGGCCGCGCGCGCCGGGCAGGCCCTTGACCAGGCCGCGGCTGGCGTAGGCGTACAGCGTCTGCACCTTGATGCCCAGGTAGTCGGCGGCCTGCTGCGACGACAACGGCGCTTCGGTGGCTGGTTCCATGGCCGCTATCTTGACTCATGAATCAATATTGATCAATCTGCACGGAATCGTCATGATGATGGCCATCCGATGGAGAGCTGACATGACTGCAAACGGGCTCGAAGGCGTGGTGGTGGCCGACACCGCCCTGAGCGACGTCGACGGCGAGCGCGGCCGCCTGGTGATCCGCGGCCACGACGTCGAGCAGCTGGCGCTGCAGGTCGACTTCGAGGCGGTGTGTGCGCTGCTGTGGCACGGCGCCCTGCCCGACGCGGCGGCGCACGCCGCGCTGCGCCAGGGCCTCGGCCGCGCGCGGGTGCGCGCCTTCGCGCGCCTGCCGTCGCTCGGCGACGCGCTGGCGTCCGCCGACGCGATGGATGCCCTGCGCGCCGCGCTGGCGCACCTGCGCGCCGACGGCGTGGCGCCGGCCCAGTTGAAGCTCGACATCACCGCTGCGCTGGCGGTGTTCGCCGCCGCCTGGTCGCGGCTGCGCGAAGGCGCCGCGCCGATCGCGCCCGACCCCGCGCTCGGCCACGCCGCCGACACGCTGCGCATGGCCGGCGTGGCGGGCGCCGACGGGGCGCGTGCCGCAGCGCTCGACGCCTACCTGGTGACGGCGTCGGACCACGGCATGAACGCGTCGACCTTCACTGCCCGCGTGGTCGCGTCCACGCAGTCCGACGCCGTGTCCGCGGTGGTCGCTGCGATCGGCGCGCTGAAGGGCCCGCTGCACGGTGGCGCACCGGGCCCGGTGCTGGCGATGCTCGATGCCATCGGCACGCCGGAGCAGGCGCCGCACTGGATCGCCCGCGAGCTCGCCGCCGGGCATCGCATCATGGGCATGGGCCACCGCGTCTACCGCGTGCGCGACCCGCGCGCCGCGGTGCTCGAGCGCGCGATCGAGCAGCTGCAGGCCGCCGGTGTGCGCAGCCCGCGGCTGGCGTTGGCGCGCGCGGTCGAGGCGGTGGCGGTGGCATCGCTCGGCGAGCGCCGGCCCGAGCGGCGTCTGGCCGCCAACGTCGAGTTCTACACCGCGGTGATCCTCGATGCCATCGGCCTGCCGCAGTCGCTGTTCTCGGCCATCTTCGCGGTGGCGCGCGTGGCCGGCTGGCTGGCGCACATCGACGAGCAGCGCGCCGGCGGCCGCCTGATCCGCCCGGCCTCGCGCTACGTGGGGCCGCAGCCCGAGGTGGCGGCCGAAGCGGCCTGACGCGCGCTCACCAGGTGGCGAGCATCGCCACCACGGTCGCCGCCATCACCGCGGTGGCCAGCCAGCCGCCGGTGCGCTAGCGCCGGCCGATCACGCCGAACGTCGCGCCGGCCTGCGAGCAGGTGGCGATGCCGCTGGGGTCGTCGTCGGCCGCGCCGGTGATCAGGCCGAGGTTGCGCAGCGCCGGGTGGAAACGCAGCCGGTCCAGCGGCCGGGCGCGCGGGGTGCTCACGCACCGGCAACCGGTTCGCCCAACGGCGCCGGCGCCGACTGCGGCTGCGTGGCCTCCGCAAACTCCACCACCACGCGGAAGCCGCCGCCGGGCGGCGACTCGCACGCCACCGTAGCGCCGTGGCGCTCGGCGATCTCCTTGACGATCGCCAGCCCGAGGCCCGCGCCGGCGTCCGACGACACGTCGCCGCGCTGAAAGCGGTTGAACACCGTGTCGGGCGTCAGCCCGGCGAGGCCGGGCCCGTCGTCGACCACGTCGAGCACGACCCTGCGCCCCTCGCGCCCGACGTGCACGGTGACCACGCCGCCACGCTTGCCGTAGCGCAGCGCGTTGTCGACCA
>DATJYZ010000381.1:0-5918 GCA_035499355.1 Burkholderiaceae bacterium | reverse complement strand
ATGCTGCGCTGGACGCCGACATGACCCACCCGCCGCGCCCGGCCCGATGACGACAACCCTGTGGGCGCCCCAAGCGTGGTCGCAAGGCCGCTGGCGCGAAGCGGTGCTGCTCGAGGTGGCTGCCGACGGCACCTGGCTGCGCGTCGCGCCCGACACGCAACGCACGCCTGGGATGCAAGTGCTGGCCGGCCCGGTGCTGCCGGGACTGGTCAATGCGCACGGCCACGCGTTCCAGCGCGCGTTCGCCGGCCTGGCCGAGCGGCGCGAGGGCGAGCACGACGACTTCTGGAGCTGGCGCGACCGCATGTATGGTGTTGCGCTCACCATCACGCCCGAGCGGTTGCATCGCGTGGCGGCCGAGCTGTATGCCGAGCTGCTGCGCGGCGGCTACACACAGGTGTGCGAGTTCCACTACCTGCATCACGCGCCGGACGGCGCGCGCTACGGCGATCCGCTGACGATGAGCCGTGCGCTGGTGCATGCCGCGCGCGACACCGGCATCGGCCTGACGCTGCTGCCGGTGCTGTACGAGCGCGCGGGTTTTGCCGCAGCCCGGCTGCGCGACGACCAGCGCCGCTTCGCGACCACCGTGGACGACGTGCTCGCGCTGCGCGACGGCGTGCGCGCGCTGGGCGAGCCCCACGTGACCGCCGGCGTCGCGATCCACTCGCTGCGCGCGGCCAAGGCGTCGTCGATCGACGCGTTGGTGCAACGCCTGGCCGGCGACCGGGCGCCGATCCACGTCCACGTCGCCGAGCAGACCGCCGAGGTCGACGATTGCATCGCGGCCACCGGCCTGCGTCCCATCGACTGGCTGGCCAGGCATGCGAGGCTCGATGCGCGCTGGCAGCTGGTGCACGCGACGCACGCGACGCCGGCGGAGATCGACGCCGTGGCTGCCAGCGGCGCCGGCGTGGTGCTGTGCCCGAGCACCGAGGCCAACCTCGGCGACGGCGTGCCCGACCTGCCGCGCTGGCTGCAGTCGGCGACGCCGCTGTCGATCGGCTCGGACAGCCACGTCACGCGCGACTGGCGCGAGGAACTACGCCTGCTGGAGTACAGCCAGCGCCTGACGCTGCGCCAGCGCAACGTCGCGGCGGCGCCGGGCGCGGGCGAGCCGTCGACGGCGGCGCGCCTGTTCGAACGCATGCTCGCCGGCGGGGCCGCGGCCGCGGAGCTCGGACTCACCGGCCTGCAGCGGGGCGCGCGCGCCGACCTGCTGGTGGTCGACGGCGACGACCCGGCGCTCGCCGGGCATGACGACGAACACCTGCTCGACACCCTGGTGTTCTCGAGCCCGACGCGCCCGTTCGCGCGCGTGATGGTGGCCGGCCGCTGGGTGGGCGAGCCGCACTGAAGCACCTGCGCAGCCCAACTGAACCTCGGGCGAAGTCATCGCAACCCAGGCGTGAACATCCCTTCTGGGAGGTGCCATGTCCTCTTTGGCCTTGACGGCATTCGCCGGCATTTCATCGAGCGCGCTCGATGGCGCGTTCACGTTGACGACGTCCCAGGCCGGCGAGTCGACCGTTCATTTCGGCAACGGCGAGCACGGCGACGCACCGCCTGCAGGGTCCAGCGCACTGCATCAGGCGGGCTGGGCCACCGGCAGCGGAGCGAGCGGCAACGTGCCCACTGCCACGCCCCAACCGCTCGGCGAACGAACACTGCTACCTCCGGGCACCTGGAGGGCCGAAGTCGGCGACGACGTGATGGTCGCCTTCGCGCACGGTGATCTGCAGCGTCCCTTCGTCTCGGCGCCCCTCTGGAACGCCGCGGACAAGCCTCCGACGAGCCGTGGCGCAGGCGACCCAGCGCGTGCAGGCCTCCACGGCGTGCCGTCCCGCCTGGACAGCATGAGCGAGATGGGCGAGACGGAGTCCCTCCGCCTTCAAATGGGCATGGACAGGCTGTCCAAGATGATGAGCACGCTGTCGAACCTCTTGCAGAGGATCGAGACGACGAACGCGGCGATCACGCACAACATCAAGTGAGTTCGTGGCGGCGCCAGCGCTGTGCCGCTGGCGGAGAAGCACCGGGCCGCGGTGGGTCGGTGCTCAGGCCGCATCGTGAAAGATGATGCCTGCGGTGTGGCGGCGGCCGGCGTTCACGCGGCTGACGCCGTGGCGCAGGTTGACGCGGTAGACGCCGCGCGCGCCGCGCACGGGCCGGTGGTGCACCGCGATCAGCGCCGCATCGCCTTGCTGCAGCGGCAGCACCATCGCGCGCGACTGCCGGCGCGGCCGCTGCTCGGTCATCACCAGCTCGCCGCCGTCGAAGTCGCGCCCCGGCTGCGACAGCAGCAGCACCACCTGCAGCGGAAACACGTGCTCGCCATACAGGTCCTGGTGCAGGCAGTTGTAGTCGCCGGCCTGATAGCGCAGCAGCAGCGGCGTGGGTCGCATCTGCCCGGCGGCATGGCAGCGTGCGATGAAGTCGCCGTGCGCCATGGGAAAGCGCACCGGGATGCCCAACGCCTCGTGCCAGCGGTTGGCCACCGGCACGAGCCGCGGGTAGATCGCGGCGCGCAACCCGGCCACAAGCGATGGCAAGGGATAGCGAAAGTAGCGGTACTCGCCCTGGCCGAAGCCATGGCGGGCCATCACCACGCGGCTGCGGAACGCCTCGTCGTCGCCGTAGAGCGCGGCCAGCGCGTCGCACTGGGCCCGATCGAGCAGGCGCGGAACGATCGCCGCGCCCTGCTCGTCGAGCGCGGTGCCGGCGGCTGCCCAATCGATCGCGTCGATTCGGATCTCGTCGATTCGCATGGCCCGCAGCCTAGCCGCGGCGCCGGCGGCCGCCGGCCGCAATCGGACATCGAATTCGATCAGCCGGCCTTCAGCCACGCCAGCGTGTCGGCGAGCGCGCGCTCGGCACGCTCGAACATGGCGTCGATCTCGGCCTCGGTGATGACCAGCGGTGGCGAGAACGCGATGATGTCGCCGCCCAACGAGCGGGTGATCAGGCCGTGCTCCTGTGCCCGCTTGACGAAGTATGCGCCGACACCGCGCTTGGGGTCGAAGGGCTTGCGCTGCGCCGGGTCCTCGGCCAGCTCGATCGCGCCGATCAGGCCGAGCGCGCGCACGTGGCCGACGATCGCGTGGCCTTCGAAGCGCTGCAGCCCCTGCTTGAAACGCGGCGCCACGCGCCGCACGTGGCCGACGACATCGTCGCTGTCGTAGATGCGCAGCGTCTCCAATGCCACCGCGCAGGCCAGCGGGTGGCCGCTGTAGGTGTAGCCGTGGCCGAAGCTGCCGACGCCCGCGCTGGCGTCGGCCACCGCCTGGTAGATCGCATCGCTGACGTACAGCGCCGACATCGGCACGTAGGCGGAGGTGAGTTGCTTGGCCACGGTCACCAGATCGGGCTGGATGCCGAACACCTGGCAGCCGAACGGCTGCCCGAGACGGCCGAAGCCGGTGATCACCTCGTCGGCGATGAACAGGATGTCGTGGCGCTTGAGGATCGCCTGCACGCGCTCGTAGTAGCCCGCCGGCGGGATCACCACGCCGCCGGCGCCCTGCACCGGCTCGGCGATGAACGCGGCGATGGTGTCCGGACCCTCGCGCTGGATCGACTCTTCCAACTCGCGCGCCAGCCGCTCGACGAACGCGCCCTCGCTCTCACCCGGCTGCGCGTACTGGTAGTGGTGCGGGCAGCCGACGCGCACGATGCCCGGCAGCGGCAGGTCGAAGTGCTGGTGCATCATCGGAATGCCCGACATCGACGCCGCCGCCGCGGTGACGCCGTGATAGCCCTTGACGCGGGCAATGATCTTCTTCTTGGCCGGGCGGCCGCGCGCGTTGTTGTAGTAGCGCACCAGCTTGAACGCGGTGTCGTTGCTCTCCGAGCCGGAGTTCGCGAACAGCACGCGCGCGTTGGGCATCGGTGCCCAGCGCGTGGTGAGCTGCTCGACCAGCTCGGTCACGGGCCCCGGCACCTTGCCGGAGAACGTGTGGTAGTACGGCAGCGTCCTCATCTGCCGCGCCGCGGCGTCGGCGAGCCGCTGCTCGCTGAAGCCGAGCGACGCGCACCACAGGCCGGCCATGCCCTCGATGTAGCGCTTGCCGTGCTCGTCGACCACGTGCACGCCGTCGCCGCGCACGATCACCAGCGGGCCGTCGCGCTCGAGCTGCCGCAGCTGGGTGTACGGGTGCAGGTGATGGGCGATGTCGCGCCGGGCGGCAGGGCTGAGGGTGGTCGTCATTCGTGGCCTCGCAAAGTCGCGCTGCATTATCGAGTCGACCGTGGCGCGACAATGACGGCCTCGCGTCACGGCCCGGCCAAGCCAAGATGACAAATGAAACCGAACGGGCGCCCCGGCCCGACCACCACCGGCGCGCGTTGGTGCTTGCGTCCGCCGCCTGGCTCGGCGCGCCGGGTGCGCGAGCGCAGAGCTCCGCCGGCGCACCGGTCAAGCTGATCGTGCCCTTCACCCCGGGCACCGGCATCGACCTGATCGCACGCCAGGTGGGCCCGAGGCTGTCCGAGCGGCTGGGCCGGCCGGTGGTGGTCGACAACCGGGCCGGGGCGTCGGGCAACCTCGGCACCGAGGCCGTGGTGCGCGCCGCGCCCGACGGCTCGACGCTGCTGGTCACCGTGAACACGCTGGTGATGAACCGCGCGCTGTACCCCAACCTGTCGTTCGATCCGTTGCGCGACCTCGATCCGGTGACGCTCACCAGCTGGGGCCAGCTGGTGCTGGTGGCCAACCCGAAGACCGGCATCACCAGCGCGCAAGACCTGATCGCCCGCGCCAGGTCCCAGCCCGGCGCGCTGAACTACGGCTCGCCCGGCAACGGCACGCCGCACCACCTGGCCATGGAGTTGGTGAAGAAGCAGGCCGGCGTGTTCATCACCCACATCCCGTACCGCGGCACCGGGCCCGCGGTGACCGACCTGCTCGGCGGCCAGATCGACGTGATGTTCCTGCCGATCCACGTGGCTCTGCAGCACGTGAAGGCGGGGTCGCTGCGCGCGCTGGCGATCAGCAGCGACAAGCCGCACCCGCTGCTGCCCGACGTGCCGCCGCTGCGCTCGCTGAACCTCGGCAACCTCGACGTCGACATGTGGTACGGCGTGCTGGCACCCAAGGGAACGCCGAAGCCGCTGATCGAGCACTTGAACGGCGAGTTGAGGTCGATCCTCGCCCTGCCCGACGTGCGCACGGCGTTCGAGACCCAAGGCATGACGCCGGCCTCCAGCACGACGCAGGAATTCGGCGCACTGATCGAACGCGACGCCGTGCGCTGGGCCGAGGTGATCAAGGCGCAGAGGATCAGCGCGGACTGATCTTGCGATGACGCCGCGGCTCGACATTGCGATCGTCGGCGCCGGCCTGGGCGGGCTGGCCGCGGCCGCGACCCTGCTGCAACGCGGGCACCGCGTGCGTGTGTTCGAGCAGGCTCCGGTGCTCGGCGAGGTCGGTGCCGGCATCCAGATGAGCGCCAACGCCATGAAGGTGCTCGACCAGCTCGGCCTGCGCGCGGCGCTCGAACGGCACGCGGTGCGGCCGCAGGCGTTCGAGTTCCGCCGCTTCAACGACGGCGAGTTGCTGCATCGGCTGCCCCTGGGCGAGCCGCACGAGCAGCGCCATGGCGCGCCCTACTTCCAGCTGCACCGCCACGACCTGCACGGCGCATTGCGCGAGGCGGTGCAGGCGCTCGATGCGCAGGCGCTGGTGCTCGACGCACGAGTGGCCTCGCTGCAGGAAGACGCCGCCGCGGTCGCCATCGGCCTGGCGCACGGCGGCAGCCACCGCGCCGACCTGGTGGTCGGCGCCGACGGCATCAAGTCGATCGTGCGCCGCCACACGGTGGGCGCCGACGACCCGGTCTTCACCGGGCAGGTGGCGTGGCGCTGCACGGTGCCCACCGAGCGCATCGCGCCGGCGCTGCGTACCGACGTGGTGTCGACCA
>DATJYZ010000380.1:0-6263 GCA_035499355.1 Burkholderiaceae bacterium | reverse complement strand
GCAGCGCGCGCAGACAATCACCGGCCTCGGGCCATGGCGTGCTGCCGGGGGCGAGTTCGTGCACGCCGCCCTCGGCGTCGACCGCCCAGCCGAGGATCGGTGCCCGCAAGGCCGTGCCGTCGAGCGAGAACGCCTGCGGTTGCGCGCCGGCGGCGTGTCGCGCCAGCGCGTCGAGCGCGGGCCGCGGGTCGAAGCCGTCACGGGCAAGCAGCGCCTGCGCCGGGAAGGCCTGCAGCACCGCGAGCTTCTCGCGCAAGTGGCACGCCGTGCCGCGCTCCGGTGCGATGTTGGGGGTCAGCTGTGCGGCGCCGGGCGCGAGCCGACGCAGGCCGGGCTGCATGCCAAAGGGCGCGCTGACGGCGGCTTCGTACTCGAACGTTGCGATGGACGAATCCGCAAGACGGGTCGTCAGACCCGTTTGCGGTATTCGTGTGTGCGGGTGTCGATCTCGACCTTGTCGCCGTCCTCGACGAACAGCGGCACCGAGATCTCGAACCCGGTGCCCACCAGGCGCGCCGGCTTCATCACCTTGCCCGACGTGTCGCCCTTGACCGCGGGCTCGGTCTGGATCTGGCGGACGACCGTGGTCGGCAGTTCGACCGAGATGGCCTTGCCGTCGTAGAACACCACCTCGACGGGCATGTTGTCCTCGAGGTAGCTGATCGCGTCGCCCATGTTGTCGGCCTCGACCTCGAATTGGTTGTACTCGGGGTCCATGAAGACGTACATCGGGTCGGAGAAGTAGCTGTAGGTGCAATCCTTCTTGTCGAGCACGATCGGGTCCATCTTGTCGTCGGCTTTGAACACGACTTCGGCGCCCGAGTTGTTGAGCAGGCTCTTGAGCTTCATGCGCACGGTGGCGGCGTTGCGGCCACCGCGGCTGTATTCGGTCTTCAGCACGACCATCGGGTCCTTGCCCTGCATGATCACGTTGCCGGCACGGATTTCCTGAGCGAGTTTCATGGCACACCTTCGGGTTGGCCTGAGCGCAGGCCTCAAGGCCGGCTGCTGCGGCCGGCACTGGGTCTTCGACGAGTGCGCGCCGGCCTCGGACGAGGCACTCGCTGCGCACAGCCCGCAATTCTACCGTTTGCCGGCCACAAACTCGATCAATCGGGTGGTGAGGTCGTCCTGCGCGCCGAGTTGCTCACGCCAGGCGCGCACCGCTTCGCGCCACGCGGCGGCAGCGGGCCGCTGCGGCACGGCCCCGGCTGGTCCGGCGTCGGCGTTCCACCAGGCGAAGCACTCGGCAACGCCGACAGGCAGCGCAACACCGGCATCGACGCGCCAGCGTTCGAGGAATGCCTGCAGCTTGTGGCGATGAACGCCTTCCGTCTGCGGGTAGAGCTGCCAGACGAACGGCATGCCGGCCCACAGCGCGCGCACCAGCGAGTCCTCGCCGCGCACGACGCTGACGTCGGCGCTCCACAGCAGGCGATCGAATTGCGGCTGCACCATCCAGTCGAGCAGCACGGCGCGCAGGCGGCCGGTCTGCAGCCCGGCCCCCAGCGCGTCGCGCACCAGCGCCTGCGCGGGACCTTGCGGCACCAGGAGCAGCGTGGGCCGCGCGGCCAGCGCCGATACCCACTGCGCGATGCCGGGGTGGGCGTAGCTGAACAGAACCGACACCTGTTCATCCCCGGCGCGGGGGGTGCCCAGTGCGCGCAGCCAGGGATCGCGCTCGAACGCGGCGCGGGCCGCGAGCAGCCCGGGTTCGCGCAGCAAGCCGCCGCTGTCGGGCGTGAAGCCGGGGTGGAAGAACCACTTCGTCAGCCCGCGGCCGGGGCCTGCGAGCTGCGGCGACGGCAGCCGATGCGAACGGCCTGCATAGGCCTCGGCGCTGAGGTATTCGAGGTTGATCCAGCACGGCGGCCGGGTGCGCCGCGCCATCCGTTCGACCACGCGCGGCGGCGGGTCGCAGCCGAAGGCTTCGACGACGACGTCGACGTCGCCGTGCAGCGCGATGTCGTCGCGCCAGACCACGACCTCGACCCCTGGCGCGCCTGCCGGTGCGATGCGCGCCAACGGGCCCGCGTGGTCGATCACCAGGCGCACGAACTCGCCGCGCGACGCCAGGTCGGCCACGAGCCGCCAGCACACGCCGGCGTCGCCGAGGTTGTCGATCACGCGGCAGTAGACGTCCCAGCGCATGGGCGCATTGTCGCGGGGTGCCGCCGATAATCGACGGCGATGTCGGACAACGTCTCCGTCGACCCCGCGCGCGACGCCTTGCTGGCCGAGGTTGCGGCGCTGCCGTCGCTGCCCGGCGTGTACCGCTTCTTCGACGCCACCGACAACGTGCTGTACGTCGGCAAGGCGCGCAACCTGAAGAAGCGTGTCTCGAGCTACTTCCACAAGGACCACGACGGCACGCGCATCGGCGTGATGGTGGGCCGCATCGCCCGCCTGCAGACCACGGTGGTGCGCAGCGAGGCCGAAGCGCTGCTGCTCGAGAACAACCTCATCAAGGCGCTGGCGCCGCGCTTCAACATCCTGTTCCGCGACGACAAGAGCTACCCGTACCTCAAGCTGGTGTCGCACCCGTGTCCGCGCCTGGCCTACTACCGCGGCAGCGTCGACCGCAAGCACAAGTACTTCGGTCCTTACCCGGGTGCCTGGGCGGTCAAGGAGACGATCCTGCTGCTGCAGAAGGTGTTCCGCCTGCGCACCTGCGAGGACACCGTGTTCGCCCACCGCTCGCGGCCGTGCCTGCTGTACCAGATCCAGCGCTGCAGCGCCCCGTGCGTCGGCACCATCGACGAGGCCCGCTACGCGCGCGACGTCGCCGATGCCGAGGCCTTCCTGCTCGGGCAGACCGACGAGGTGATGCGCTCGCTGCAGCAGCGCATGATGGCGATGTCCGACGCACTTCATTTCGAGCAGGCCGCCGCGGTACGCGACCAGATCCATGCGCTGTCGCGCGTGCTGCACCAGCAGTCGGTCGAGCAGAGCAGCCTGTCGGCGCGCGACCGCGACGTCGACATTCTCGCGGTCAAGCTGCAGGGCGGGCGCGCCTGCGTCAACCTGGCCATGGTGCGCGGTGGGCGCCACCTGGGCGACCGCGCGTACTTTCCGTCGCACGGCGCCGACGGCGGATTTGCCGCCGAAGACGATGACGACGCGCCGCGCAGCGGTGAGCAGGAGGTGCTCGAGGCGTTCGTCGCGCAGCATTACCTGGCGACGTCGCCGCCGCCGTCGCTGGTGACGAGCCACGCGCTCGATGCCCGCTTCGTCGAGGCGCTGTCCGAGCAGTGCGGCGTGAAGATCGCCGCGCAGCACCAGCCGCGCGAGCAGCGACGCATCTGGCTCGAGATGGCGGTCAAGGGCGCCGAGATCGCGCTGGCCCGGCTGCTGGCCGAGGAGGGCTCTCAGCGTGAGCGCACGCGCGCGCTGGTCGAGGCGCTGGACCTGGCGGTCGAGGACATCGACACCTTCCGCATCGAGTGCTTCGACGTCAGCCACACCGCCGGCGAAGCGACGCAGGCGTCGTGCGTGGTCTACCAGAACCACGCGATGCGCAGCGCCGACTACCGTCGCTTCAACGTCGAGGGCGTCACGCCGGGCGACGACTACGCCGCCATGCGCCAGGTGCTGACGCGCCGCTACGCCAAGCTGGCCGAGCACGCCGGTGGCGACGACGGTGCGCATGCGCGCATGCCGGGCCTGGTGCTGGTCGACGGCGGTCGCGGCCAGGTGGCGGTGGCGCGCGAGGTGTTCGAGGAGCTCGGCCTGGACCTGTCGTTGATCGTCGGCGTCGAGAAGGGCGAGGGGCGCAAGGTCGGCCTCGAGGAGCTCGTGTTCGCCGACGGCCGCCCCAAGCTCCAGCTGCCGCACGACTCTGCGGCGCTGATGCTGGTGGCGCAGATCCGCGACGAGGCGCACCGCTTCGCGATCACCGGCATGCGCGCGCGTCGCGCCAAGGTGCGCACCGGCGGCAGCCGGCTCGAGGACATCGCCGGCGTGGGGCCGAAAAAGCGCGCGCGGTTGCTGCAGCGCTTCGGTGGCGTGCGCGGCGTGACGGCGGCGAGCGTCGACGACCTGGCCGCGGTGGATGGCATCTCGCGCGAGCTCGCCGAAGAGATCTACCGCGTGCTGCATTGACCCCACCTGAAGCAGCCCGGCGGCCGGTCTCGTCTGGCCGCAGTGAGCGCAACAGGCACAATGCGGGCCCGATGTTTCTCACCTTGCCGACGATCCTGACGTGGGCGCGCATCGCGGCGATTCCGCTGCTGGCCGGCGTGTTCCACCTGCCGCTCGATGAGGCGACCCGCAACCTGTTGGCCACCGCGCTGTTCATCGCGTTCGCGTTGACCGACTGGCTCGACGGCTGGCTGGCCCGCAAGCTCAACCAGGTGTCGTCGTTCGGTGCCTTTCTCGATCCGGTGGCCGACAAGTTCCTGGTCTGCGCGGCGCTGTTGATCCTGGTGGAGCAGGAGCGCGTGAACGCGCTGGTGGCGTTGATCATCATCGGCCGCGAGATCGCGATCTCGGCGTTGCGCGAGTGGATGGCGCAGATCGGCGCGTCGCGCAGCGTGGCGGTGCACATGCTCGGCAAGATCAAGACCGTGACCCAGATGGTGGCGATCCCGTTCCTGCTGTACGACGGACAGCTGCTGGGTGTCATCGACACCCGCCTGTGGGGCACGCTGCTGATCTACGTGGCCGCGGTGCTGACCGTCTGGTCGATGGTGTACTACCTGCGCAAGGCGCTGCCCGAGATTCGCGCGCGCGCGAAATGACGCCGGCGCGAAACGGTGCATGGCTGCGCGCCATGCCGGCGGTGTTCGTGCTGATCTGGAGCACCGGCTTCGTGGTGGCGCGCCTGGCCATGCCGCACGCGCCGCCGATGGGCTTTCTCGCCTGGCGCTATGGCCTGTCGATCGTGGCGATCGGCGGCTGGATCGCGCTCGCGCGCGGCGTGCCGTGGCCGCG
The DNA here is from genome assembly GCA_035499355.1 of Burkholderiaceae bacterium. GTDB lineage: Bacteria > Pseudomonadota > Gammaproteobacteria > Burkholderiales > Burkholderiaceae_C > JAEUPI01. Next base: position 1,331 of record DATJYZ010000380.1, on the reverse strand, counting down.
CGAGCGCGCGCAGTGGGTGCACCTGGGCGTGCTCGGCACGCTGCAGCATGCAGGCTACCTCGGCGGTGTGTGGGCCGCCGTCAAGACGGGCATGCCCGCCGGGCTGGCGGCGTTGATCGTCTGCCTGCAGCCGGTGCTCACCGCGGCGTGGTTGTCGTGGCGCAGCAGCGCACACCGCGTCACGGCGCGTCAGTGGATCGGGCTGTGGCTGGGCCTGGGCGGTCTCACGCTGGTGCTGTGGCGGCGCATGCAGGGTGGTGAGATCGGCGTCGCGCCGCTGGCGCTGACCATCGGTGCGCTGCTGTCGACCACCGTGGGCACGCTGTACCAGAAGCGTTTCGTCGCGCCCACCGACGTCCGCGCGGCCAACCTGGTGCAGCTGGCGGCGGCGCTGGTCGTCACGCTGCCACTGGCGCTGCTGGAACACGACGCGATGCACTGGAATGCCCACCTGTGGTCGGCGATGGCGTGGTCGGTGCTGGCGCTGACGCTGGGGGGCAGCTCGCTGTTGTACCTGCTGATCCAACGCGGCACGGCCACCGAAGTGACCAGCCTGATGTACCTGGTGCCGCCGTGCACCGCGCTGATGGCGTGGCTCGGCTTCGGCGAGGCGCTCACGCCCAGCATGGTGCTCGGCATGGCGCTGTGCGCCACCGCGGTGTTCCTGGTGCGCCGGGGGTAGGGTTGTGACAGAGCGTTGTCAAGCGGGGTGACACCAGCGCAAACACGTGCTCCCGCGCATTCGATGCGCCTAGAATCGTCCGGCCTACCTTGACACCACAAGGGGCCGTCGTTGTAATCCGTCCTCCCAGCTGCGCACGCAAACCAATTCTTCGAGACACCTACGAGAGGGGGTACCTTCGTGAACAAGTCCGAGCTGATCGAACACATCGCCAAACAAGCCGACATCTCCAAGGCTGCTGCCACGCGCGCGCTGGAGGCCCTGATCGGCGGCGTGAAGTCGACTTTGAAGAAAAGCGGCAACGTGTCGATCGTCGGCTTCGGTACCTTCGCCGTCAGCAAGCGCGCCGCGCGCAGCGGGCGCAACCCGCGCACCGGCGCCGCCATCAAGATCAAGGCCGCCAAAGTGCCGAAGTTCCGCCCCGGCAAGGCCCTGAAGGACGCCGTCAACTGACGCACCTGTCGTGACCGCACCCGCGGGTGCTTAGCTCAGTTGGTAGAGCGGCGCCCTTACAAGGCGTAGGTCGGCGGTTCGAACCCGTCAGCACCCACCACCCGTGAAGACGGGCGGCACGGTCAACAAGCCCTAGAATCCGCGGCGCCGGTCGCAGCTGCCGTGGCGCGGTGTGCCGGCACCCTCCTGGGCTCGC
>DATJYZ010000379.1:0-2263 GCA_035499355.1 Burkholderiaceae bacterium | reverse complement strand
GCAACCCGGGCGCCAACCTGCAGCAGACTGGCGCATGGGCGGCATGCTCGCCTTCCCGGTCGATGTGCGCAACGCCATCAAGCTCTACGCCAGTCAGGGGTGTCTCGGCGCGCACCGGTGGCAGATACGACCTGATCGGTGCGACGTGGCAGCACCACTGGAGTGGCGGGGCTGCGACATTCCAGGATCGGTAGCCCTCGGGTGTGCGCGATGAGTGAGGCAGCGCCGGCAGGCCGCAGGCGGACGGCCTGTTGTGTTGACACTGACAGCGCGGACAAAACGAATGACTGCTTTCCGCCGGTTGGGTGGACGACTGCTCATGGCCCGGCTGCGTGAGTTCACGGCGCGACCAGGTAGTCGACCTTCACGTTCGTGTCACCTCAAACCCGAAAGTCAGCTGTCGGGCTGCGGAGCGAATCTACGGTCCCGGCCAGGGGCTGACGGTCGAGCCAAGCGCTCCACAGCGGTCGCTCGCATGGACTCGTGGCCCGCGTCGACGCGAAAGCACGCGCCGGTGCCCGCGATCGCACGCAAAGGCGGCCACGAGCGGAACGCGGCGCAGGATCGCGTCGGTCATGGCCTTCAGTGGGCGCTTCAGGCCGAGCTGCGCGACCGCACCGAGCACATGGATGGCTCCGATCAGCATGAGCGTGCCAAGGAAGCAGGCGAGCCCCGAATCCTCGGAAAGCGAATAGCCCACCTTCAAGAACAGCCCGCCAATGAGACTCCCTGGGCCGACGAGGCGATTGAGGATCGAGGCGATCCAGACCACGACGGCGACGGTCAGTGCCAACGGCAGCAGCAGGAACAAGCCCGCCAGCCAGGTGGAAGCCATCGACTCCAGGCTGCGCTTGATCATGGACGCGATGCTCCTTTGACGATGCTTGGATGCTGTCGTGAACACGCCTCGCAGGCGATCTCGCAGGGAGCGCCTGCATTGCGGTAATCCAGGGGCGCAGCCATCATAGGCCGGTGGCAACGACGCTTGATTGCGCCGACGCTCTGACCCAGTCATGGAGTTGCAATGCCTGTCGATCCGATCGCCCAGACTGCCACCGGGGCTGGTTCGGTGCCCTCGCGGATGGCCAGAGCACTGGTCAGCTTCATTGAGAGCGAGTCGCTGGGCGGGGTCGTACTCGGCCTGGCCGCGCTGTGCGCGCTCGTGGTCAGCAACTCTCCGCTCGCCGAGGGCTACCAGCGCTTCCTCGACATGCCTGGCGAGGTGCGCGTGGGCGATGTGCTGGCGTTGCGCAAGCCGCTGCTGGTGTGGGTCAACGATCTCTGGATGGCGGTGTTCTTCTTGCTTGTCGGGCTCGAGATCAAGCGCGAGTTCGTCGAAGGCGAATTGGCCAATCGGCAACTGGCGATGCTGCCCGCGGTGGCTGCGCTCGGCGGCCTGGTGCTGCCTGCGCTCATCTATGCCGCGATCAACCGAGGCAACGAGCTGGCACTGCGCGGCTGGGCCATACCCACCGCGACCGACATCGCGTTCGCACTGGGGATCTCGATGCTGCTCGGCTCTCGCGTGCCGGCCTCACTGAAGGTCTTCCTCACAGCGGTGGCGATCATCGACGACCTGGGCGCGATCGTCGTGATCGCGCTCTTCTATACCGAGCAGCTGTCGCTGTCGATGCTCGGTGCGGCTGCGCTCGGCGCCGCAGTCCTCGTGGCGTTGAACCGTGCGCGCGTCATGCGGGCCGATGTCTACGTGGTGATGGGCCTCGTGGTGTGGCTGTGCGTGCTGAAGTCCGGCGTCCACGCGACGTTGGCCGGCGTGATCACCGCCTTGGCGATCCCGATGCGCGACGCCCAGGGCGGGTCACCGCTGCTGCGGCTCGAGCACGGCCTGCACGGCTGGGTCGCCTTCGCGGTGCTACCAATGTTCGCGTTCGCGAACGCGGGCGTGTCGCTGGCAGGGGTGAGCTTTTCGGCGCTGCTGCAGCCGGTGCCGCTGGGCATCGCAGCGGGGCTGGTGATCGGCAAGGCGCTGGGCGTGTTCGGCGCGGCCTGGCTGGTGGTGCGCGCCGGCTGGGCGATTCAGCCGAGCGGCGCGAGCTGGACTCAGGTCTTCGGCGTGTGTGTGCTGTGCGGCATCGGCTTCACAATGTCGCTGTTCATCGGCGGCCTTGGGCTGCCTGCGGACTACGCGACGCAGCTGAAGCTCGGCGTGCTCGCGGGCTCGCTGATTTCGGGCATCCTCGGCAGCGCCATTTTGCTGTGGGTACCCGTGCGCAGTTGAGCCGCCGCTCCACAAATGCCAGCG
>DATJYZ010000378.1:0-21883 GCA_035499355.1 Burkholderiaceae bacterium | reverse complement strand
AGCTGCCCGATCCGGTCGGCCGGCGTAAAGGAGGACGCGCCCTTCTCCATCGTCAAGCGCTCAGGCTTGTACGTGAGATTCGGACTCTTGGTGTCGAGGATCGAGTAGTCGTTGCCGCGCCGCAGCTCGAGCCACACCTCGCCGGTGACGGCGCGCGCCACCCAGCGCTGCGCCGTCTCGCGCAGCATCATCGCCTGCGGATCGAACCAGCGGCCCTGGTAGAGCAAGCGGCCGAGCCGCCGACCGTTGGTGCGGTACTGCTCGATCGTGTCTTCGTTGTGAATGCCCGTAACGAGCCGCTCGTAGGCGATGTGCAGCAGCGCCATGCCCGGCGCCTCGTAGATGCCGCGGCTCTTGGCCTCGATGATGCGGTTCTCGATCTGGTCGCTCATGCCGAGGCCGTGGCGGCCGCCGATGCGGTTGGCTTCGTCGAACAGCGCCACCGCGTCCTTGAAGGTGCGGCCGTTCAGCGCCACCGGTGCGCCTTCTTCGAATCGCACGCTCACCGTCTCGGCCTTCACCGTCACGTCGTCGCGCCAGAACGCGACGCCCATGATCGGATTGACGATCGCGATGCCCTTGTCGAGGAACTCGAGGTCCTTGGCCTCGTGCGTCGCGCCGAGCATGTTGCTGTCGGTCGAGTACGCCTTCTCGACGCTCATCTTGTAGTCGAAGCCGTGGGCGATCAGGTACTCGCTCATCTCCTTGCGGCCGCCGAGCTCGTCGATGAAGCGTTGGTCGAGCCACGGCTTGTAGATCTTCAGCTGCGGGTTGGCGAGCAGCCCGTAGCGGTAGAAGCGCTCGATGTCGTTGCCCTTGTAGGTGCTGCCGTCGCCCCAGATGTTGACGCCGTCGTCGCGCATAGCCACCACCAGCGCGGTCCCGGTCACCGCGCGGCCAAGCGGCGTGGTGTTGAAGTACGTGGTGCCGCCGGTGCTGACATGGAAGGCGCCGGCCTGGATGGCGACGATGCCTTCGTGCACCAGCTGAGGCCGGCAGTCGACCAGGCGCGCGATGTCGGCGCCATAGGCTTTGGCCTTGCGTGGAATGTCGTCGTAGTCGGTCTCGTCGGGCTGGCCGAGGTTGGCGGTGTAGGCGCACGGAATCGCGCCCTTGGCGCGCATCCAGTGCACGGCGGCCGAGGTGTCGAGCCCGCCGGAGAACGCGATGCCGACGCGCTGGCCAGCGGGCAGGGATTGAAGGATCGTGGCTGACATGGCAACTCCAGAGCCGGCAATGCTACGGGAACATGCGAAGGGCCGAGTTCGCGCTTGCGGCCCGACGGCAAGCCGCTGGCGCGGTCACAAGTCCACACGACGTTTATGCGGCCTTAAGGTGCCGGCCGGTGCGATTGTGAAATGCTGACGCGAAACGTGCGCCGCGCACATTCCAGTCGCAACCCTGGGTCACTCAGCACTGATGTACGGACTTGAACCTGCCATCCGGGTCGAAGCCATGGCGACCCCCGAGCTGATCGATTTCGACAGCCCGCTGGTGTCGATGCCTGACTACCAGTTGCTGATGCGCCTGGAAGGCGAGCGCCGCGTGCACCTTGATCTCGGCCTCGATCGCGAGGCCTGCGGCATCGGATTCGCGATGTTGACCATCTGGCAGTGGGCCATTTCGGGTCAACCCAAGGTCGACATCCCGCTCGATCTCGAGCTGCGAACGGTCTGATCAGGCGCCGGCTCGCTACAGCGCGTCCAACGCCGCGCGCAGCGTCGCTTGGTAGCCGTCGAACTCTTGCAGGTCGTTGTGTCCGGCGCCCTGCACGAGCTGCAGCAGTGCGCCCGGGTTGCGCTGCTGCAGCGCGTCACTGTGCCATGGCGCGATCAATGTGTCGCGCTCGCCGTGCATCAGCAGCAGGGGCGTGCGCAATTGGCCGACCGCGGCGCCGGTGTCCAGCGGGTAGCGCAACAGCGCGCCGGGCACCCAGGGATAGAGCTCGCCAGCCAGCGCGCGCATGCTCGAATAGGGCGACACCAGCACCGTCAGCTCCGGTTGCACCGGCACTGCCAGGTGAGCCGTCAGCGCAGTGCCCAGCGACCGGCCGAACAGCACGCGCTTCTTGCCGGCATAGCCCGGCGCGATGGCCTCCCATGCCGCGCGAACGTCGGCGTGCAGTTGCGCTTCGCTCTCAATGCGGCCCCCGCTCTTGCCATAGCCCCGGTAGTCGATCATGAACAGATCGAAGTTGGCTCGCCGCCAGAAGTCGGGGTCGACGAACCAGGTCTGCAGATTGCCGGCGTTGCCGTGCAGATAGAACACCACACCGCGCGGCGCAGGCAACTGCAAGTGAAGCGCGCTCAGCCGTGCGCCAGCGACCTCGATGCTTCGCTCGTGCACGTCGGCGCCGAGATTGAAGCGGTGATCCGGCGACAGCGGCTGTGGCTGGAACAGCAACCGCTCCTGGCCCCACCACAACACGGCCAACAGCGCGCAATACAGCGCCAAGACAGCAACGATCCAGGTCATCAAGCTACGTCCAAGACGCCGCAGCGTACCTGGGGTGTTCAGCGACGCGGGAGCCTGCATTGGTCGGAGCGTACGACAGGCGGCAATGCTGCACGCGGGATCAGCCCTTGGCGGCAACCCGGGTCAGCCTGGCTCCGAAGGCGTCGACACGCCGCCAGTCGGTGTACTCCACCACGCTATCGGGCGCGGTCGGTCCGTTGGTCAGCCACATGATGAAGCGGACGATCAGACGATCGCACGCGCCGTAGCGCGGGTAGTCGAGCCGGCCGGCGAACACCTCCACCAGACGCGGCCGCCACGCGACAGAGCGCAGGAACTTGCACACGTATGGATTCGTCGTTGGCAGATCCTTGCCGGGCTTGCGCGCGACGATGTTGACGCTGAAGTAGGCGCTGGGCATCGCGTTGAGCGCATCGGCATGGCGGTTGGCATAGGCGATCACGCGCGGGTCGGTCCGGCCATAGCGGATGCGCGCACCGACCACCACCAGGGCGTGGTCGTCCGGCGCCGCCGGCTTGTCCTCGATCATTGCGAGCGACACCGCATGGTTGGCGTCGTGCAATACCGCGCGCAGCCGCTCGCAGATCTTGCGCGTCTGGCCGTCCGTCGATGAGCAAACGATCAACACGCGTGCCATCGGAGCCTCGCCTCTCGGCGCGCTGGGGTCGCTACGGTGACTTGTAGGTGAACTTGGCCTCGATGTCGCCGGCGACTCCCGGACGCCTGATCAGCGCGGTGATGTTGTAGGCGCTGCCCGACGCGAGCTGAAAGAAGCCGCCGTAGCTCACCGTGTTGTTGGCCGCCACGATATCGAGCGTCTTGCTGTCGGTGCGCATGCCGTCGGACACGGTCAGCTTGATCGTGGCGTCAGTCACAGACACCTGCGACTTGTTGTCCACCAGCGAGACGTTGAGGTGGTAGTAGCCCTTCCCGCTCGGAATCTCGGCCTGCGCCGCGCCCTTGCTCTGCGCCTGCGCCTGCGCCTGCGCTGCGCGCAGCGCGTCGGCGCTGATGAGGCCGAAGTAGATGTCGGTGCCGGCGATCAGTTTGTGATTGGGGTCGGGCGGTGGCGCCTGCGGCGGCGCCGGCACCTCGGGCACGCCGTAGTTGAACATGTAGACGATCGCACCGCGGATCTCCTGGTCGCTCAGGTCGGGCAGACCACCGCGTGCGGGCATGCCGCCATGGCCGTGGATCGCCGAAGCCACCAGCTGGTCGAGCCCATTCTTCAGCCGAGGAATCCAGGCCTGGCGGTCGCCGATCTTGGGCGCGCCGTTCAGCCCTTCCTGGTGGCACTTGGAGCATTGGCCTTCCACGATCGTCTGGCTGGTGCGAAGCACTGCCGGCGTCGCGCCGCCGATCGGCTCGATCCAGTGCCCGCCCGAGCGGTTGACCATGTAGATCACCGCGCGCTCGATCTCGATGTCGCTGACGCCCGTGTTGCCGCCATGGGCCGGCATCTTGCGAATACCCTTGATCGCATGATCGCTGAGCGCGCTCAGCCCCTGCGACGCGCGAGCCGACCAAGCCTTGGTGTCGCCGATCTTCGGTGCCTTGTCTTTGCCAGGGACGTGGCAGGCCGCGCACACGGCGTCGACCACCTCCTTGCCTGAACGCTCGCGGCGTTGCGCGTTGGCGTCCAGGGCGACGCACACCATTGCGACGATGCCTACGGCCACGCCAACCACGACGTGTACCCAGCCGGATCGTGCCTGGATCTTCATCGTGTTGCTCTCCTCGACATCGAAGGCGGCACCTCGGGGCACCTCACCTCACGAGGATCAAGCTACGCCTGGCCGCGCGTGGCGTGATTGACGTGGGTCAAACCGCGAGCGGGAAGCGCGGCGTGATCCGGTGCTCGGTCAACCGGCAATGATCGGCCGCAACGAATCGATCTCGTCGATGACGAGTCGAAGGACGCCGCCATCCGCGGCGTGCGACGAAGCTCCAGCCGCGTGAGGATGCGCCAGCTGCGCCACGCCCGACCGTGCGCCGTGGCGGGCCACGTAGGGGCGACTGGCATACAACGCCCATTGCGATTCGCCGATCGTGCGGCCGACGAGCTCGCCGTCGTCGGTGTCGCCCGAGCGCAGCGCAACGTCGACACCGCCCTTGCCGAGTTCGGGACAGGTGACACGCAGCCCGCCGGCGGCATCACGCTGTGCGCGCCGCACCTGCTGCTGCTGCAACGTCGGCGCCACGCCGACGCACGTGCTGATCGTCGAGCTCAAGCCCGACGCACCGCGCGACGCCTGCACTGCGCGCCGAAGCGGCTGCCTCGGCGCGCAGCGCTCAATCGCGCAGCGCGCGCACCGGCTGCAGCGCCTCGTTGCCGTCGATGCCGCGGATGAAGCACTCCAGCACCGGATTGACCAGCCAGCTGTGCGTCACCGGTGCCATGTGACCCGCCTCGACCCTGTGACGGCGCACGTGCGGCAGCGCCTGGGCCAGCACGTCGAGCACGTCGCGCGGCGGCCGCGGCCCCGACGTGCCCGCAAACAGGCACACCGGCACCGTGATGTGGCGATAGCTCTCGGGCGTCGACTGCTCGCGCGCGATGGCCGCGAAGTCGAGCAGCGTCTTCGGCACCAGTTGCGCCAGTTGGTTCTGCACCGGGCGCGGCAGCTGGGCGAAGGCGCCGGCACCCGACCAGTAGTCGATGAATCCTCGCGCACCGGTGAGCGCATCGCCGGCGTCGGCGCAGCGCTGCAGCTCGTCGCGCACCGCCTCGAGCTCCAGGCGGCCGGGATGCTGCGGCGGCAACAGATGAATCGCCACCGGCTCGTACAGTGCCAGGCTTTGCAGGCGCAGCGGCCGCCAGCGCGCCAGCTGCAGCGCCACGGCGGCGCCGTACGAGTGGCCCACCAGGTGGAACGTCTCGCCGGGCAGCAAGGCCACGCTGAGCACGCTCTCGATCAGGCGCACCTCGTGCTGCAGCGTGAAGGGCTCGCCCCGCCTAGGCATCGGCGAGGTGCCGTAGCCGTGCAGGTCGATCGCGATCAGGCGGTGGCTGCGCCGCATGCGCTCGACCAGCGCGCGCCACTGGCCCTTGGAGCCCATCGAGCTGTGCAGCAGCACCACGGGCCGGCCGCGGCCCTCGATGTGAAAGCCGACTTGGGCGTCGAGCATGGCGGCAGAGGTGGGTGGAAGCATGGCGACCTCGAACGGCGAGTGGCGGGCGATGTCCCTAGACACGCTGTGCCGGGTGACGCCCGGTCAACGCTCTGCATTACAGATGCAATCGTTGCCGCGCCGCGCCGGTTCAAAGACTGGCGGCGCCTGGCCAGACGCGGCGCCAGCGCCTCAGGCACGCAGGGCGGGCACGAGGTCGAGCGCGAGCTTGTGAACGCCGCGCAGCAGCTCCACCCGCACGCTGCGGCCGATCCGTTCGCCGCCGAGCACGCGGTACAGCGTGTCGACGTCCTTGACCGCCACGCCGTCGACGCCGACGATGCGATCGCCGGCCCGGATGCCCGCGCGCGCCGCCGGTCCGTCGGCGAGCACCTCGTCGACGCTCACCGCGCCGGCCGCTCCGAGGTGGTGATGCAGCATCGTGCGCCGCGGCAGCGGCACGCTCTGCGCCACGATGCCGAGCCACGCGCGCCGCACGCGGCCGTGGCGCAGCAACTCGCTGACCACCCAGCGCGCGGTGTCCGACGGCACCGCGAAGCACAGCAGCTGCGCACCGGCGATGATGGCCGTGTTGACGCCGACCACCTGCGCGCGCGTGTCGAGCAGCGGGCCGCCGGAGTTGCCCGGGTTGAGGCTGGCATCGGTCTGGATCACGCCCTCGATCAGGCGGCCGTTGCGCGCGCGCAGGCTGCGCCCGAGCGCCGACACGACGCCGGCGGTCACGGTGTGCGACAGCCCCTGCGGGTTGCCGATCGCGATCACCACCTGGCCGACGCGCAGGTGCTTCGACTCGCCGAGCTCGAGGTGACTCAACGCTGCGCTGCCGCCGATGCGCAGCAGCGCGAGGTCGGTGTCGACGTCGGCGCCGACGCGCTGTGCCGCGTGCTCGCTGCCGTCGTCGAGCGTGACCGTGATCGCGTCGCCGGCATCGGCGACGTGGCTGTTGGTGAGCAGATAGCCGTCGGGCGTGATCAGGAAGCCCGAGCCCGCGCCTTCGCGCTGCCCGCGGCGCGCGTGCATGCGCAGCGACACCACGCCGGCGCGCGTGCGCTCCAACGTGCCGACCACCGCGCGCGAGTAGGCATCGAGCAGCTCGAGGTCGTCGGGGACGACCGCGATGTCGTCGCGCTTCACAGGCCGATCCAGCCATGGCGCAGGCCTTCGCGCACGGCCTCGGCCCGCGTGGCCGCACCGACCTTGGCGAGAATCTGCGCGACGTGGTACTTGGCGGTGTGCGCCGAGATGCCGAGCACGCCGGCGATGTCGCGGTTGGAGAGCCCCTTGCCGAGCAGCTCGAACACCTCGATCTCGCGCGGCGTCAGCGGCTCGCGCTCGGCGATGTCGATCGGCCACGGCGTCTCGCGCACCGACAGCCCGGCGAGCACCGCGCTCACGGCCGCGCGCAGCTTCGACGCCGCGATGCCGGCCGACAGCTGCGCGCTGGCGCCGCCGGCGCCGCGCACGGTGACGCCATCGTCGAGCAGCACCCAGGCGTCGGCATCGTCGTCGGCGCCGCCGCGCGCGACGCTCCACGCACCGTCGCGCAGCGCCGCGGCCACGCCGTCGGCCAGCAGCGGCGATGCACCGACGATCACGATGCGCGGCAACGGGCTCATCCGCAACGCGCCTGCGGTCGTTCGGCCACTTGCATCGACAGCGTCTGCGCGCGGCCGCCGCGCGCGATCTCGACGTCGGTCTGCGCACCGACCTGCAAGCGCTCGCGCAGCGCGTCGAGGCTGCTCACCGGCTGGCCGGCGAGCGCGACGATCACGTCACCCACCAGCAGGCCGGCGCGCGCCGCCGGACCGTCGTCGGCCACCGAGCTGACCAGCAGCCCGTCGACCCCGACGCCCTCGCGCTGCGCCCGCACCGGCTGTGCCGCAATGCCGAGGTAGCCCTGGCGCACACGGCCGTGCGCGAGCAACTGCTCGAGCACGCGCTCGACCGTCGCCACCGGCAGCACCACGCCGTGGTGGCGCGAGAACATCGGGCTGGCCACGCCGAGCAGGCGGCCCGACGCGTCGGCCACCGCGGCACCGGCCAACCCCGGAAAGAGCCCGCCGTCGAGGCGGATCAGTCGCTCGATGTCACCGCCGCGCCAGCTGCGCCACGCGCCGGCCACCGCGCCCACGTGACCGAAACTCGCCTGCACCGCGCCCGATGGCTCGCGACCGACGGCAAACACCACGTCGCCGACGCGCACGCTGGCCCCGCCATCGCGCGCCAGCGCCGGCACGCCCCGGTCGGCGAACGACAGCACCGCGAGGTCGGTGGCGGCGTCGCTGCCGCGCAGCGTCGCGTCGATCTGTTCGCCGTCGGGCAGCACGATCGCCACGCCGCGCATGCGCCAGAGGCTGGAGGCGCTGGTCACGGCCACGCCTTCGCGCCACACCACGGCGGCGCCGCGCTGGCGCCGCGTGACCACGCCGACCACCGATGCGGCGACGCGTTCGACGGCGTCGGCCAGTGGCAAGGTTTCGCGCTCGCTGGTGTTCATCTGCGGATCCCGGTTCGTTCGTCGAGGGATGCATCGTGCGCACGGCAACGACGCAGCGCCTCCACCGTCCAGGCTGGCCGGCCCTGCCCGATCGGGCAGGACAGACGGATCAGATGGGGTCACGGCAGCGACCGACAAGGCCGCCGACGAATGCGGCGGCAAGTGCGGGTCGGTCTAGCGTGTCAACGTTGCCCGGTGCGCACGTCGCCGAACAGCTTGCCCAGGCCGCGCGGCTGGCTGCGCCAGTACTGCGGCGGCACGGTCACCTGCGCGCCCAGCTGCGCCGCCGCGTGCCAGGGCCAGCGCGGGTCGTAGAGCATCGCGCGCGCCATCGCCACCAGATCGGCCTGGTGGCCCGCGATGATGGCCTCGGCCTGCTCGGCCTCGGTGATCAGCCCCACCGCGACGGTCGGCAGCCCGACCTCCTGGCGCAGGCGCTGCGCGAATGGCACCTGGTAGCCCGGTATTGCGGTGATCTTCTGCAACGGCGAGACGCCGCCGCTGGACACGTGCAGGTAGCTGGCGCCGCGTTCGCGCAGCGCCCGGCCGTAGACGACGCTCTGTTCGAGGTCCCAGCCGCCGTCGACCCAGTCGGTGGCCGACAAGCGCACACCCACCGGCATCGACGCCGGCACCGCGGCGCGCACCGCGTCGAACACCTCGAGCGGGAAGCGCATGCGGTTGGCGAGCGTCCCGCCAAAGGCATCGCCACGCTGGTTCGCGAGCGGCGACAGGAACTCGTGCAGCAGGTAGCCGTGCGCCGAGTGCAGCTCGATCGCGGCCAGGCCGAGCCGATGCGCGCGCCGTGCCGCGTCGACGAACGCCTGGCGCACGCGCGCGAGCCCCGCATCGTCGAGCGCGATCGGCACCGCCTCGCCTTCGGCATGCGCCAGCGCCGACGGCGCCACCGGACGCCAGCCACCGTCCTGAGGCGCGATCAGCGAGCCACCACGCCACGGCACTTCGCTCGAACCCTTGCGGCCGGCGTGTGCCAGCTGGATCGCGATCGGCACCGACGAATAGCGCCGCACGCCCGCCAGCACCTGGGCCAGCGCCGCCTCGTTGGCGTCGCAATACAGACCGAGGCAACCGGGCGTGATGCGGCCGATGGCCTCGACCGCCGTGGCCTCGATGATCAACAGGCCGGCGCCGGAGATGGCGAGCTGCCCGAGGTGCATGGCGTGCCATGCGCTCGCGCTGCCGTCGTCGCCGGAGTATTGGCACATCGGCGCCACGACGATGCGGTTGGCCAGCGTCAGCGGCCCCAGCGCGTACGGAGTGAACAGGAGACTCATGAGGATCGCGAAGCGTATCGGCGCAAAGCGGCGATCCTCGCACACGGGAGTCGTCCGCCGTGGCCAGGGGTCACTGCGCGATCGATCAGCCCGCAGCCGCGGCGCGCAGGGCCGGACCGGCGATCGTGCCGCCGGCTCACCGCAGCCACCGGTGCCGATCCGGGCGCGCGATCATCGCGTGCGCAGCGGCCGGAAGAACTCGGTGATCTCGCGCGCCAGCGCCTCGGGCTGCTCCATGGCCGCGAAGTGGCCGCCGCGCGGCATCACGCTCCAGCGACGGATGTCCTTGTACATCGTCTGCGCCAGCGAGCGCGGCGGCCTCACGATCTCGCACGGAAACTCGGCGTAGCCCGTCGGCACCGCGACACCAGCGTCGGGAATCGGCCACCGGTCGTGCATGCGCGCGTAGTAAGGCCAGAACGACGAACCGATCGCGCCGGTGAACCAGTACAGCGCGATGTCCGCCAGCAGCTGGTCCTTGGTGAACGCGCGCTCGACGTCGCCGCCGCAATCGGACCAGGCGCGGAACTTCTCGACGATCCAGGCCGCCAGCCCGGCCGGTGAATCGGTGAGGCCGAACGCCAGCGTCTGCGGCCGTGTGCCCTGGATCCACTGGTAGCCGGTTTCCTCCTTCAGCCAGTGCTCGAGCTCGCGCAGGAACTTCGCCTCTTCGGGCGTCGGGTTGGCGATGACCCTCGGATCACGTCGTACCGCGAGCAGGTTGAGGTGGATGCCGATCAGCTTGTCGGCATGCACCGCGCCGAGTCGCGACGTGACGAACGCACCCCAATCGCCGCCCTGCGCCGCGAATCGCCCGAAGCCGAGCACGTCGGTCATCAAGGCGGCAAAGACATCGGCGATCGCCTCGACCCCGAAGCGCGGTTGACCCGGCGCGAACGACAGGCCATAACCCGGCAACGAAGGGGCCACGACCGTGAAAGCGTCGGCCGCATCGCCGCCGAAGCGGCCCGGGTCGGTGAGCCGCGGGATCAGATCGACGAACTCGAACACCGAACCCGGCCATCCGTGCGACAGCAGCAGCGGGCACGGATCGGGCCCCTTGCCCGGCACGCACAGGTAGTGCAGCTCGATGCCGGCCAGCGGCACCTTGAACTGCGCAAAGGCGTTGAGCCGCGCTTCCTGCGCGCGCCAGTCGAAGTGCTCGCGCCAGTACGCCACCAGCTCGCGCAGGTAGCCGACGCTGCTGCCGTAGGCCCAGGGCTCGCCCGGCGCCTCGTCGGGCCAGCGCGTGCGCGCCAGCCGCTCGCGCAAGTCAGCCAGCGCCGCATCGGGCACCTGCAGTTCGAACGGTCGGGGTACGGCAGGCATCGGCGTCTCCTCGAACGAGGCGGCATCGAGCATACGCGGCCCGGCGCCGGCGCGCCCGGCCCGATTCAGTCCAGCACGATCACCGTGTCGCCGGGCCCGGGCCGGCAGCCGTCGGCCAACGGCTCCCAGCCGCGGCGCACGACCACGCGCTGCGCGTCGTGGCACAGCTCGACGCGCCGCGCGGTCGGGTAGCGGGCGTGCACGAAGGCCTCGATCGACCCGGGCACGCTGGTGCGCAGGCGCAGCGCATAGCGATCGGCCTCGGGATGATCATCGAGGTGGATCCACGGCACGAACTGGCCGGCGAACATCACCGCGTGCGAGCCGACCTCGATGCTCGCGGGTTCGTAGCGCTGGGCCGACAGCCAGGCCTGCGCATGCTCGCGCAGCCGCTCGTCGTCGGGCAGCTCGCCCCAGGCGGCCGCCAGCATCTCGAGCAGCCACTGGTTGCAGTTCTGGTAGCGCACGCTGAACGGGTACGCGTTGGCGCTGTAGTCGGCCGCCAGCAGCCGCAACGCGCGTGCGTTGTCGAGCACCGCACTCTCGAGGCGGTTGGCGGCATCGCGCGGCAACCAGACGATCGACAGGTAGCCGGCACGCGGGTCGTCGGTGCCGAACACGAAGCCCGCCAGCCCCTCGTCGTACAGCCGCGGCCTGCGCTCGTCGCAGGCGAAGTACAGCTGCCGCACCGACCACGGCGCATTGCTGCTCGCTCGCAGGCTGACGCCGGCATGCGAGTAGCGCAGGCGGAAGCGCCTCAGGTCGATGCCCGAGCGCGAGACGAGGGCCACCGCGTCGCCGCTGCCTTCGAGCTCGCGCCGCGCGATGGCGACGAACTGCAGCAGCCGGCTCTGTTGCTGTGCGGTCGGCGGCTCGGGGCGATCGCAAAAGCGCAGCGCCGCCGACGCGCGCGGCGCCGCCGCGGTCGCAGCAGCCAGCAGCGCCGCGGCCAGCCAGGCTGCGTGCACGCGATGGCCGCGTCAGAGCGTGACCGGGTGCGCCTCGAGCTGGCGCCGCCAGTCGTCGACCAGCACGAGGAAGAACGCCTCGCGTGCACCGGCGCCGTTGTCGCGCGCGAACTCCAGGCCGTAGTCGCGATTGCGCACCTGCACCACGTCGCCGCTGGCGATGCCGCGCGGGCCCAACGCCTGGCGCGGCAATGTCAGCGTGAACGCCGGGTCGTCCTCGGCGGCGCGCAAAGTGAGGCGCAGCATCGTCGGCCGCTCGGCCACGTCGGCGACCTCGATCACCCGGTAGTCGCCGTCGGCGGTGGTGGTGGTGCGCGTCGAGCTCTTGCTGGAGTTGTTCAGCGAATCGGACACGCTGCCCGACGACGCCGAACCGGCGCTCGAGGCCGACGAGCCGGCGCTCGAGGCCGACGAGGCGAGGCTCTCGGCGCGCGTGCCGACGCCCGCCAGCGCGCACAGCGACGCGACGGCCGCGGTTCGGATCCAAGGGTGGCTTGTCATCGTTGCTCCTGCTGACGGCGCCAAATACCGCACGAACACCACGGCGCGAAGAATAGCCCCGCAGCGCGAGCCCGCTGTAACGCCTGAATTCCGGCTGAGCGACGGCACCGCCTCGGCCCAAGCCTTCTGCGGCCGCGCAAAGATACCGCTTTTCTCCCGTGAGGCCCTGCTCACGCGTACCGACAATCCTTCGGCACGCACCGAGGTCGTTGTCCCACCATGCAGTCGCCTCAGCCATTCGCACGCGCCGGCCAGAGCCTCAACGGGTCGGCGTTTGCGCACCGACGCACACGCTGCGTGCTGATCGGCGCGTTGATCGCACTGGCGAGCCACGCCGCGACGGCGGCGCCCTGGGCCGTTCGGGTCCGCAACGCCGCCGGGCAGCCGGTGTCCGACGCCGTGGTCGCGGTCGAGGTCAACGGCGAACCCCGCATCGCTGGAGCGCAGGCCGCCGCCCAGATGGTGCAGCGGCAGCGCCAGTTCCAGCCCTACGTGCTGGTGATCCAGACCGGCACCGCGGTCAGCTTTCCGAACTTCGACACCGTGCGGCATCACGTCTACTCGTTCTCGCCGACCAAGACGTTCGACATCAAGCTCTACGCCGGCACGCCGGCCAGACCCGAGGTGTTCGACAAGCCGGGCGTCGCCACGCTCGGCTGCAACATCCACGACCGCATGAGCGCGCACATCGTCGTGGTCGACACGCCGCTGTTCGCCAAGTCCGATGCCGATGGCTGGGTGCGCATGGACCTGCCGGTCGGCCAGCACCGGCTGCTCTACTGGCATCCGCGCCTCGGCAGTACGACGCTGCGCAGCCAGCCGCTGCGCGTGGCCGGCGATGGCGGCAGCAGCGAGCTGACGCTCGACCTGATGGCCGACTGACACCGCATCGTGCGATGACGCTGCCCGACTTCGTCAACCTCCGGCGTCTCGAGGGCCGCATCGTCGCGCTGTTCCTGGCGCTGCTGCTGGTGGTGCAACTGGCCAGCTTCGCTCTCATCAACCACAGCATCGCCCGCAACGCCGACGCGTCGATCGCGCAGGAGCTGCAGACCGGCGAGCGCATCCTGCGGCGCCAGTTGGTGCAGGACGGTCGCGCGCGCGAGGACGCGGCGCGCCTGCTCGAGAAGGATCATGGGTTTCGCAGCGTGCTGGCCGAGGGCGTGCGCGGCGACGAGTTGCGCGAGACGCTGAGGGACGCGCTGGCCACGCACGGCGAGCGCATCAAGGCCAGCCTGGTGGCCTACACCGATGCCGACCTCCGCCTCGTCACGGCCACCACCGACCAGGCGGCCCCGTTCGTGGCGTTGCTGCCCCAGCTGAGGACGCGGCAGGCGGTCGCTACGGGCGACGCGCCGGCACCGGTGCGGCTGGCGCTGGTCGAGGGCCGCGCCTACCAGGTGGTGGCGGTGCCGGTCGGCGCCGCCGGGCTCGGCGGCTGGGTGCTGATGGCCTTCGCGCTCGACCAGGCGGTGCTGCGGGAAGTGCAGCGTCTGTCGCGCCTGCAGGCGGTGCTGCTGGCACGCCAGGGCGATGGGCCCTGGCAGGCGCTGGCCTCGGTGCTCGACGGTGACGACACCGGCGCGGTGACCGGGCAGGTGCCTTACGGCGCGCAGCAGTTCCCGCTAACGCTCGGCGACGAGCACCTGCGCGCGCGCTACGTCGGCCTGCTCGACGCACCGGGGCAGCAGCTCGGCGTGGCGCTGATGCGCTCGTTCGACGAGGCGGTGGCACCGTACCGCCACCTGCAGCTGACGCTGCTGGCACTCACGGTGCTGGGCGTGGCCGTGTTCGCGATCGGCAGCGTGCTGACGGCGCGGCGCATCAGCAAGCCGTTGCGCGCGCTGTCGGAGTCGGCGCGCCGCCTCGGCAGCGGCGACTACGAGACGCCGGTGCCGCGCACCGCCGGTGACGAGGTCGGCGACCTGGCACGCGCGCTGGAGGCGATGCGCGTCGGCATCCAGGAGCGCGAGCGCCAAGTGCAACGGCTCGCGTTCTGGGATCCGCTCACCGGGTTGCCCAACCGTGAGCAGTTCGGCCACAAGCTGCACGAACGGCTGCGTGGCAGCGACGCCACGTGCGCGATCCTGTTGCTGGATCTCGATCGCTTCAAGCACGTCAACGACCTGCTGGGCCACCGCTTCGGCGACCAGCTGCTGTGCGGCGTTGCCGAACGCCTGCGGCCGTTCTGCGAATCGTCGGGCGACCTGCTCGCGCGGCTGGGCGGCGACGAGTTCGCGCTGCTGCTCGAGGGCGCCGACGAGACCATGGCGGTCACGATCGCACGGCGCATCCAGCGCGAATTCGAAGCGCCGGTGCACATCGGCGACCAGACCGTCGATCTGAGCGCCGGCATCGGCATCGCCACGTTTCCGCGCCACGGACGCGACGCCGGCCTGCTGCTCAGCCGCGCCGAGCTGGCGATGTACGCGGCCAAGCGCCAGCGCAGCAGCAGCCAGGTCTACGAGGCGCGGCTCGACGCCGGCAGCCAGGAGTCGCTGACGCTGCTGGGCGAGCTGCGGCATGCGGTGACGCACGACGAGCTGCGCCTGTTCCTGCAACCGAAGGTCGACCTCGGGTGCGGCCGGGTGGTCGGCGCCGAGGCGCTGGTGCGCTGGCAGCATCCGCAGCGCGGCCTGCTGCCGCCATTCGAGTTCGTGCCGTTCGCCGAGCAGGCCGGCTTCGTGCGGCACATCTCGACCTGGATGGTCGGCGCCGCGGCGCGCGCATGGCGCACCACGCACGCTGCCAACGGCCTGTGCCTGAGCGTGAACCTGTCGCCACGCGACCTGATGGACGCCGACCTGGCGTCGCGACTGGCGGCGATCGTGCACGAGCACGGCACGCCGCCGAACGCGCTGTGCCTGGAGCTGACCGAGGGCGCGATCATGGAGGATCCGCAGCGCGCGCAGGTCACGCTCGAGCAGCTCAGCCGGCTCGGCTTCCGCCTGTCGATCGACGACTTCGGAACCGGCTACTCGTCGCTCGCATACCTCAAGCGCCTGGCGGTCGACGAGCTGAAGATCGACAAGAGCTTCGTGATGACCGTCGAGCGCGACCACGACGACGCCAAGATCGTGCGCTCGACGATCGAGTTGGCGCACAACCTGGGCCTTTCGGTGGTGGCCGAAGGCGTGGAGACCGCCCGCACCTGGAAGCTGCTCGACGCGCTGGGCTGCGACCAGGGTCAGGGCTACTACATCGCACGGCCGATGCCGGCGGCGCAGTTCGCCGCCTGGCTGGATCGCTGGAGCGTGCCCGACGCCGTCGAGCAGGACGCTCCGGCGTCGCTGCTGGCGGGCCTCGACTGAGCGCCGTGCGTGCCGCGGTCCGCCCGCTGGCGGCGCCGCGCCGGTGGCTGCGCGGCGTGCTGGCGTGCGCCCTGGGTGCCGCCGCGATCCCGGTCGGCGCGGACCCCGGCTACTACGTGGTCACCGTCTACGACAACCAGGGCCTGGCCAACGCCGACCTGCGCTACTGGACCGTCAAGTACCCGAACAGGCCCGAAGTCGTCTGGCCCGAAGTCGGCCTCGGCTACGGCGTGACGTCGCGCTGGTCCACCGAACTGTTTGCCAGCTACGTCGGCTCGGCACCGCTCAGCACGCAACTCAGCACGCTGAACTGGCAGAACGACTTCCTGCTGACGCAGGGCGAGCTGCCGCTGGACATCGGGCTGCACGCGCAGCTGGTCGCCAACCAGCTCGACGACCGCGGCCGCGCGATCGAGTTCGGCCCGGTGCTGCAGACCGATGTCGGCCGCACCCAGCTCAACGGCAACGTCTTCTTCGAGCGCGGCTGGGGCGGCCTCGACAGCGGGGCCACGCAGATGAAGTACCAGTGGCAGCTGCGGCACCGCTGGCAGCCGTGGCTGCACGTCGGCCTGCAGGGCTTCGGCGAACTGGGGCCGTGGGACCACTGGCTGCCGCGCGACCAGCAGTCGCATCGCGCGGGGCCGGCTCTGTTCGGCACGCTGCGCGTCGACGACAAGCAGGCGCTGCTGGTGCAGGCGGCCTACCTGTACGGCTCGATCTACGGCCGCGACGGCCGCATGTTCACGATGCGCGTGCAGTACGTCTTCTAGAGCCGGTGCGATGGCCGAGCCGACGCGGTGCGCGCACGCCGCGCGCGTTTGTTGCGGCGGATCAAGGCCGACGCAGGTCGCGTCCCTACACTGGATTCGCGTACCGGCCGATGCGCTTCGCAGCGGATTTGGTCGGCGCAGTGAAGCACCAAGATGCCTGCCCACCTCTCGCGCCGAGCGTTCTTGCAGACCGGGGCCGCCACGGGTGTCGGGCCAAGCTGGACATCGGCGCCGGCGGCCGGCGCCGAGGCGCCGGGTGGCGGGGGATCGCCCGCAACGGCCTTGTCGATCGACTTGGTCGTCAACGAGGTCGGGCACACGCTGCGGATCGAGCCGCGCACCACGCTGGCGGAGGTGCTGCGCGGCGCGCTTGCGTTGACCGGCACCAAGATCGCCTGCAACCGCGGCGCCTGCTCGGCCTGCACTGTGTGGCTCGACGGCCATCCGGTCTGCTCGTGCATGCTGCTGGCTGTCGATGCCGCAGGCCACCGCGTGACCACGATCGAAGGCCTCGCCCGCGGCAACGCGTTGCATCCGGTGCAGGAGGCCTTCATCGCGCACGACGCGATGCAGTGCGGCTTCTGCACGCCCGGCATGGCGATGAGTTGCGCCGCCTTGCTGGCGCGCCAGCCCGATCCGAGCGCCGACGACGTGAACGCGGCGATCGCCGGGCACCTGTGTCGCTGCGGCACGTATCCGCACGTGGTCGACGCCACGCTCGCGGCGGCCAAGGCGATCAAGGGCTGACGAGTGTCCGAGGGCACCCGCACCGACGCCTGGCCCAGCGGCATCGCCAGCGTGGGCCTGGGCCGCGTGACGCGCGAGGTCGGCGCCGACGAGCCGCCGCCGCTGCCGCCGAACGCGGAGCTGAGCGTGATCGGCCGCAGCGTGCCACGCTGGAATGGGCGGGCCAAGGTCACGGGAGCCACCCGCTACACGGTCGACGTCGTGCTGCCGGGCATGCTGCACGGACGCATCCTGCGTTCACCGCACGCGCACGCCAGGGTGCGCAGCCTCGACACCACGGCCGCCGCAGCGCAACCCGGCGTGCGCGCGGTGCTGTCGATGATCGACACCGGCGATCCGTCGCATGCGGTGCTGCGCTACGTCGGTGCGCCGGTGGTTGCCGTCGCCGCCACGTCGATCGTTGCCGCCGAAGACGCGCTGCGACGGATCCACGCCGACTACGAACCGCTGCCGTTCGTGGTCGATCTCGACCGCGCCCGCGAGCCCGATGCGGCGCGCGTCTACGCGGCGCAGGCGGCGCCGGGTGGTGCGGGGGGTTTTCCCGCACGCGAGAACCTGCCGCTGAACGGCAACGTGCGCGGCCCGGCGCTCGACCGTCGCGGTGACGTCGCCGCCGGCTTCGCGCAGGCCGACGTGGTGCTCGAGGGCGAGTACCGCACGCAGGTGCAGACGCACTGTTGCATGGAGCCGCACGCGGTGGTCGCCGACTGGCGCGCCGACGGCCTCACCGTCTACCTCTCGACGCAGTACACCGCCGGCGTGCGACGCGAGCTGGCGCAGGCCTTCGCGCTGCCGCTGAATCGCGTGCGCGTGGTGGTCGACGGCATGGGCGGCGGCTTCGGCTCGAAGTCTTCCCTCGGCAGCTACGGCCGCGCTGCGGTGATGCTGTCGCGCCAGGCACGCGCGCCGGTGCGCATCGTGCTCACGCGCAGCGAGGAGCAGATGGACACCGGCAACCGCCCGGGCACGTCGCAGCGCCTGCGCATCGGCGCACGACGCGATGGCGCGTTGACGGCCATCGCGCTCACCAGCTACGGCACCGCCGGCATCGGCCTGGGCGCCGGGGTCGGCAACAACGCGCAGACGCTGTACAGCTGCGCCAACTTCGAGAGCGCGCAGCACGACGTTTTCACCCACGCCGGCCCCGGCTGCCCGATGCGCGCGCCGGGCAACGTGCAGGGAGCGTGGGCGCTGGAGCAAGCGATCGACGAGCTGGCCGAGCGGCTGGCGATCGATCCGCTGCGTCTACGCGACCGCATCGACCTCAGCCCGGTGCGACGCGAGGAGCGGCGGCTCGGCGCCGAGCGCATCGGCTGGGCGCGCCGCCGCCCTCCGGGCGCCGACCCGGGGCCGATCAAGCGCGGTCTCGGCATGGCGCAATCGATCTGGGGCGCCAACGTGCAGCTCAACGCATCGTGCGAGGTGCGCGTGATGCGCGACGGCGTCGTCGAGGTGCTGTCGGGCGTGCAGGACATCGGCACGGGCATCGGCACGGTGCTGGCGCAGGTGGTGGCCGAAGTGCTGGGGCTGCGCGCGAGCGACATCACCGTGCGCATCGGCGACACCGAGTTCCCGGCGGGGCCACCGTCGTACGGCAGCCTGACCACGGCATCGATCAGCCCGCCGGCGCGCAGCGCCGCTTGGCGCGTGCTGCAGGACCTGCTGCGCGTCGCGGCGCCCGCGCTGCACGCCGCGCCCGACGAGCTGGTGGCGCGCGACGGGCGCATCGTCGTGCGCGGCGATCCGGCGCGCGGTCTGGCCTTCACGCAGGCCGCGGCTCTGCTGCGCACCGACCGCATCAGCGCCGTGGCCAGCCGCAGCGACGACTACGGCGGCTTCCGTCAGCGTTTCGGCGACATGGCGCAGGCGCAGCAGGACTTGGGCGGCGTGCAGTTCGCCGAGGTTGCGGTCGACACCGACACCGGCGTGGTGCGCGTCGAGCATGTGGTGGCGGTGCAGGACTGCGGGCGCCCGATGCACCCCAAGCAGATCGAGAGCCAGGTGCAAGGCGGCGTGCTGATGGGCCTGTCGTTCGCGCTGCTGGAGAACCGCGTGCTCGATCGCCACAGCGGCCGCATGCTCAACGCCGATCTCGAGCACTACAAGATCGCCACCGCCGGCGATGCGCCGCATATCGAGGTGGTCGTGCTCGAGAACTACCAGGGGCGCAGCGCCACCGACGCCTACGGCATCGCCGAACCTGCGAACATCGCCACCGCGCCGGCGATCGCCAATGCGGTCTACAACGCGATCGGCGTGCGGTTGCGCGACCTGCCGATGACGCCGGCGGCGGTGCTGGCGGCGCTGGGCGGGATGCCCGCGCGGAGCTGACGATGGATGCCTTCGCCTGGCTCGCGCCTGGCAGCCTCGTCGAGGCCGCAACCGCCATCTCGAGCACCGTGTCGGCGGCCATGAGCCAGCCGTCGGCCTCGTCCGAGCCGACGGTCGCCGTTGCCAAGGCCGGCGGCATCGACCTGCTCGACCTGATGAAGGAAGGCCTGCTGTCGCCGGCCATGGTGGTGTCGTTGCGCGGCATCCCGGGCCTCGACGCCGTCGCGGCCGACGGCCCGCGCGGCCTGCGCATCGGCGCGCTGGTCACGCTGGCGCGACTGGCCGACGACCCGCTGGTGCGCGCGCGTGCGCCAGCGCTGGCGCAGGCCGCCCAGGTGTCGGCGAGCCCGCAGATCCGCCAGGTGGCCACCGTCGGCGGCAATCTGCTGCAGCGGCCCCGCTGCTGGTACTTTCGCAGTGCCGCCTACCCGTGCCTGCGCAAGGGCGGCGCGGCGTGCTTCGCGCTGGCCGGTGAGAACGCCCATCACGCCGTGTTCGACAACCTGCCGTGCGCGATCGTCCACCCGTCGACGTTGGCCACCGCGCTGGTGGCGCTGCACGCGAGCATCGAGTGCACCGACGCGAGCGGGGCGACGCGGATCGTGCCGTTGGAGCGCTTCTTCGTCGCGCCGCAGCAGGATCCGCGGCGCGAGAACGACCTGCGCGCCGGCGAGATCGTCACCGCGCTGCACCTGCCGCCGCTGGCGGCCGGCGCCCGCAGCGTGCACCTCAAGCAAGGCGAGCGCGCCGCCTTCGATTGGCCGCTGGCCGACGTGGCGGTGATGATCGAGCTCGACGCCCAGCATGTCTGCCGATCCGCGTCGGTGGTGTTGGGTGCGGCCTCGCCGGTGCCGCACCGCGCCCGTGCCACCGAGCAGACGCTCGTCGGGCGGACGATCGACGACGCGATCGCGCGCGCGGCGGCCCGCGCCGCGCTCGAAGGCGCGACGCCGTTGGCGAACAACGCCTACAAGCTGCCGCTGCTCGCCGCGCTGGTGCACCGCGCGGTGCTGCAGGCGGCCCGGCGCTGAGACCGCGCGCCCGATGACCGAACCGAAGGGATCCCATGATGAGTCGACGCGAAGTGATCCAAGTCGGCCTGCTCGCAGGTTCGGCCCTGTCCGCCGGCGCGGCCGCGCAACCGCTGCAACCGATGCGTCTGCCGCCTCCGCGCATGGAAGGTGGAATGCCCCTGATGAATGCGTTGAAGCTGCGACACTCGACGCGCGAGTACAGCAGCCGCGCGCTGCCGCTGCAGACGCTGTCGGACCTGCTGTGGGCCGCCTTTGGCATCAATCGCCCGAGCGGCGACCGCACTGCACCGTACTGGCGTCACGTGATGGTGATCGACGTCTACGTCTCGACCGCCGAGGGCACCTGGCTGTACGAGCCGAAGGCGCACGAACTGCAGGCCCACCAGGCCGGCGACATCCGCGCCAAGACCGGGATGCAGGACTTCGTCGGCGTCGCGCCGGTGAACCTGATCTACGTGGCGCATGGCGAACGCATGACCGATGTGTCGCCGGAGGAGCGACGTCTGTATGCCTCGGTCGACGCCGGCTTCATCGGACAGAACGTCTACCTGTTCTGCGCCGCCGAAGGCCTGGCCAGCGTGTTTCGCGGTGCGGTCGACACCGCCGCCTTGGCGCGCACGATGGCGCTGCCGGCATCGCAGTTCGTCACCTTCGCGCAGACGGTCGGCTATGCCAAAGGCTGAGGCGGCGCGGCGGCGGTATCCGCTGGCCAAGGTCTACGGGCTGCTCGAACCCGGCCCCGTGGTCCTGATGACCACTGCGCGCCGCGGCCGCCCCAACGTGATGCCGATGTCGTGGCACACGATGATGGAGTTCGAGCCGCCGCTGGTGGGTTGCGTGATCAGCGATCGCAATTTCAGCTTCGCAACCTTGAGATCGACGCGCCAGTGCGTGATCGCCATCCCCGGCGTCGAGCTCGCCGACCAGGTAGTCCGCTGCGGCAACACGTCGGGGCGCGACACCGACAAGTTCGCCACCGTCGGTCTGACCGCGCTGCCGGCGTCTCGGGTGCAGGCACCGCTGATCGCCGAGTGCTTCGCCAACCTCGAGTGCCGCGTGCACGACACGCGCGCGGTCAATCGCTATGGCTTGTTCGTGCTCGAGGTCGTGCAGGCGTGGATCGATCCGCGCCGCAAGGACCCGCGCACCCTGCACCACCGCGGTTGGGGATCGTTCATGGTGGCGGGCGAGACGGTCCGCCTGCGCTCGCGCATGCGCTGACATTGCCTCCACGGCGTACCGCGCCTCAGCCGCCCAGCAACTGCCCGCCGTCGACCGCGATCGTCTGGCCGGTGACCCAACGCGCGTGCGGTGATGCCAGGAACAAGGCCACCTCGGCCACCTCTTCGGGAGCGCCCATGCGGCCCCACGGGATGCCGGCGAGCACGCGGTCGTACAGCGGATCGCGGGCTTTCTTGCGCTGGTCCCACACGCCGCCGTCGAATTCGATCGAGCCCGGCGCGATGCAGTTCACGCGGATGCGCTTCGGGGCC